>NIUT01000156.1 GCA_002254365.1 Nitrospira sp. UW-LDO-01
GACTATGGCACTTTAATTGCTTGTATCTTTTTGGACGAATGGTGCCTTCGGAATGAAGCTCTAACGAGGGAGGACTTGTGCGGAATCAACAAACCTTAGCATCAACGGTCACCTGTTCCGGCGTAGGGCTACACTCAGGACAATCCGCATCCATCACGCTGCGACCAGCGCCTCCAGACACCGGCATCGTTTTCGTTAACCGTAGCTCAGACGTTGATGCGTATCTACCCGTTTCCATTGAGCATAAAATCCCAACCGAGCTGTGCACCGCCATCAAGGGAAATGGGTTTCAGGTCCAAACCATTGAGCATTTACTAGCGGCTCTGTCAGGCATGGATGTCGATAACGCCTTCATTGAAGTGACGGCAACTGAGGTGCCAGTCATGGATGGAAGCGCTGCGCCCTTTGTCAGGCTCATTCAGTCTGCCGGTATCGTGTCGCAGGAGCGAAAACAGTCGTTTCTCAAGATCATGGCGCCCGTTGAAATCACAGACGGAACAAAGCGGGTGCGGATCGAACCATCCCCTACCCCCCGCATTACCTATTCGATTCACTATGATCACCCGCTGATCAAGACACAGACGTATGACTACGATTGCTCGGTCGGTACATTTGAGAATGAGATTGCGGAAGCCCGCACATTTGGCTTTCTCCAAGAAGTTCAGGCCTTGTGGGCTCGTGGGCTTGGAAAAGGTGGAACACTCGATAATACGGTCGTCCTCTCCGGCGACGGCATCGTGAATCAATCCGGCCTTCGATTTGACGATGAATTTGTCCGTCACAAGGTCCTGGATCTGATCGGTGATTTTTCGCTCTTAGGGATGCCCTTCATCGGGCATATCGTCGCAGACCGCTCAGGGCATGCGCTCCACACCCGGCTTGTCCAGCAAATCCTGTCCCAGCCAGACAAGTGGGTGCTTCTGAACGTTGAGACTTCAGAAGTGGCAGTGCATTCAAGCCCCTACAGCACGCCACGTCAACCAGCCGTAGCTCTTCAGGCTTCGTAGCTCATAGGCACCTTTCTTACTGTCTAGTGAGTTGCGGTCTTTCGGTAGGACGCACGACACAATTCAGAACATCGCAGGATGGTACGCCGGGGGTGAGGAACCTCACCCCCGGCGTATCACATCACATTGGGGTTACTTCTTCTTCTTCTTCGCTGCCTTCTTCGTTGCCAAGAGTCTCACCCCCCTTCGCATTATCAAGTTTGGCCCATGAACAGCAACTACTAGACGGCTTGAATCAACATATCGTCTAAAGCTTCGAACGTATTGGGACCCACTTTCCTAAAGCGTTTGTCGCGTTTGAGCGAGGTGGCAATCGACGTCAGCGGGGTTTTCCCTTTGATCTGCAACCCACCTTCGATCAACCGCTGGACAAGTTCCTTTGCATGCATGGCTCGATTGGATTCCCGGAGTATTTCATAGGCGGCCTGGGGCACGCTCTTCCCTACATATTTACTCCGTCCAAGAAGAATTTCCCGAGACTGATCGGTCACATCCATAAGGGGAACCGGTCGGATTCCCTTCGAATCATCCGTGGTAATGATTTGGTTAGAAAGACTGGCAAGCTTGGCCTTGTCGGCCTCGACACGATAGAGCGTTTCGGCAAGCTCGAGATACTTCTTGATGGTGGCAATCTCGTCATCAAGCCGGCGACGTTTCTTTTCGAGCTCCTGATACCGACTCTTATAGGCGTTGATCCGCTGCTCCAGACCAACGAGAATGTCTGTTAACTCCTCCACAAGCTCCTCACATAAAGCATGCTTGCTTTATATCATTGCTTAGAAACGCTGTCAAGTTTCATTATTTGAATAATGCATTGCCTATTCAGTTCTATCTCTTGCAAGCAAGTAATCCTTGGATGGTCGGTGATCATAAGGCTTGCCTTGGCAAGAGTAGCAGGATTTTTGTTGGCCGCAAGTCCGGCCATGTTACAATCGGGCGTGCCAAGTCCTCACGAATCACCCTCACATGATCTCCTGCTCCAAGCTGCAGTCGAGGCTAGTCAAGCAGCTGGGGCTCTGTTACTGCACTATGCCGCAACCGGCTTTCAGATCGAATACAAGAATCCCATCAATCTGGTCACCGACGCCGACCGAGCCGCTGAACAGTGCGTGATTGATCACCTAAAGACTCGCTTTCCTGATCATCATTTTTTGGCCGAAGAGCGAGGTCGTGACGATGCCGGATTCTCTCCCTATCGATGGATTATCGATCCACTTGATGGGACCACGAATTTTGCGCATGGTTATCCCACTTATTGCGTCTCCATTGGCCTCGAATACGAGAGGCGGTGTATCATCGGAGTCGTCTTCGATCCATCCCGGAATGAATTGTTCACAGCCATCGAACATCGTGGGGCACAGGTAAATGGTCGGCCCATCCATGTGTCCGACACAAAGACGCTCGATAGCAGCCTCTTAGTCACCGGATTTGCCTACGACATCCGAGAAACTACACGGAACAACCTCGATCACTTTGCAAAATTTGCCCTGAAAGCTCAGGGGATCAGACGAACGGGATCGGCGGCTTTGGACCTGTGCTACGTGGCGGCAGGGCGGTTTGACGGATTCTGGGAGGTACGACTCAGCCCATGGGACATGGCTGCCGGTTCAGTCATCGCTCGTGAAGCTGGTGGGCGCTTGACCGATTTCAGCGGAAAAGACCTCTCCATCTATGGACAAGAACTCGTGGCGAGCAATGGACAGATCCACGAGGCGATGCTCGCCGTCTTGAATCACGCATCTCCCCAGCGATAACACCAAAAGGAATCCACACCGCTATCGGCAGCGCGAATATACAATCCGATAGAGGATACGGTATGCTGTCGGACGATTGACCAACAAAGGACCTCATGGCACGCTCCATTCCTCCTCCCGAACAGTCGAATACGCCAGCTTCCAGTGACAACCCAAGCAACCAGACCTGGGAAGTGGAGTTACTCCGCGTACTCGTCAGCCGTAAAGGCACACAGGTTGAAGCCCAATGGGCCATCCATCCTCAGCTGAAGCAAGACCTACTGCCCGCTGAATGGCAAGAAGTGGTGGATCTTATGGCTAAGGCGACCGACATCGTCGGTGAACGATTTTCTAAAGCCCTCGCTGACGTCGACCCTATTCGTCCTGGCAATGCCTGACCGTTCCGCCGCTTGTTTTTTCTCTTCACATCCGATCGACAGAGGAGGTCCCCATGGACTCATACTATCATTCGCATGATTTGGGAAAGTTTGCCGAGGTTGGAAAAGGCAACAAGGATCTGTGGAGCAAGTTCAAGAGTTACTATGACGCCGTCTTTGCCGAAGGTGCGCTGACTGAACGGGAGAAGGCACTCATTGCCCTGGCCGTCGCCCACACCGTGCAATGTCCCTACTGCATCGATGCCTATACGCAAGCATCACTGGAGAAAGGATCCAATGTCGAAGAGATGACCGAGGCCGTCCATGTCGCCTGCGCCATCCGCGGCGGTGCCTCACTGGTTCATGGCGTACAGATGAGGAATGTTGCGGAGAAGTTGTCGATGTAGAGGCACGCTTTAGATCAGAGATGCGGGTTTTCCGGAATCGCCAGCGTGAAATACTTGCCGCGTTCTTCGTAGAGGATCCGTGAATCCGTGAGATCATCAAGAATTGGCTTGAGGATCGTATCACTGCCATCGGTTCTGTCCGCTACCGCTATTCGGATCTGCTCCATGCTTTTGCCCGCCTCATTGCAGATCTCGATCACCAACGCTGCCAGCCCTTCATACCGCCTGCGCATTGGCTGTTTTGAATTCCGCCCGTCGTAGATGGTCACATAGTTTGGAGCCTTCGAGTAGTACAGAAACGGCTTATCTCCAGACCGATGCATCCGCTGCCAGTTTTCGATCGCCGCGACAAGTTCTTGATACAGGTGTGGATCCACTGGCCAGTTGTCGAGCTCATACTCAAAGTCGTATGCGATCTTGTTCAAATCCACCTGTCGCGCGTCATACACATACTCGTAGGCCATTCCCGGCCCGGTGATACGGATACCGTACTCATGCGGTCTGGTGAAGTAGGGACTGAAGCGCTGGAGCCAGAACTTGCCGGTCGCTTCCGGTGGCTGCAGATGAAACAGTGAAGGGATGAGATCGAGTTGGCGCTGGTAGTCTTCGTTGGTCTCGCCTGGGAACCCCAGCAAGATATTCCACGACACCATCACGTGATAGTACTGACTCCACTTGAGGCAGACAATGTTCTGCATCGGCGTGGCTCCCTTGTCCATCGCCCCCAGCTGATTGAGGCTCAGGCTTTCCAAGCCGGGCTGCATACATTTCACCCCGCCGGCTGCCAAGGTCTTGATCTGGCGCTTCTGCAAGTTGCTCTTGGTCTCGATAAACACGTCCAAGTCGCAATGGTCCGCCGCGAGCCTGCCAAAGAGATTCTCGATGTACCCCATGTCGATGATGTTATCGACGAGACGAAACCGAACAGCGTCGTAGCGTTGTGAGAGGTCGGCGATCTCCCGCAGCACTTGGTCCGGCGCCTTCGCCCGGAACTTCATACTCTGTGCGTTGAGTCCACAGAACGTGCAGTGATGTTTTTCACCCCACCAACAACCGCGTGAGCCTTCATACAAGAGAACACGATCCAACCCCTGCGCCTCTTGACCGAGCTCTGCAAGCAGGTGATAGTAGTCGTCATAATCAGGCGGACCGGTCGTCGCAAAATCTGAAAAGAGCGAGGGGTTGGGCCTGAACATGATCTTCTCGCCTTGGCGGTACGCCACGCCATTCGGATAGTCCTCTGTCTTGCCGGCGAGAACCTGCCGAACCAACGCAAGAAAGCTCTCTTCACCTTCACCGACGACGACATGATCGAGAAAGGGGAACGCTCGGAAGTACTCATGACCCATCTCGCCATCGTAGTTCGCACCGCCGAAGACGATCGCGACATGGGGGTAGAGATCCTTGATCAACTTGGCCATGGTGAGACTTGCCACGTTCTGATCGAATGTCGAGGTAAAGCCGACCAGCTTGTATTGGCCCCAATCAATCGACCGTAGCGCCCAGGTCAAAAACTGAGGAGCAATACGCGTGGCCATTTCTTCGAAATAGCCAACCGGCTTACCACACTCTTTCGCCGCTTGCTCAAAAACCGGCTTAAAGACCTGTGGGTACTCTGCCCGCTTCGGGTTGTCTTTGAACAAGAGAGAGGAAAACAACCACTCACCAAACAGGGCTCGTTTCTCACAGATCGACTCGTGCAGCTCAACACCGATCAAGTGAGCAAACCGGACGTTCAAGTGGTGACAGTCGACGGGAATTCCGTTGGACTTGAGCAGCGCGGAGAGTGTGCCGAGTTGAATGGAGGGATACTTGGCATAGCTGAATGGCATGTTGACGAGCGCGATTTTGGTTTGGTCGCTCATCCGATGCCTCGTACGATTACGCCGCTCAAATCTTGTCAAAAAACCGTTCGTCCTGAGCTCTTCGACTGGCTCAGAGCAGGCTTGTCGAAGGGCGCGTGACTTCAGAAAACCCCGTTCATGGTTCGACAGGCTCACCACGAACGAAAAACTTTTAAATGACTTCTAGCTGACTGCAGCCTTGAACGGCTCAAACTCTCGATCGGCTTTTGCTGCGAGGTAGAAGTCGCTCTCGGTCAGGCCATTGATCTTGTGCGTCCAGATCTCGACTTTGCATTTACCCCAGGCAAGATACAGATCTGGGTGATGACCTTCGACCTCGGCAACGGCACTCACTTTGTTCACAAAGGCCAGCGCTTGCGCAAAATCTGGGAAGGTAAACAGCCGTTCGAGATGTCCTTGCCCATTGAGCGTCCACCCTCTCCCAAGTTCCTTGAGCAAGGCCTGTGCACGATCATTCGGTACCGGTGGCACACCCCCACGACAGGGGATACATTTATTGTCCGCGAGACTCATAGCATCCTCCTTACCACACGATCAATGCGGCATTGTAAAGGGGCTTTCAGGCGATAAACAAGATTGAGAGACGAAGAGACGGCTAGCTACTCAGTCTCATCCGGTGCTCCACCGGACTTTGCCAGATCGTCGAGTTTGACCTTGTCCGGATTGAACTTCTGCGCGGCCTGCGTCATCCGGTCAAGGGCTTCATCGAAGGACAAGGGCGGAGCCTCTTTAGAACGGAACCGAATGGGATTCACGCGGGCGACGACAAAACTCTTGAGATAGGGACTCGTCAACCCCTTGGCCTTGAGCGCTTCGACTTGTTTCACGACGAGCTCATCTAGTTCCAATACCGTTTTCGCGCGCTGCTGACGAATGCTCAGCCCAATATGCAGTGGCTTCTGTAGAAAGTCGTCTACTCGTTTCAGGACCGGATGGTAGGCACCCCCGCTGAATCGAGATCGCTCTTCATAACAGAGCCCCAGCGTAATCAGTGCCGGCTCCTCAAACTCCAACGCATAGGTTTCTTCCGTGGCATGATCAAGGTGCGCCAGCTCCCGGTACATCCGAATGACCTCCAACGCCTTCTCACGGAGATTATGGGCTTTCTCCGTATTCAACGCGAGAATCTGATAGGCCGCCGACGGTTCGGGAACCACGAGCGCAATGATGCTCTTCGCCCCCAGTGTCCGCATGGCGGACAGGCGATGATTCCCGTTCGGCGTCCAATACTTGGCCACATGGTCAGGTTTCGGGATGCGGACCGCAATGATAGGATCAAGAAAGCGACCGATCTTTCCGATGACCCCTTCCAACTTTCGGACATGGGTATCGGAAATATTCCGTTGATAGGGCGTCGGCTCCACAAGATCGATCGGCAGTGCCGCGAGGGCCAGCCAGTGGCCACCATAGGGTTCGCGATAGATGGAGAGGACTTTCCCCCTATCCTGCTCGATCGCTTGATGCAGCTCCGCGACAACTCTCGGTGGGGCAGCCGCCAGCAAGTCGCTTGCCGTCAGGCCGATCGATGTACCGCCTGGTTTCCGACGTCGCTTGGTTCCCTTGGGCAACGAAACCTTCTTCGATTTCTTGTCAGCCACGGCGCAATGGTAGGACAGCGGAAGAGTAAAAGAAAGCCCCGCGCAGAAACAACCTGTGCATCAGCCGGTTCTGATCAGGTCTCTCGAAGGGTAACCAGAGAACGGGTTACAGGCTGTTCACAAAGGCTTAGTTCTCACCCGCCCACCCCAGCGCGCCAAGACGCGCCGTTCACCGCACAAGGCCATAGCGAGTGAAGGGCCGAGAAGGTACATACCAAACTTTGCTTGAACCGCTCGCTCCGAATCATATGCGAGCGGATAGGCACCTTTCCTTCGACTGGCGTACGTTGAGAGTCTGAACGAGGCGAGAACGAAGCTGGCGGACTTTTTCAACATCCTGCCACAAACAGTACGGGCGACCTTGCACTGAGGTGGGAGGTCGCCCGTGACTTGGCGCTTAGGACGCCGACAGTATCTTGTGTTGTCGCGGCCCACAAGACCCACGCGATAGTTGGGATCCTCGGTTTCCAACCTGGGGAGACCTCGTCATTCCCAGGCGATTGTATACTTCCTGTCCCAGAAGATTTCTCCGCTCAATGGCTTTTAGCCTTCTTTATGGAAGGACATCTTGTGCCTTGATGGCACGGCCAGCGAAGAAGTCGGTCAACAGAACCGTTGAGAAACCCGCCCAGGTATCGGTGGGCCTGATGGGCCAGGTGGCGTTGTGTCGTCCATGTCCACCCTCCTCTCATACTGAAGTCATCGAGAGACCTGGATGGCAGCCGCGCGGTCTACCCGATCTCTCGAACTTCGATTGATAGATGAGCCGCACTTTTTTCAATACGCCCATTAGGAAACCTTGTCAAGAGTCGTATGACTCGCGTGAGCACCGGCATGTAATGCATAGCAAAGACCAACCAGCACCAAGTCTTCGAGTGGAGAATACCACCGCAACGGTTGCGGGAAGAATACGCCGTAGCACCCACAGTTTGGAAGATTGAGACCGCGCATGAACGTGACGATAAGCCCCATGGCGTAGAAACCGTTCAACACCATCGCCAGGAGAGCTCCCGTCGGCAATTGCCATCTAACAAGAATCCATGTTGCCAGCTCCACTCAATCCCCGTGATCCCAAACGCCAGCCCCCAGGGAGACCAGTCTGTGAACAGGCGATAGGTGACCAACACGTCGACAACCCCCCGAAGATCAAGTGACTTTCCCAAGGCCGAGGCCAGCAGCACACCGATCAGGAGCCGACAGCACCAGGTCAGCACAATTCAGTTCATCACACAGTCCTCACAAACACGAAGGAGGAGCACAGCACCCCTGCCGCACTCCTCCTTGCGTCGCACCTTACCCAATGACCGAGCGTCTATCACGACACGTGACCCGTCACCCGCTGCCTCGGTCGTCTATTACACAATCCTGAGTTTCGTGAAATCCACACCTTCCGGCGCTGGAGGTGTCTTAAGTTTCATGTCCTCCAATACATTCACGATGCGTTCCGCGACCACAAGATTGCGGTACCATTTCCGATTAGCCGGCACGATATACCAGGGAGCGCAGTCGGTACTGGTCGCTGAAATGACATCTTCAAACGCCTTGAGATAATCCTCCCACAACTTCCGTTCCTCCAGATCTCCCGAATTCCACTTCCAGCGCTTCTCGGGATCAGCGATGCGGGCTTCTAACCGTTCCTTTTGCTCGTCTTTTGAGATATGCAGAAACAACTTGAGAATGGCCGTTCCGTTTTCAGTCAGTAGCTCTTCGAATTCCTTGATTTGGTCGAAGCGCCGCTTGACCACTTTGTCAGAGACCCAACCATGCACCCGTGTAATCAAAACGTCTTCGTAATGGGAACGATTAAAGATTCCGATGTAGCCCTTGGGAGGAACTTCTCTGTGCACGCGCCAGAGAAAATCATGTGCCAATTCATCCTTGGACGGGCCCTTGAACCCCACCACCTTGCAGCCCTGCGGATTGACACCGGACATCACACTTTTGATTGTCCCATCTTTTCCGCTCGTATCCATCCCCTGCAGCACAATGAGGAGGGATCGAGTGGCGTTGGCATACAACCGTTCTTGTAGCCCATCGAGCCTGGCGATGAGCTTGGCCGTTTCAGCTTTCGCCTTGGCTTTCCCCTGATCGCTCTTTTTATAGTCTCCGGTGTCATCGGGATCGTAGCCCCTCAATGACAGTTTGCGACCTGCTTTTACACCATATCGCTTCAAAGGCCCCTCCTTTGTGGTGGTGATCACAGAGCCTTAGCCTGAGCGTCGAATAAGATACGCTGATACCATGCAAGGCTTGGTCTACTTGGGAACACCCTGCGCGCAACGGAAACCGACGTTCGGATCCTGTTCAGTCGGATTGCCTTTGGTGCGAAATGATGAGCGAAGCCGATAGGGGGTGTTAATGTACGACCCGCCCCGCTGGACTTTTGCCGTCCCCTCGCTGGGACCACGAGGATTGATGGCAGGATTATTGAGAAAGTTGGAATAAAAATCTTCCTCGTACCAGTCCATCACCCATTCGTAGAGATTCCCGGCCAGGTCCTGGACCCCGTACGGGCTCTGCCCCATGTGGTGATCTCCGATAACAGATACCGTCTCGGCGCCACCTTCCTTGAGCCCATAGACAGCATGGACCGGCGTCGGTGGATCGTTTCCCCATGGATACAGCCGCTCATCAGTCCCTCGCGCAGCCTTTTCCCACTCCGCTTCAGTGGGAAGCCGTTTCCCGACCCAGAGGCAGTACCCCATAGCATCCATCCAGCTCACCCAGCGCACCGGACGATCCGCATGAACCACCGGCGTCTCTTTATCAGAAAATCCCCATGGCGGCTCACTCTGGATCGCCTCGACATATTTGGCGAATCGTGCATTCGTGACTTCAAACTTATCGATGTAGAACGTATTCAAATACACCCGATGCACAGGGGCTTCATCTTCATCTCCCCTGTCGCTTCCCATGATAAATTCTCCGGCGGGCACCAACATCATCGGTGCGCCATCTTTTCCATTGAGTTCAGGGAAGGAGACGGCGGGTCTGGCTGTGGAAGGCTTCCCCTTGTCTCCGGGTTTGGTTTCACCATTGGTCCCAGTGAGGTCCTGTGGTTTCCCTTGGACGAGAAGCATGTCGGGTTTCACTGCCCGGCCATCGGCCGCCGTCGCCAACCCATCGGGCAGAAAGAGAGAACCCCAACCAGCCAGAAACACGGTAAGAATTCGTAGTGCGCCCATTCCTTCTCCTTGCGGAGTAAGGTACCCAAAAGTCACCTGGAAATCCAGTCGCCCAGTGATCTGTGGCCATGGGACTGATCCCACCACAGAAGATTCCAAGAGAGTTGCACTTGGCCATCGTCCAGTGTAGCGTAGGCTCCAGCATGCTTGGTTCGATATTTTCCGTCCACAACAGCTGTTCCCATCTTCTCCTGTGGTCCCTACTCATCACGCTCGTGATGAGCCTCTCTGGATGTGGTGGTCCCTGGCGCGACGCCTATCTCAAGAAAGGGGTTGGCCGGCTGACGCAGGAGGACGTCCGTGAACGACTTGGTCCCCCACATACTGCAAAAACGCCTGCGCTCGGCGGAGACAGCCTCTGGACCTACCGCTTCCCACTCAGCGAACAGGACCTGACCTCGTGGAGGTCCTCCATGCTCGGTGATGCCTCCAATTCACTCACGAGCATGATGGGCAAAGGGACGGAAACCACCAAGCCGACACTCTATTGTTACCGCTATGCATTGACCTTCTCAGAAGATAAGACCCTCAAGACCTGGAACCGAGAAGAATGTGTTCCTGGTACCCGCGAGACACTGACTGCCAAATAGAGGATACCCGTGTCCCAGAACCCATGGTTCTCCATCGACAGTGTGGTGGTGCTTGACAGCTTGAAATCGCTGGTTCTGCTCCTGACCTTGGTCGTCGCCCGAACACTCATTGTGCGGTGGATCTCTGGGAACCTAACACTTTCGATGGAATCGAAACGTCGATGGGTGGTCACGACGAGAAACACCGTCGTCTTCGCCTTCCTCATTGGCCTGGTCATGATCTGGGCGCATGAACTGCAAGCGTTTGCGGTGTCACTGGTCGCGTTGGCAGCCGCAATGGTTCTGGCGACCAAAGAGCTGCTTCTCTGTTGGAGCGGCGCGGCACTTCGGATGGGTGGCAAGGTCTATGCTGTCGGCGATCGAATTCAAATCGCAGGCCATCGCGGAGTCGTGCTGGACCACGATATGTTCGCCACGAAGCTTTTGGAGATCGGCCCAGGGCAGTCCGCCCACCTCTACACCGGACGCGTAACCGTGTTCCCCAATAGCTTGCTCTTCACAAATCCCTTGATCAAAGAAAATCCCGAACAGGAGTACGGGCTATATACAGTGGTCGTACCGATCAAGAATGATGACGAGTGGCAGCGATCGGAGCGCGTGCTCCTGGAAGCGGCGAAAATCGAATGTGCGTCGTTCATGGAAGAAGCTGTACGGCACATGAAGCTCTTGGAACAAGCACGTCTGCTCGAAGCCCCTTCCCCGGAACCCCGTATCACTATTCAACTCCCGGAGTCCGGGAAGATCCATCTGGTGCTCCGATTTCCGGCCCCGGATCGAGGTCGCTCCCGCATTGAGCAAGCCATCCTCCGTCGTTATCTTCTCCGCATGAACGATCGCGGATCCGTGCCTTTGGCCTAACAGGCTAGGGGAAAACCAAATTCGACATCTGTAGCCGTCGCAGAGATCGAGGTATTCAACGACTGTGGACAGCTATGCAGAGTGCGCAAAAAAGGCCGTCCAGCAAGGCCGCAGCGAGCTCAGAGGCGAATCGTACTCTGCGCCGTACGGTGAGCCTCTGAGCGAGACGAGAACGCCGCTGGCGATCTTTTTCCGCATCCTGCTAAAAGAAAAGGGCCATCTTGCGATGGCCCTCCCCTCCGCTTCATCTATCGTGAACGGTTCGAGTTATTTTGGATACGACTTCGGCGGGGCAACATGCTGCCATCCCTCGCCGTTGAGCGACTTGAGCATGGCCACCAAATCCTGTTGCTCATCATCCGTCATTTCCAAAGGGATAATCGTATTGTCCTGATGTGGATTCTTCACACCACCCTGGTTGTAGAATTTCACGACCTCTTCCAAGGTTTTAAACCGCCCGTCATGCATATAGGGAGCGGTTCGTGAGATTTCACGTAAGGTGGGAGTCTTAAAGGCCCCGATATCTTCAGGATTCTTCGTCTCCATGTATCGGCCCAGATCGACCTTATTGTCGTCCCAGCCAATTCCCAAATTGTGGAACTTCTCGTCCGTAAAGTTGAATCCGGAATGGCAACGCGTACAACGGGCTTTCCCACGGAACAGCTCAAGCCCCCGCTTCGCAGAATCGCTCAAGGCATTTTGATCTCCGCCAATGTCGTACTTGTCCACCGCGCTGTTCCCAGACAACACCGTCCGTTGAAAGCTGGCCACCGCTCGACCGACATCCTGAATCGTAATCTCCCCCCCGAAGACCTCTTGAAAGAGCTTGCGATAACCGGGCATTTTCTTCATCTTGGCAACCATTTCGTCATGGTTGGCAAACCCATGCTCAATGGGGTTCGTAAATGGCCCGATGGACTGATCTTCCAGCGTCGCCGCTCGACCATCCCAAAACTGTGCTTTGCTGTAGACTCGATTGAATGACACCGGCGCACTTCGGCCGCCCTTCTGGCCCTTGATGCCGGTCGACACGGGCATGCCGTCCGCGAAGCCCTTCTTCGCCATATGACAACTGGCACACGCGATGGTGTTGTCCTTTGACATGCGCTTGTCGAAGAAGATCGCCCGTCCTAATTCAATCTTCTCCTTCGTGAGCGGATTCTCCGCCGGCACATACGTATTCGGATCCTCTAACCCTGCGATCGTCGGCAGAGTCACCGGTTCTCCCGCATACGCCTTGTGCCCCAGCCCTGCTTCACCGAGCACAGGGACAAGCGGCATGGCCAGCACCAGTCCAAATGCCAGCACCCCTGTCCATAGTCCTCTCCCTGCTATCGCCCTCTGTACCATTACATCCTCCTCTCTGCACACGTTGATGTGTGTGTTGATGCCCATCCCTGGCTCACTCACTCCATCGCGCTTATTGCAGTTCACCCTTCTCGACGGTCATCAAGACCGCCGTGAGTGCTTAACCGAATTGCGGCTGGGGCTTGTCATACCATGACTTGTCCTATCGACTCAATCGGTTGATCGCGAACAGGACTTTCTCTCCGTATCCATCCCTTCTACAGCTGTTGATAATCCCATATGTACAGCATGGCCTATGGACCAGAAAATTCAGAAATCCATCCGCACGCGTGAGTGCACGATACCTGGCCCGCCGTACTTAGTCTAATTTATTATGTATTGTCAGGACATAAGTCCTATTTATGAGCTGAGACCTGTGAACAGATGACACTTGCTGAGCTGCAATATGTTGCGGCCGGCGTGCGAGTCTTCGTCACACAGCCCACCCTAAGTCTCGCGATCAAAAAACTGGAATACGACTTAGGCCCAACCATTTTTGAGCGTCGACAGAACAAGGTGGAGCTGACTCCGCTTGGCGAACAAATCGTCCATCAGACTCGACGAGTATTAGGGAAGGTCTGTTGCCGCATGCCGGTCATTGTTTTCGGCAACAGGTCCTGGAGGCATGTCCTGAACTCGGTCGCTCAGACGCAGAAGGTTGGCAAGGCAAGTCCCTCGAAACCATCCGACAGATGGTCATCTCTGGGTTTAGGATCACCGTGATGTTCTGCAGCGCCCTCACACCCAACTACCAACACAAACGACTGATTGCGATCAAGCTGGCCCAACCCGTACCTGGCCGACGGATCGGTCTCGCCTGACATCGAGGTTACACTCGCCCACAAGTTGCCGAAGTTCTATGGGAAGCCGTCAGGGCTTTAAAGATCCCTGGCCTCAGCATGGTGACCGGATCACCACCTTTAACCGGCGCTTTGTTCTGCTTGTTGCCCCGGAGTGCATTTGTTAGGATGCAGCAAGTCGACTGGAGCATCTTCCGATGAAAATCGCCACCTTCAATGCAAATTCCTTACGCAAACGCCTGCCGATCGTGCTTGCCTGGCTTGAACAGCACAAGCCGGATGTCCTTTGTATCCAAGAAACCAAAGTTCAGGATAGTGAGTTCCCGTTACTGGCATTAGCACCCAGTGGATATACCGTTACCTTTCGCGGCATGAAGTCCTATAACGGCGTCGCGATTCTCAGCCGTCATAAGCCAGAGGCGGTCTTTTACGGATTCGATGATGGCGGGGAGCCGGACGACTCCCGTTTACTGAGAGTCATCATTGATGGGATTCCCATCGTGAACACCTACGTCCCGCAAGGATTTGAAATTGATTCCCCCAAATACACCTATAAGCTCGGTTGGTATGAGCGCCTACGGAACTACTTTGCCAAACATCTTTCACCGCAGGCCCCGGCCATCTGGTGTGGCGATATGAATGTGGCTCCTCGACCCATGGACGTCCACAGCCCGGAAAAACATCTCAATCATGTGTGTTATCACGAGGCAGCCCGCACGGCGTATGAGCAGACCGTCGCTTGGGGATTCGAAGATGTCTTTGTGAAACTCTACCCGACTCGTCAACAATACACATTTTGGGACTACCGTGCGCCCAGCTCACTGGCAGCCAACAAGGGCTGGCGCATCGATCATATGATGGCGACCGCACCACTGGCGGAGAAATGCGTGAAGGCGGATGTGGATGTCGAGCCGCGACGAGCGAAAGAACCTTCCGACCATACATTTTTGTGGGCAGAGTTTTCGATCTGACCACGCACGCGACACCCACTCCATCCGAACTCTCCATCCCCCTGTTACGCGGTAAGGCGGAATGGAGAGTCCCCTCTACGCGGCCTTTGCTCGCAGGTGGTTGTTGCGATTCAACTCGATCAATGGGTCAATGATCAAGCCGCAATTCAGACAACGAAGAATGACGGTACTGGAAGACACCGCTGGTTGGCGCTCTTGAATCATCAAGCCTTTGCATTTTTGACAGGTCATGGAGTTCCTCCTCCTGATAATGATGACCGGTCTCTTCTAACACCTAAACATTAACGTCGTGTTAACGGTCAGTTAAAACTATCTAATGTTCTTTTCGGTCTCTTTCGCTGAAACGGAAGTTCCTTCTCTGTTTTCCAAATCTTGCACAGAATCATGAGCGGTTTATCCACAGATATCATGAGAAGGCTTGTCATGCTTCCTCACCCAGCTCACCATGAATATCCTGACGGAACACAGCACGCGGCCCCCTTGCAGAGGCGATATAAATGGGCCTACACCAATACCAAGCTATGAAGCAGCAATGACAAAATGACACATCACCCTACCACTATCGTCATTGTGGGTGCAGGCGCCGCTGGTTTGACCGGCGCGATCGCTGCAGCACAAACGCTCACACGAGCGCAAATCAACGGGAACGTCCTCCTACTGGATGGCGCGAGACACATTGGGGCAAAGATTCTCGTCTCGGGTGGGGGACGGTGTAACGTAACTCACGACGTCGTGACACCGAAGGATTTCTTTGGGAATCGCAACATCATCCGGAATGTGCTGGCAGCGTTTCCGGTTGAACGAACGATCGCCTGGTTCACTTCCCTAGGTGTTGAGTTGAAGCGTGAACCAACCGGTAAGCTCTTTCCCGTGACTAACAAGGCACGCACCGTACTTCAAGCGTTGCTCGATAGTGCTCGACACGCCGGTGTGACGATCTGTCCTGGTCACCGCGTAGCTGCCATTTCTCGGACCGACACAGGGTTTCTCATACAACACAACCATGGCACCACACATGCCTCTTACGTCATGCTTGCCACCGGCGGTCAATCGTTACCGAGGAGTGGGAGTGACGGATTCGGATTTCAGTTGGCACACAAGCTTGGGCATCAGATCAGTTCGACCGCACCAGCCTTAGTTCCACTGGTACTTGACCGCTCCATGTTTCAGGCTACCCTCTCAGGCCTCTCCCATGATGTGGAACTCACGACACTGGTCGATAAGCGAGAGGTTGACCGTCGCACGGGAAGTCTCCTCTGGACCCATGTCGGAATTAGTGGTCCCGTGGTCCTAGACGCCAGCCGCTTCTGGACCTTGGCAACGAAACGAGGCGCCGTCGTCGAAATGTCCGGCAACTTTGTTCCCGGACAGTCGGCTGATGCACTTCGCGCATGGTTCGTTGCCCAGGCGGCCCAGCATCCCAGACGCTCATTGGTTCGAACACTATCATCGCTGGTCCCGGATCGCTTTGCCGAATCCCTCTGTCGTCACCAGGCCTGTGAGTCGCAAACAGCGGTGGCCCAGGTCCCACGCTCCGATCGAGATCAGTTACTGAATGCACTCACACACTTTCACTTTCCGATCATAGGTGACCGTGGATGGAACGTGGCAGAAGTTACCGCCGGAGGGGTTCCACTTGAGGAAATTAACTACCGAACAATGGAGTCGAAACTGATCGCCGGGCTTTACCTTCTCGGGGAAATGCTCGATTGTGACGGCAGAATCGGTGGGTTCAATTTTCAATGGGCCTGGACAACAGGGTGGCTGGCTGGAGAATCCGTGGTAAGGAGCCTTCTCAAGGACAAGCCTCTTCCTCATCCAGCTTCATCACTTGCATGAAATCTCTACTTTTATGAGCCCTCAATACTTCGAGACCACAATCACCACGTGCCCGCTTCCACCTCCGAACACACCTTAGCTCTCGGGAGAGGGTGATACGAAATCTCTCCGTCCTCCCGGGGAGGTTCATTCGAAGGCGACATCGTGACTTGAAGCGTTTCGTCGGAGAAGCCGTCATTGCGGCTCCGCAAGACCCCTTCCCGATTCAACATTTTGACCGCATTCGTGCGTGAAACAATCGGGGGATACTCCCTGAATTGCTCTGCGGCGACATAGGGAATCTGGATGGTGACAGGACGACGTTTAGCATAAATAAAGTCCCGCAGATTGTCATCGATGGGAGTCTTGAGGGTCACAACCACGGAGCTCTCCGCCGACAAGGTTGCAATTGAGATCACATACAAGGGCTTCACATCGGGAGGTGCTTCCTTGTTAGCCGTAACCATCACGGTGGGAGCAGCCGTCAACTGCGTCGTCTGATTGATGGCCGGAGACCGCACACCGACACGGAGGCTCGTCAGATCACGATTGGACACATTTTCAAGAAGAAGCTTGATGAGCACCCAGCCCTGTGGATCAAACGCCTTCGCCCGTCCATTTGGGATAGACTGCTCCTCCCGTCGGATGCTGCAGTCTGAAACGAGATTACGTCGTTCAAAGAAATACAGTGTATTCATACCCTGCGGCTGAACCCCCCGTTCATAGGTGTAGAACGACACCCCAACATGGATCATCGTCGGCCTAAACCAGGCCACGACCGTCGGAAGCACGAAGGGGACAAAGGCAGCAATGAGGCCGAGAATGGCGACCTTGCTGAGGACACTTTGCCGCCAGAACCACGCCCAGCCCTTTTTTAAACTATCCATGCAGAGCTCATTTGATTGCTTCAGCCTGACCGATCGTAAAGATACGCTCTTGGAGGAGCTCCCGACAAGGGCAGGACTTCGCCTTGACCGTCGGCAGTCCCGTTCGCCATGCTAGTGGTTCGTACTCCTGGGGAAGCAAATGCCGGATGGAATTCAGAAAGGTAGCGTCGAGACTAATCGCCGCTTCACGTTGCGCTGGAAGGTGATGCTGGTCTTGAGTGCCGTCTTCATCGCACTCGGCATGTGCGTCGACTGGTCGCCATCTCAGGATGCCAGTCTGCCGGACACATCCTCTTTCCTGGTCATCCTAGGGGTACTTCTCGGCTGTGCAGGACTTCTAACTGCAACTCGGCGGTGATAGATGCACGCGTAGGAGGAGGAGCGTGGCCCGATCTATCAGACCTGTTCACACGAGCCCCATTATCGATTTCCTCCCTGGAGTTGAACTGCACTGACGCCATAGGGGCTGAAGAAGGCTAGCACCTTGTCACCCACTTTGAACTGAGCCCCGAGTTGAGTCTGCTGAGTAAGATTGAGGATGTGAAGCTGCCCTTTGTCATCCCGAATCACCATGGTTCCGGGAATCCCTGTTGTCAGGGAAATGACCTCCCCTTGGACCGGCGGAAGAGAAAAAACGGAACTAGGCCAACTACCCATCATCACGGCCATGAGTACCAAACTGCCCGCTACTCGGAATACTAGCCTCTCCATGACGACAGCTCCTTTCGACTCGTGTGCTCGCGATTCGTCATCACGCGAAGATCATGACCATTGATAGGTTCACTTACCGCTGGATATGGCCCTCATTCTACCAAGATACAGGGCCTCTAGCCCCGCGTTGCCTATTCACAGAAATAAATCGATTTATCGGCTTTCTGCATGCCGTATCGGCTGGAGCCCATCTCAGAGAGCCATTCCTGATCTATAGGTCTCTCTTTCCCGCTCCGCCAATAAGGATAGCGAACAAGGCTCTTCCATCACATGAGGCTTGCCATCGATCACCGAAACAGTGCACTATCCACTCTCTCGTGCTTCAAACTTCAGTGAAGCAGAGGGCCTTGTAGAGGAGAGCTGTTTGCTCAAATCCACATCCCCCCTCTTTTGAGGTAAATATTTCGAGGAAGGTGCTCAGCTACTCTCCCAGCTACCATTGTATTACTAATCCGATGGACATAGATGATAGGGAGCGTCCATGAGCCATAGAACAGATCCCATGCGGCGACATAGTCGGTTTCCCGTGAGCTGGCCGGTGCTGTATGGAAATGGCGCCTTTCTCGCAGAAGGAACTGTCCTTGATCTAACTACTCGCGGTTGGCGAGTCACAGGATCAATGCCCGTCGTAGCGGGCATGCACCTGACTTTAAAAGTGTCAGTCCCAGACAGGTCCACCCCATTGTGCATTCATCGTGCAATTGTGCTGTGGGTGAAGGAACATGAGTTTGCCGTTGAAGCGAATGAGATCGCTCCGGATGATCAAGCGTGGGTTGCCGAGTTCCTTCGACACAAACTCGGACTCATGTGGATGTCGCAAGCCACCGACCAAGAGCCTTCACGGCAGATCGGAATGACCCAGTCCCGTGGTGAAGACCTTTCACCACAATCTTCTCTTCCATCCCTGGAAGACATCCTCCGCCGCGTCGCTGCTGCCGATCTCGCTTCGACCATGATGACGGCGAAAACCCATCGGAATAGCAATTCAGACCGCTCCGAGGTTGAGATCAACGGGCCCATCAATGACGTGCCGGAGAAAATCTGGTGTGAAGCGCGCTCCATTGTTCGGCGCATGCTCGCAATCAAGGCTACTCGAGGCCGAACCGGTTGCAATCCGGTTCCGGATAATTAGCCCTTCCCGCTCTAAAGCCTGGGTCCCCTGACAACACCCTCCCAGAAAAAACCAGAACATTTTTAGGCGCTGACCATTTCTGCAAGAAGAAAGCTGATCTTTTACAGCAGTCCCACCATTGAGGCGCCACCTAGCCATGGTGGCAACTAGAAATCTTCAAATAAACGAAGCTGATTCGGTCGTCCGATTCCTCTCATCCAAGCTGGTACCCGTGGCGGTTTCTTTGGCTTCTGAGGAGGTGGGCCGCTTGCCAACAAGGCCTGCGCCGTGATCCATGCTCCAATTAGTTCAAAGTGGGCCAGATCTTTCTGTCGGAGATTTGAGCTCCACTCGGAACTGGCTCGCTTACTCACTCCCACCGGCCGACTCAAGTAGCGCAACTGAAAAAACCATTCGCCGGACCAGCTGGTACCAACTTGATGCACAACGGCAATAACGCCGAGACGCTCACCGGTTGTCTGCCTAAGATAGACACCGAGAGCAATGTCCTCACGAGTCACCATGGTAACCAATGGTTACGCTAGTTAGCCGCCACGGTCAATCCGTTTAAATACATGGCGTGATTCACCTAATAATTTTGACGAGATATCGGACAGATTAGCATGGCCACACCTTTCTGTTTCATACCCACACTTGTCGTACAGAGCATCATAATCTCCAATAGGATCGCAGGTATCCGGTCTTGAGACCTTCATGAGGAACCGTTGTCTCCTGAAATCCTTTTTGTTCGATCACCTACTGAAACTCGCGAGGGGAAAAGATGCAATGGAAGCTGGATTTCGAATTGTGCTGCCCCCATCACTACATAATTGGGTACCAGTGCTTAGTTGCGAGTGACGCGTCTTCGCAGCAAGATTCCCGCTGCTTATGCATCTTCCTGATCTGCCTTTCATTGTCTTCAGGGCCATACATCGCTGCATTCTGATCCATACATATCTTACCCAAGAACACGCATAGGTTCGCGCCCCTTCCGTCCATCTTCCAGGTAGACTAAGTGATACAACGATATTGAAATCATGGATTTATAGGGATTAGAAGCATAGGCAAGCC
Source organism: Nitrospira sp. UW-LDO-01 (assembly GCA_002254365.1). Classification (GTDB taxonomy): domain Bacteria; phylum Nitrospirota; class Nitrospiria; order Nitrospirales; family Nitrospiraceae; genus Nitrospira_D. The sequence goes on from NIUT01000156.1 coordinate 20,337, forward strand.
TGCGAACGGAATCGGGGGCACCATCTTTGCCTTTATCAGGAGATAACCACTCTGTATGGGCAAACGAAGGCTTGGCTTCAGTTCAAAACTGCTGCCCGTGAAAGCAGACGACCTGCAGCAGTATGTTTCAGGAAGGGACTAAGGAAATGAACCATTCTATCCCCACAACACGGAACGCCAACTTTCAAGACCGGCTGCGAGGTACATGGGTCCACCACCTCTATACCGGTGTCCGAAAGGCGAAGCGTAGTCTACTACGCCAATCCGAAGGGGAAGCCATTCTCCTCGCACGATATCATCGCGTGCATGGCAAACCCCTCAACATAAATGCCCCAAAGACATTTACGGAAAAACTCTTCTGGAGAATGATTTCCTGGAACCGAGGCGTCCATCCTATCTTTACACAGCTGACCGATAAGTATTCAGTGAGAACGCACGTGGCAGAGACGATAGGAGATCAGTACTTGATCAAGCTCTTATGGTCTGGCGAAACGACTCAGACCATCCCATTTGAACGACTTCCCGTAAGCTACGTCATGAAGCCGAGCCACTCAAGCCAACAGGTGATTGTGGTCAAAGGGCAGTCTGAAAGGGCTGACGACATCGACCGTGCATCAGGCTGGCTGGACAGTAATTACTATTGGATCGCACGAGAGTACCAATACTATCACATCAAACCACGGGTCATGATTGAGGAATGTCTTGAAAATCCAGACGGGAGTCTTCCCCTAGACTATAAGATCTGGTGTTTCAACGGAGTGCCGGAGCTTATTCAGGTGATCACCCATACGCGGGACATGAGCTCATTCTTTGACAAAACATGGACCCTCTTGGACCTCACCAACAAAGAAGGACGTTCACAACGGTCGATCACAAAGCCCGCGAACCTAGAAGAGATGCTCGCCATTGCCTCGAAGCTGTCGGTTGGTTTCGGGTTTGTCCGTGTCGATTTATACAATATCAACGGAAGAGTCTATTTTGGCGAATTGACCTTTACCCCTACGTCCGGACACATGAAGCTGCAACCGGACAGCTGGGATGCCAGGCTAGGGGAAAAGTGGGACTTATCACTGGAACATCGACCACCAGCTACCAGAGAGTGAGTGCCAGCCACCTCTTACTCGACTAGTTCCCGAGGACACTCCATCGATAGGCGCCGACAAAGCTGAGTGATGGGAGGAACGAGGGCAGATCCGCATGGGGTGGATGACGGGTTTCGAACCCGCGACCTCCGGATCCACAATCCGGCGCTCTAACCAACTGAGCTACACCCACC
>NIUT01000157.1 GCA_002254365.1 Nitrospira sp. UW-LDO-01
GCCGGAGATGACGCCACTGTACGTCGTGTTGCCGCTCTGCGAAATTGTTGCGGCCCGCCCATCCGCCAACGCGACGTTCCCACTGCCGGTCACCCCGGTGACAGCGGTGATACTCACGTCCCCTGTGGTCGTGTTCGTGGTGGATAGGTTGGCGTTGAGGTTGACGTTGCCGCCATACAGGTTGACCGGCCCGGCGATGCTGGTCACCCTCCCCAGCGTGATGTCCGTCGTGTTCACCGTGTTGCCGATGGTCAGGCCCGTCAGGCTGCTGCTCAGTGCCAGGTTGCTGAAGTCGCCGGCGGCGGTGAACGCGCTCGTCGCGTTCAGTGGCGTAATGCTTACCGCGCCGGTGCCCAGTATCTGGTTGGTGCCGTTGCTGCCAAAGGAGAGATTGGAGGCCGCCAGGGTGAGGTTACCGGTTTGGCTGGCGTGGCCCAACGTTGCAGTTCCGCCGACAGCTAGGTTGGTCGCGATGCCTTCTGAGATCGCGCCGAGCCCTTTGGTACCGGTCAGCATCACGGTGCCGCTTCCGGTGGTGTACACCGAGCCGCCGCTTTCTTTGAATGTCACACCGTCGTTGCCGAGGGAGCCACCCGAACCACCTCCCGTGCCAGTGATGCTGACCTGGCCCGAAGTAGAGTGAACCGACGCGGCACCACTGAGCCTGACGCCGTGGTTGTTGGCACCGGTGGAACTGCCGCCGGTACCGGTGATGGTGATAGGACTACTCGTGGTGCTGATCGTCGAGTTGTCCAGCAACACGCCGTAATGGTTGCCGCCGCTGGCACTGCTGCCACCGCCCGTGCCGGTGAACGTCACGGCGCCGGACGCGGTGATGCTGGAGGATGACTCCAGGCTGACACCCCAATGATTGGCAAAGTTGCTGTTTCCGGCGCTGCCATTGCCGATCAAGGTGACATCGGCGCCGATGATCTGCGTATTGAAGAGGCGCGTGCCGGTCAGGTAACTGTCCGCGGTGGAGATGTTGGTGCCTCTCAGATACACATTGCCGGCCCCTGCGTTCAGGGTGATACTGGAACCGCCGCCGCCGCTCAAGTTGATGCCCCCATAACGATAGATATCGGCCGCGCCGTACGCGGTGGCCGCACCGCTGCCCACCGTGATTGGGGAGCCGCCGGCATACGGCGTCCAGTTCATGGTGCCGCTGCCACCGCCCATCCATAGGCCGCCGCCGTTGGTTTGGATGCTGGTGCCTGGATTCAACAGTATCCAGCCGCCGAGAGAACTGTCTTGATCGGCCCACAGCAACGTATTCAACCGGCCGGAGGTGGACGTGATCGACTGGTTTTGGTTGATGAAGGCGATGTTGCCGTCAACCTTCAGCGTGAGCGTGGCGTCGCCGCCGCTGGTCTTGTTGATGTTGGTGGCCACCGTCAGGTGACCGTTGTCGACAAAGTACTCGACGTTGGTGCCGCTGTTGAGTGAACTGACGATGCTGCTGGCATTGGACAAGGTGGTGTCACCAACCGGATCCAGCAACCACAGGCCTCCCTGGCCGCGCGGTGCGCCTGCCGTCACCTGTGCCTGGTCAACCTCAAGATGGTAGCCGGACGTTTCGACACGGCCTCCATTTCCTCCCTCGGGGCCGCCACTGGCGAGCATACTGCCCGCCACGCGTGTGCTGCCTGCCGGATTCCGCACATCACTCCACAGGACGGCCGTGCCTCCGTCGCCGCGTTGTGTGGCGCTGACATCGATATGCGAGTCGGATGCCATCGTTACGGTGGTCGCCTGTCGCATCTCGCCGGAGCCTTGCCACCCGCCGCCGACTAATACTTCTCCGCCGCCGGTCGCCCCTGTGGCAGCCGTCTTGGACTGCGCACCCAACGTGATGGCATCTCCCTCCAGCAGAATACGCCCGCCCCGACTCACGAGGCTGGAGGCTTCGAGTGTGCCGTCATGACGGACCACACTCCCTTGGAGCTGACTCATGCCCTGCGCCGAGAGAAGGATCAAGCCACCGGGAGCAAGCACGGCTTGTTTGTTTTCAACCAAGGTGTGAATCTGAGCCGGCTCGACACGAAGGCCCTCCAACCGTCGAGCCGAATCGAAGCGCAGTTCATAGGCCTCACCCGCGGCCAGCGCCACCGTGCCCAGTTCAGCGACAATGACGCCGTGGTTACGGACCTCCGGAGCCAGCAGGGCGATATAGCCGCCCAGACTCGCTTTCAGTTGGCCTTCATTGACGATACGGCCTGTCGCACCATGGCGCGCGAACTGGTCACGCCCGGCCATAAACTCTGTGAGGCTGAGACTGTGCGTAGTGGCGACGAGCCCTCCGACGTTGACCGACGCGCTCGGCGCAAAATAGAACCCATTGGGATTGGAGAGGTACACCTGCCCGTTGGCGCTGAGGCTACCGAAGATTTGGCTGGGGCTTCCTCCCATGATGCGGTTGAGCAAGACACTGTCCGTCGAGGGCTGTCGAATATTGACCTGGGCCTGGCTGCCGATATCGAAACTGTGCCAATCGATGGCAGCCCGGGACGTGCTCTGGTCGATCGTCATCGTAGCCTGCTGACGGCCGACCGACGCCGCACCACCCACCACCTGTTCCCCGGTCGGCAATTGCGTCGGAGCGGGGGGACCAGCCAGACCGACGGCATAATCGACCGACAGACTTGCGATCATCAGACCGGCAACACTTATAATGGATCTGAGCCATTCGCTTCGTCGATCTACGTGGTGATCGTTCGTGAGTGTTGAGATCACTGTCATACACAGTCTCCTACGATCAATACAGAGGAGATGCATCGACGACTATTAAAATGCATAGCTCGCGGACAACCAGAACCGGTCTCGAATAAGGGAGCCATCCTGATCTTTCCCCGTCGCTGTTTGGTGGGGATTGTCACCCAGCCGATGTGCCCAGGTTGCATTCAGCGCCATCCCCCAGGAACTATGCCAGCTGATTGAGAAGCCGCCGCCTTTTAACGTGTAACTCGGACCGATCGTCGTTGGGTTGTCGACATGACCCGCGTCAAAGAATCCGGTGAGGCCGAATCCCCAGGGCAAGTGCCCCCGCACTTCTGCGGTGGCCAGCCAGCCGGTGGACCCACTGGCCTCATTGACAGGGTAGGCCCGTAACCCCTGTGGCCCGCCGAGGTAAAATCGTTCCGCCGAATCCATCGTGCTGAACGCTTTTTGGCCGAGGAAAGAGCCGAAGAGAGAAAGCCAGGGGATGAGCTGTTGTTGCCGACTCATGTACCAGCGTATCTTTGTGAATGAACCGGCCACTGCGGGGTTCTCTCCGACCTGTCGCCCCCCCTGATCCACGGTGCCTGCCACGACACTGAAACTCCCGAACGTGGCCCCCGGCGTTCCTAAGGCCTCCTCAAACCAGTTGCCGGTGAGTCCGACCGTGCCCTCATGAATCTGGTAATTCGACTGACGTACGTCCAACGCGTCATTGGAAAACCGTCGATAGTCGTAGTTCAACAACCATTGCACGTTGTAGTTACGCGCTCGAATGATGGGATAGAGCGCGTCGAGCCCAATATTCTGGGTATGCCCCATCGCGTTCAACGATTCGAATTCTGGAACGACGAGGTCGTAGAACAACCAGGACGCGCTCGCGCCGACCTGCCATCCGTCATACCCCACCGGACGCTGGTAGCCCACACGCCCGTACTGACTTCCCGCAGAGAACATGCCTGTCAGCGACAACCGATCGCCTCGATGAAACGGACTGTCGATCCGCAAGTTCGCGATGCCCTGGGTATGACCGGTCGCGCGGAGGCCCGCATTGTTGACGGAGACATCGCCGTGAACGAGCGGCGCATCGGCGGTCGTCACTCGCACATTGGTCTGACCTGGTTGTGCCCCGGCTTCGAGCGCCCCAGCGACACGCACGCCGGCGAGATCGTCGGCCAGCAACAACCCTCGGTCAAGCGCCGTGGTACTGAGGAAGTGATCGGCAGGGAGCCTGCGCTGGATTGGCCCCAACACGTGTTCAGGGGAGACTCTGGTAGGTGGGTCCCCGTCGAGCAACACCTCGCCGACCCGGGCCTCGACAAGAGCGATAAGGATGTGCCCGCCACTCACATCCTGCTGGGGAAGATAGGCTCGTACATGCCATCCTGCTTTTCGATACCGGTCTGAGACTGCTGCAGCGACTTCTCGTAGCACACTCAGGCCGGCGCGGCGCCCGACATAGGGCGCGACCACGGACTGGAGTTGTGCATCGGACAGTAGCGTATTGCCTTCAAACCGATAGTCACTCACCCACACCGTCTCAGCCTCGGGTGAGGACTCCTGGGGCGAGGATTCAGGAACGAGACTGGGAGTCTGGGAAGGAAGACGTTCGCGTCGCTCTTGCTCAATTTGCTGCTGCGGTTGTTGCTGCAACACGCCGGCATCCGGGACGGTTTGCGCGCGACTTTATGAGGGATTGTCGATCAGACACCCAATGATGACGAGAGTCGCAACAAATCCTGGTTCATACCGCAACGTTGAACCCACGAACCGCATCAAGGCCCTCTTCGTTTCATACCACTCGCACACGCATGTCGCGCAAATGGCACTGCGCGCATGGACGTTATCGGCCTCAACAAAGAGAATCTTTACCTACAAATTATCAACTACAATAAACCGGAGATGGAAAAATATTTCCTATCATGAAAACGGAGCGTGAGAGTGAATCATTGGCATGCGCTCGATTTATCCAGGTCGATGACCTCGCGCAGGCTTCGATCAACCTACCGTGAAGGGTCGGCTGTATTATGACTGATGGTGTTTCGTTCCTAATGAACCGCTCACAACCCTAGCCACATTATTCATGACGGGTCGTGGCGAAACCGCCAAGACGCTTCGCGAGACAGGCACGCGGAGCCCCGAGTGGCCAAGGCATACGTGAATCAGAATGTCGAGTTCATGAGGGGCAAGCCTGCCCGGCTGGTTGCAGGGAAACCGCAGCCGGGCTTGTCACAGCGTTGTATCGGCGGTTGCAAGATACACGTTCATGAATCATGCGGGCGAGCAGTCTGCGGAAAACTCAATATGTGTGCTCCGACAAGCTCAGCGCGAACGAAAAACCTCAATAGTTTCAATGACCACTCCGTTCATCCTGAGGCTCTCGCAGGATGAACGAAGGGGGTTGCAGCAGACTGCTCGTCTTGCGGGTTGATTCCTATTCGGGAAGAGTTGACAGGTACCTGGTCTTCGGATTACACGTGTCTGATGGCGAATCATCCTTTAGCTGGACAACCGGCACCGGCTTCAACGCTAGTGAATGTGAGTCAACTCCTGTCCGCCTATTCCTCGGAGAAACCGGCCCCAGCGATCCGCGAGCAGCGCGTGTCATTCGGGACCTCAGGACATCGCGGTTCGTCCTTCAAACGAAGCTTCAATGAACATCATATCGTAGCGATCGCTCAGGCTGTGTGCGAATACCGTGCGACGCAGCGCACGACTGGGCCTCTCTATTTGGGTAAAGACACCCACGCACTCTCTGATCCGGCCTTTGTGACCGTCCTTGAAGTCCTCGCAGCCAATGGCGTGGAAGTGATGATCGACCAGGACAATGGCTTCACCCCGACGCCGGTCATCTCGCATGCCATCCTGAGCTACAATCGGGGCCGAACCTCCGGTCTCGCGGATGGGATCGTCATCACACCATCGCATAATCCGCCGGAAGACGGTGGGATCAAGTACAACCCCCCGAATGGCGGCCCGGCCGATACACAAGTTACCAAGTGGGTCGAGGACAGGGCCAATACCCTTTTGACGAAAAATCTTCAGGAATGTAATCGACTTCCAATCGAACAGGCACGACAGGCAGCCACCACACATCGCCACAACTATATCGGAGCCTACCTCAGCGACCTGAAGAATATCATCGACATCGCTGCCATCAAAGCCGCTGGACTCAAGCTTGGGATCGACCCCCTTGGCGGATCCGGGGTCGGGTACTGGAAGCCGATTATCGAGCGATATGGACTGGATGTGGAGATTGTGAACCCCTCAGTTGATCCAACGTTTCGCTTCATGCCGTTGGATTGGGACGGCAAAATCCGTATGGATTGTTCCTCGCCCTATGCCATGGCCAATCTCATCGCATTGAAAGATCGCTTCGATGTGGCCTTCGGCAATGATGCCGACAACGATCGGCATGGAATCGTCACTCGTTCAGGCTTGATGAATCCGAACCATTACTTGGCCGTCTCAATTGCCTATCTCTTTACCAACCGCCCCAACTGGAAGTCTGACGCCGGAATCGGCAAGACCTTGGTGAGCAGCAGTCTCATCGACCGAGTTGCGGCCAAACTGAAACGGACACTCGTTGAAGTCCCCGTGGGCTTCAAGTGGTTTGTGAACGGTCTGCTGGATGGTTCCCTCGGATTTGGAGGCGAGGAAAGCGCCGGTGCATCGTTCCTACGCCGGGACGGCACCGTCTGGTCCACAGACAAGGACGGGATCATCATGGACCTGCTCGCAGCAGAGATGATGGCTAAAACCGGTCGTGATCCATCCGAGCTATACCGAGATCTCACAAAGGAGCTGGGCGAGCCGGTCTATGAGCGGATCGACGCACAGGCGACGCCCGAGCAGAAGGCGATTCTCTCCAAACTTTCTCCCGAGCAAGTACAGGCGACGGAACTGGCCGGAGACAAGATCTTGGCGATGCTGACTAAGGCCCCAGGCAATCACGCAGCGATTGGTGGGTTGAAGGTCGTCACTGAGAACGGTTGGTTCGCCGCAAGACCATCGGGGACTGAAGATGTGTATAAACTCTACGCGGAAAGCTTCAAAGGAAAAGAGCATCTGACACTCATACAACAAGAAGCGCAGGCGTTGATTGCCAAAGCCTTGGCCTCAAGCACGTAAGCGATTCAGATATGTTTGAGCTGAGCAGCACCGCCGTCTTGATCTGGAGCATGATCTTCGGATCGATCGGAGTTGGCTTCTTTATCTATGGCAAGAAGCAAAAGGTCATAGCCCCGCTCTGCGTAGGAGTGGCGCTTTGTGTCTTTCCCTACTTTATAGAGAACGTCTACTTGCTCGTCTTCGTCGGAGTGATGTTGATGACGATTCCATATTTTGTCAGATTGTGACGTGATAGGACAATAAGACCTGGGAACGCTGGTTCGTCACCCGCCAAACAGAACTGAGCGCCTGTGGGAATGATAGGATGAAGGTGTAGAGAAGACTCTCTTTTCTCTTTCTACCATGAATTCATCTACGCCTCGCTGGCCTCTTCCAATACATGACTATTGGTCCACACCGTTCGCTGAATCGTTACTACAGCACTTGAACCTCAGACGAGGGCTCCGAATCCTCGATATCGCATCCGGCCATGGTATTCCGGCTTTCTATCTTGCCGAGCAAGTTGGTCCGACTGGTGAGGTGCGAGCTATCGACGTGAGTGTTGGTCAAGTCGCTCGCGCGAGGACTATTCAGGGCTCGCAACTACCCTGGCTCCAGTTCGAGTCCATGGACATGCGCTCCCTACCTACAGATTTGCCAACCTTTGATCGCATCACGGGCAATCTGTCAGTGATGTTCTTCCGGCCTGATAGGTTCCAAGCAGTTCAAGGGTTGATTAGGCATCTCAACCCAGGAGGCCAGATCGTCCTAACCTTTCCGTCCTATGGAACGTTTGATTCATTGTGGCAGCAAGTGGATGAGGCAATGCTCCAGCAAGAGTTGATCAAGGAACGAGAGCGGTTCCAGGCCTATCTGCATGAACGGCCGTCGGTCAAAGAAGCACGGGGATGGCTTGAACGAATCGATCTTGAACGGATTGAGGCAACTGAGTACCCACTAGAGGTAGCGACGGGAGCAGGTAAAGAGTTTTTGACCCATCCTCTGCTTCGCGGTGGCTTTCTCGACGATGTGTACGAATGTTTTGAGGATCAGACACTCGCCAATCGATTCATGACCCACATCGCTCAAGACATTACCCAATTCACCCCGTTGATCGCCCAACGCTGTGTGCTCTCAGGATGGAAGTAGACCAGCGACAGCTGGTTGCAAATGTCGCGTACTCCGGCATTGACGAACACCTCTCAATAGGTATAATTTCTATACCAGCATGGAATTCGAGCTCGATGCGACGAAGCGCAAGGCCAACCTTGAAAAACACGGAATTGATTTTATCGGGGGGCACCAGCTGTGGGAAGACGAGGACCGGCTCGAAATCCCAGCACGAACGGAAGACGAACCTCGATATGTGCTCATTGCGATTCACAGGCAAAAAATCTGGTCAGCCTTTTTCACCTATCGGAGGGAGCGCGTTCGATTGATTTCGGTTCGAAGATCCAGAAAGGAGGAAAGAGAGCTCTATTATGAATAGCCAAGCATCTCGAGAAGATATTTGATGAGGGAAAAGATGTGACGCCTCACCTTGACCTCTCGAAGGCACGACGCCCTGGACATGAGCAGAGACGAGTAACCGTCGATTTCCCTAACTGGATCATCGACTCACTAGATGCTCAGGCAAGCAGGCTCGGAGTCACGAGACAATCGGTGATCAAGGTGTGGATCGCCGAGCGATTAAAGGAAGAACGGAAGAGGGCAGGTTAATGCAAACGTCCTTAGACTCCCCGTCACCCCCCCCCATTATCGATCTAAACGGCTGCCACCGTAACACCCCACCAAACTGGGAGATTGCAAGACGCAACCCCATTCACATGTTGTGAGCGCCACCCTCACTATTGGCGGTTCAACTTCACCATTTCTACTCAGCCTTGCCCCTCGCTTTATTCTTACATTACCTGCGTGGGACCGGATCAGTGGGATATCTTCCCACATCTCTATTCACCTCAAAGCCGAGACATCTCCCCGGCTGAGAGCAATAGTCCGCTTCTCATGCAGCCTTTTTCTTCTCTATTGCTGACAGGGCCTGTGCAGTTCCCTGTAGTACCGCACCAAAAGTTTCGGCGTTAAAGATGGACGGTTCTGCTTCATCCGCCTCGGTCTCGGCCGGAGATGCAGACCGAAGCGAACCCCATCGAGCAGTCTGCTGAAAAGCTCAACATGTGTGCTTCGACAAGCTCAACACGAACGGGAAGCCCTAATAGTGTCAATGCCCTTCTCGCTCATCCTGAGGCTCTCGAAGGATGAGCAGATGGTTTTTCAGCAGGCTGATAGAGGGTTTTTTGATTTTTGGGAGGGATCGCTGGATTTCCTCATCCGTCGCCTCATCCTCACAGTCTTCCCCGTTCATCGGAGACATGATCGGTTCAGGCTTCCCCATCGTTTCCCAATTGATCACAACAGCATCAATGTCCTTGCTCAACTTCACTATCCTCTGTGTGAGAGTGCTGACTCTGCTTTCAGATTGCACAATTAATTTGCTTTGGTTTCGTTGGTTCTCCTGAGATACACCAATCCCGAGATCAGATTAATCTTGGAGATCAGCCGCCGAACGGCGTAGAAGCATTTGGAACGGACTATATTAAATTGGGTATAGAAAACCGAACTGCTGCCGCAGCTATGGTCACAAGCATCATACAATCCACGGGTAGGTCATGAGGAAAGACGACCTCGGTACGCGACAATGGGAGCTGGCCTGACTCTTGAGTTACGAAACCATGCACTATGCAGCTCGGTTGGTTTTTGGTCCTGGCTCTAAGACAATCTCCAGTCGACCGCCGCAGGCACGGACAATCTTTTGCAGCGTGCGGAGCTCATAGCGATCATATTCCGCATTTTCATATCGGCTGATCGCCGATGCTGTGGTGCCGGTTCGTTTCGCTACTTGTGCTTGGGTCAATCCTGCCTCCAGGCGCAACCGAGCGAGCTGCTCGCCGATGGCCAGCTTTTGCAGCTCTTCTTCAAATCCTTTGCGGAATTTTGAACTCACTAGCTTCCTATCTAACCAGCCTTTGCCCATTCTCACAGATTTAGCCTTCATATCGAACTCTCCCCTCAAAGTCGTTTTTATACGCTTCAGCTCGATCAATTTCTCGTTTTGGTGTTTTGTCGCCGGCTTTCCTGAATCCATGCGTCAGAATCAAGCGACGACCGACGAAAAAGAAGCACAGGATGCGATCAGCCTCGACTTTAAACTCGAAGAGCTGATCGGTCCCGGTCAAATGTTTAAACTTACGCTCATTCCAGATCTTCCCACTGTCCCCCATGCGCACAAACAGAGCTGCAAACTTCTGCTGGGCTGCAACCGAAAGTTGTTCGAGCCAGTCTTCTGCTGGTACGGCTCCATTTTGAGCAACGTAAAACTCAATGCGGAGGACCGTGCCGTCATAGACCAATCGGGTTAGTGGTGACTTACTTGAGGGATGCGTCATTCTCTCCTGTCAGAAAATAGCATATACGCTATCATCTAAACAAGCGAAAGAGTTGGTCGGAAGCGCAACGACGGATGCAGGAATGTTTTCCAGACTCGATGAGGGCTCGGCCACAACTATGCACCAAAGACCTGCTGCTCCGCGTGATAGGAACTTCTGACCAGCGGGCCTGCTTCCACGTGACTGAAGCCCATCGCAAGACCTTCCTCTTTGAGCAGTGCAAACTCGGATGGATCATAGAATCGCGCAACAGGCAGGTGCTCTCTTGTCGGCTGAAGGTATTGGCCGATCGTGATGATATCGCAATCGACTGCTCGAAGGTCACGCATCACTTCACGGGCTTCATCGAGTGTCTCGCCCATACCCAGAATCAAGCCTGACTTCGTTTTCATTCCACGCTGCTTCGCCCTCGCAAGCAAGTCGAGAGACCGTTGATATTTCCCCTGTGGTCGGATCGACGGAAACAGTCGCCTCACAGTTTCAATATTGTGATTCAGGATCTCCGGATTTTCTCCACAGACCACGGCAAGGGCCTCCTCATTGCCCTCAAAGTCCGGGATCAGTACTTCAATCGTACAGGTGGGGTTCAGCCGTCTCGTCCGTCGAATCGTTTCGGCAAAGACTGAGGCCCCGCCATCACCCAGTTCGTCGCGATTGACCGAGGTGATGACCGCATGGCGAAGGTCGAGTGCGTTGACCGCTTCGGCAACCCGACTTGGCTCATCTTGATCGACTGCATGCGGCCTTCCTGTCTCCACAGAGCAGTAGTGACAGCGTCTGGTGCAAATATGGCCGAGAATCAGAAACGTGGCCGTACGGGCGTTCCAACATTCCCATCGATTCGGACAACGAGCTTCCTCACAAATCGTGTGGAGCCCAAGTCGCTCCATCGTCCGCTTAATGTCGAGATAATCGGGACCAGTCTTCGTATTGACTTTAAACCAGGAAGGGAGTCGAGGTCTGTCGTCAGCCGATAGCTGAGGGCTAAGAGCTAAGGAGGATCGGAGCTGGTCAAGAGGAACAAAGCTCATCGCTCGCTACTCATTGGGAGAAGATGGCCTAAACCAGTTCTTAATTCGAGCAAAGAACCCTGACTGTTCCGGCTCAGCCTGCGGCGGATCGGGATATTCCACCCAGAGTTCTTGAGATCCCAGATACACACCACGG
>NIUT01000158.1 GCA_002254365.1 Nitrospira sp. UW-LDO-01
GCCCTGCAAAGAAGAGGGAAGCGCGCGCTTTGAATTGCAGGGTATTGAGCAGCAGTTGGGGCGAATTGATGAACGTATTGCGATGGAGACTCCCATACCGGAGGAACTCGGCCTGTTCGAGGCCAGGGATCATGCGAAAGACGCGCTTCTGTTCTGGGTACGTGAGTTTGGTTTGAAAACCTACCAAGTTGTAACAGGTGCGATGAATATTTTCTGTCCGCAATTGCACCACTGCCGCAGGCTCCACGCCGGTCCGTGGATCTTTGAGTCCCACCGGTTTCATGGGACCGAACTGCATTGTCTGGCGGCCGCGCTCGGCCAGCACTTCAATCGGTACACAGGCTTCAAAATAGGGTGTCTTCTCAAATTCCTTCGGCTGAACCTTCTCTGCCGCCATCATGGCATCATAAAAGGCATTGTACTGGTCTGCCGTCATGGGGCAATTCAAATAATCATCTCCGCCTTTGTCATAGCGGGAGGCGCGAAAGACGATATCCATGTTGATCGAGTCGGCGTCGACGATCGGCGAGATTGCGTCAAAGAAGTACAGGTGCTGTGATTTCGTCGCAGCGCGGATCGCTTGGGAGAGCTTATCCGATGTGAGTGGCCCAGTCGCGATGATGCAGAGGCAGTCAGTGGGAATCTCCGCGATCTCCTCGTGCAGAATTCTGATGTTTGGATGGCCTTCCAGCGCGCGGGTGATGTGCTGAGAAAATATATCACGATCGACCGCCAGCGCCGATCCCGCCGGCACGCGGGCTTGTTCAGCGGCGGCGATGATCAACGAGTTCAGCCGCCGCATCTCTTCCTTCAGAATGCCGGGGGCATTGAAGGGATCAAGAGAGCCGAGCGAATTCGAACAGACGAGTTCGGCCAACCCGCCGGTCTTGTGCGCCTTGGTCATCTCTTTCGGGCGCATCTCGTAGAGCGTGACCTTGGCGCCGTGATTCGCCGCTTGCCAGGCCGCTTCCGACCCAGCCAGACCCCCGCCTACGATGACAATGTCGTCACGCATGTGCTTAGAACATCCAATCGCTTGGAAAGTGAAGGCGCATTGTACGAATCGATTTTTTGCTCTGTCAAGGAAAAGGGGGGGTGAGTTCATGAGGTGTCTCCGCAATCTGTTTGTGTGGTCTGCCAAGACTCATGCAAATGGATTTGGACAAGATCAAGATATAGTTGGGTTCCGATGATGGTCTGTCGAAGAGCTTGCCCCGAACACATTGAGTTACCGATTTTGCAAAGTCCCTGTTGGCTTCATGAGGTTGTGGGGGTGGAGATATACTCCCGATGCTACCCTAAGCGGTATATTTGCGACATGAGTTGTTGCTAAAGGTCGCCCTGCAGCTCGATAAGCTTCCACGCTTGTCGAATGGCACGTGTTGAGAGTAATCCACCCCTGCGTTGACTGCTCACAAGGCGCAGTGCTAATGTTTGCCCTCGTTTCTGACCCCTTCTCGGGTTTGGGCGATTAGCTCAGTGGTAGAGCGCTTCCTTCACACGGAAGAGGCCACAGGTTCGATACCTGTATCGCCCACCATCTCCTTCCCATCGATACCCTGACGGCGTTGTAGTGTCCGTAGTGTGTAGGACATTTCAGCCGGCTTGTTGGCAGCAATCGAGTTTTTCCGCAGCCTGCGAATAGGCTTCTGCCTGCCAAACCCCTCGATTCCTGGACAGAAACCGGGTTGTCGGCTAGACTTCACATTGTCTTTTGTGGCGTGTCTGGTTCGAGATTCCAGTACGAGGCGTCGAAACAAGCGAGGTCATGCTATGAGAGGAACTGTGACAGGTATCGGAGTCCTAGCGCTGCTGTTGATGGCAACTGGTTGCAGCACGACACACCAACAGAGTGCCGGGACGAATGGTCGGGAATATACTCCCCCGACGAGTATTTATAATATCCTGGATAGCACCGCCTTGGTCTATTCCACTCCGGCTGCGGGATCAGCCGTCAATGACCATCCGCTTCGGTGGTTGGGCTTCATTGCGCACCCGATTGGCCACGCCTTTGATTATGCAATCAATCGCCCGATGTATACGATCGGTGGCAGCTCTCCCTACCTCCATGGGTATACGGCTGAAGATAGTATGTTGGACGCCCAACGTCAGTAGGTCGGGGTATCTGATCGTAGAAGGATGAAGCCCGCTCTTCGTATGAAGAGCGGGCTTTTTTGTCTCTGCTTTGCTCGAATCGTTTCCAATCGTGCTATTGTTTTCCCCGATGAGTCGTCCCTTCCTGAGGTCGATCCGATACTGGCTCTTGACCGGCCTGCTCGTGCCCATGGGGCTCACTTTGGGATGCGCGGGATCAGATGCACCTGTGCGGCCTCCGCTGCCTCCCTCCAAGAGCGATCTTGTGCTCTTGGCCTCGACAACCCTCTGTGAGCGCAAGGCGGACTTCTTGCTCAAACATCCCTCCGCAGAGCAGCTCTCAAGAGACTGGGGAAGCGGTCAGGAACTCACCATTGCCGGGGAGCGCAGTGCCTCGCACGGAGACGAATCCTATTTTTTCGATGAAGACGGTGTGTTGGTGGGGGCGCTCTTTACGTTTCCTCGAGGCCTCGACTTGGCCCCCTACTCGGTGCTGCGTGATACGCTCTTCCGGCTCAAACCTGCGCTTGAGTTCTATTTGAACGTGGCCCAATTGGAAACAAGAACGAACATGGAGAGCAGCTCGCTTCTGGAGACCGGTGATGAAAAAAGCACCACGCAATATCTTGTGACCGGATTGCGCGACCATCCGATCCTGCTTCAGGCTTCTTTTACCATTGACCCCTATGTGCGACTCTTTTCCCCCTACCGACGAGAATTTCTGGACCGACTTCGTCAGCCGGTTGGGGGTACTGGAGGCCAAACTATGGAGAGTCAGGGGACGGAGGATAAGGAACCCTTCCCCTCGTTGCAACAATTCGCACGGGGGCAAACGGCGCAGCTCGCCTATTGCGGTGAGAAGAACTATGACATTGCCGCGGATGCCTATCAGCGAGCCATTCGGAATGGGTTCACAAACAAGGTCTGGCTGGCCGAAGCCCACCATAAACTCGGCGTGGCTTTGCTCATCAAGGGGCAGGTGGAACAGGCGAAAGCCGAGTTGCTCCAGTCACTCACGCTCAGGCCAAATGTCCCGGAAGTGCTGAATAACCTGGGCACGGTCCAGGTCAAACTTGGCAACAAGGCCGCCGGAGTGAATTCGTTTGAGCGCGCGATCGTCCTGCGCCCCAACTATGCGCTGGCCCGCTACAACCTGGCCGAGGCGTCCGAGGCAACGAATCCCAAACGTGCGCTCTCCGAATACGAAACCTATGTCGCGATCGTCGAAGGCATTCCAGAGGAAGCGGATCGGATCATTCATGCTAAAGAACGCATCAAGGTCTTGAAGCAGTAGTTTCTTTTTCCTCAGACAAGAACTCCTCTTGGTTGGTGGGACCACCCGGCGTTGTTGAGGAATGAGAAACGAGCTAACTGCGGGCCTGCTCTTTTTCTTCCTGAGCGGTTTTGCACTCGATGCAGAAAGTGGTGACTGGGCGCGCTTTGAGCCGCTTGTACGGAATCTCCCCACCGCACCCTTCGCAAATCCCATAGGTCTCGGTGTTCATCCGCTCGAGTGCCTCGTCAATTTTCTTCAATAACTTTCGTTCCCGGTCGCGAATGCGCATGGAGAAACCTTGATCGACCTCGGCAGAAGCTTGATCACTGACATCGGGAAGGGCTTCGGGGTTTTCACGGTGTGTCAGCACCTCGCCCGCCTCACTGAGGAGTGAGGCTCGTTGGCGCTCAAGGTCGTGACGGATGTCGGGATACTTCGTGATTGTGGAACTGGTTTCTGGATTTGTGGTGGAAGCCGTCTGTTTCTTAGCGGGAGGTGTTTTCATGATGAGGGCTCGCTGTGGGAAAACTGAACATATTGATGTATACGGAAACTATATCAAGCTCAATGAGAGGGGGTCAACGCGGGTTGGTTAGGTATCAAAGGCTATAAATCTCGCCGCCCCTCGATCGATTTCAGCAGGGTGACTTCGTCGGCGTACTCGATATCCATACCGACCGGAATGCCATAGGCGATACGAGACACACGGACGCCGAACGGCTTGAGCATGCGGGTGAGATAGATGGCTGTGGCCTCTCCTTCGATGGTGGGATTCGTGGCCAGGATGACTTCTTCGACCCCGCCAAGCTTGACCCGCTCAATGAGTTCCTCGGCTCGGATGTCTCCTGGGCCTACACCATCCAACGGAGAGAGGGCTCCTAATAAGACATGATAGAGCCCACGATAGGCCCCGGCTCGTTCAACAGCATAGAGGGTACTGGGTTCTTCAACCACGAAAATCTTGCTGCGATCGCGTTTTGGGTCACGACAAAACTCGCACAACTCCCCTTCCGCGATATTGCGGCATTGGCTACAAAACGCCAACCCCTCCTTGACCGCTCGTATGGCATCGGCGAGCCGTAGGGCGTCCTCCCGTTCCATCTTCATAAGATGAAAGGCCAACCGTTGCGCGCTCTTGTGCCCGATTCCTGGGAGCCGGACCAGTTCTTTGATGAGTCGTGCGAGCAGGCCCTGCTGATCGACCGCCATCGCTAGAACAGACCCGGGATCTTCATCCCGCCTGTCAGCGCTTTCATCTCACCTTCCATCAATTCCTTGGATTTACGGAGCGCCTCGTTCGTGGCGGCCACGACCAAATCCTGGAGCATGTCGACATCACCGCCCTTGACGACCTCCGGGTCTATTGCCACGCTGACCACCTGCATGGCCCCATTCGCTGTGACGGTGACAATCCCGCCGCCTGCTGTTCCACTGGCGGTTTTGGACGCTGCCTGCTCTTGGATTTTAGCCATCTGCTCTTGCATGGCCTGAGCTTGCTTGAGAATGTTATTCATATTGCCGAAAGGATTCTTCATTCGCTTGCCTCCTGTTGGGCGATGGTGCGGACTTCTGCTAACTCCACGCCGAATATCTCAAGCGCCTGCTTCACGGTTGGGTTCGTCTTTGCCTGTTCAAACAATGCGGCCCGATGCTCTTGTTCCTTGGCCGCCCGCGCTTGGGCCATTGTCGGGCCTTGAGGATGCGTCTCGGTCAACTCGATAATGCGGACACGGATCGGCGGTCCCACCTGCCGCTCACATAACTGTGCGATCACCTTGGTATTCTCTTCCTTCTCGAGTCGAGCTCTGGCCACTGTGGCCTGTTTGGAAAATCCGATCGTGACAACGCCGCCTTCTAATCCGACGAAGCGACCAGCCTCGAGGAACGGGGCGATGTTTGGAAACGACGCCGCAATCTCTTCTTGGACCAATTCCCACCGCAATGTTGACGGTTGAGGAGAAAGTGGAGCGAGCTCGGTGGCTGATGATCCAGCTGACGGATCAACGATAGGCTTTGGGGAAGGATCGGACGAAGGTATCAGTCGCTCAACCTTGCTGGCTTTGGAAGGTGGAGGAGGTTGGCTGGCTGGCTTCCGGATCGGTGAAGTGGCTGGCGTGGTTTTGTGTCCTTCTGAGTCGCCCAACGGTTTGTGGCTTGAGGGTGGGGATGTTTGTTGGGGAGAGAGAGAGTCACTCGGGCGTGGGCGCAACAACCTGGTCGCCCGCACTGCCGCGGTCTCCATCACAAAACGGGGGTGGGTGCTGAATCGTAATGAATCTTCTGCTTGAATGAAGATGGCCAGTAGTTCCTGGAGTTGTTCTGGCGTTACCGCCCGGGCATCCGACGAAAGCTGATTGAGATCTTCTTCCGAGGTCTCAATCAAACTCCTGAGCTCGGTCGCGCTAGGAACAACTGCTGCCACGAGCAGATTACGGATATGTTCTACAACGTCCGCGCAGAACGCCCGCAAGTCATGTCCCCTATCGAGCAGGCTGGCCAAGCTGCTGAGAGCTGCAGGGCTGTTTTGGGTCAAAATGGCTCGAATGAGTTCCTGTACCAGTTCTTGAGGGACGGCTCCCAACAGCAGTTCGAGGTCCGCATGGCTGATGGCCTTGCCGCTGTAGGCAATCGCTTGATCCAGCAAGCTCAAAGCATCGCGCATACTGCCTTCACTGGCACGAGCCAGGGCCAGGAAGCTTCGTTCCTCCAGTGTCAACTGATCTTGGGCTGCGACATGTTGAAGTCGTTGGATGATTTCGGATCTGGCAATCCGGCGGAAGTTGTAATGTTGGCACCGCGAGAGGATCGTCACGGGAATTTTGTGGATTTCTGTTGTCGCAAAAATGAACACGGCGTGAGCCGGTGGTTCCTCAAGCGTCTTCAATAAGGCATTGAAGGCGGAATTGGAGAGCATATGGACTTCATCGATAATATAGACCCGAAATTGACCATGAAACGGCGCGAACTTCACGTTCTCGCGGATCTCTCGTACATCATCCACGCTGGTGTTGGACGCGCCGTCGATCTCGATGACATCCACCGAACTCCCTAGCGCGATTTCACGGCAATTCTCGCAGGTGTCACAGGGGTGACTCGTGGGTCCTTGTGCACAATTGAGGGCTTTGGCAAAGATTCGAGCTACGGTCGTTTTTCCGACGCCTCGTGTACCGGAAAACAGGTACGCATGTGCCACCCGTTTGGTGGAGACTGCGTTCATGAGCGTCTGAACCACGTGAGACTGCCCGATCACATCGTCGAAGGTGCCGGGTCTATATTTTCGCGCGGAGACTTGGTAGTCCACCTGATACCTATGCTCCTAACTGCAAGTGCTCAGGCTCAACTGTCAGAACGACGACTCCCGCTGAAACCGTATGGGATACGTGCTGCACATAACGGATAAAGTGGGGCCAGGTGATCCTGCGGCACACAGAACTGGCTGCTTACCGTTGCTTCCTTCCGGATCTAGCGGGGTTCACAGGGTTCTATTGCACAGGGCCCAGCCCCTGTTCTCGAATCTGAATCCACTAAAACAGCCCGCGCTCTACGGTGTGCCTGTTCGCCCTCACGAATGACCCTACGTGGTAAGGAGCGGCCGGTACACACGAGGTGCGGGATGGCGGAGAGGGTGGGATTCGAACCCACGGTCCCGTTGCCGAGACGCATGCTTTCCAAGCATGTCGATTCGTCCACTCTCGCACCTCTCCGCATCGAGAAGTGCAAAGGTGGGCATCTTAACATGCGTGTCCAGCAGCAGCAAGGCGACCAACGCTGCCATTGGGCAACGTCCTTTTTGGGGTGAATGGTGTTTGGTGGGTGCGGCAGTGGTGAACAATTAAGTGCGCTCTTGAGGGTAGGCAGCAAAGGTAGTGGATAGGGCATCATTATTACCGGATCAGGCCATTCATACTAGGTATGGAATACCCTCGGTCGTATGGGTTGACACTTGTATGGGTCCGACGGTACAACGCTATACAACATCGCGTGTTTATGCTGTCTTGAATACTAGATAGAAACAGCTCCTCGGCATCCTCCACTGTGCGAGAGTGGCGGAACTGGCAGACGCGCGAGACTTAGGATCTCGTGGGTAACCGTGGGGGTTCAAGTCCCCCCTCTCGCACCACCATCATTCCGAATCCTCTTTAAGAGCTGGATGGGAGACAGATTTTGACGATGAAGATGGAAGTCACTGAGTTAGGACCAATGAAACGCGCCTTGAAAATCGAGGTGCCAGCCGCCGAGGTCACCCAACAGTTTTCGCGGGCGTATGTGGAACTGAATCGACAGGTTCACGTCCCTGGTTTTCGGCCGGGGAAAGCCCCATTGGCAATCTTGGAAAAGCGGTATGCCAAGACTGTTGAAGAAGATGTCATTCGAAAACTGGTTCCGGACTTTTATGATCGAGCGATCAAAGAAGCGGGGATCCATCCGGTTGTGGTGGATATACCCCCTCTGGATCGCGTCAAGATCAAAAAAGATTCCCCGTTTACGTTTACGGCGACGGTCGAAATCAAGCCGACCATCGAACTTCGTGACTATAAGTCCCCTAGTCCTATGTCTCTGCAAGCCGACAAGCGCACCGTTGCCGAAGACCAAGTGGACCGTGCCCTCGAGGTATTCCGAGAACAACAGGCCCGATTGGATGCAGCTCCAACTGGTACAGCGTTAGCTGATGGAGATTATGCCATTGTCGATCTGGAAGGGTTTTTGGACGGCGTGGCTCTCGAGGGGACAAAAAAAGAAGGCCAACTGCATCGCGTGGGCTCGAAGGCCTCCTTGCTGGGGATTGAAATAGACGTGCATTTGCTGGGAAGGCATGAAGGTGAGGTGGTGGATATTCCGCAGACCTATCCCGTCAGCCATCCGGATCACCGAGTTGCGGGAAAGGTGGTTCAATTCCGCCTCGACATCAAGGGGGCCAAGCGCAAGACTCTTCCAGCCCTCGATGATGAGTTCGCGAAAGACTGTGGCCCATACGCCTCACTCCAGGGCTTGCGAGAAAAGTTACGCGGTGAAATGGAAAAGGCGCTCAAGAAAGATATCGAAGAATCCTATAAGGACACCCTTCTCAAACGCCTCGTTGAGACTCATCAATTTGATCTTCCCGACACACTTGTTGAGCGAGAGCTCAACACGATCGTACGACAGCAACTGCAAGCACGACAACGTGGCAAAGCCACCGACT
This sequence comes from Nitrospira sp. UW-LDO-01, assembly GCA_002254365.1. Lineage (GTDB taxonomy): Bacteria > Nitrospirota > Nitrospiria > Nitrospirales > Nitrospiraceae > Nitrospira_D. The sequence goes on from NIUT01000158.1 coordinate 8,553, forward strand.
CCCTTCCCGAACCGGATGCGGAGGAGGTGAAGACAATCCGTGAGGAGCACCGTGAAGAAGCGAATCGTCGCGTTAAAGCGGGCCTGATCCTCGAAGCCATTGCCGAGAAAGAAAGCTTGTCGGTAAGTCAAGATGATCTGAATCACGAAGTCACTCGATTAGCCAAGGAACTTCGTGTGCCGATGGCCGATCTTGTCAAAATGATTCAGGCGGGCGGTCAAGATTCCATTGAGGAATTGCGTGCGCGGATCTTGATCGACAAAGCGCTGGATCTTGTCTATCGTCAGGCAGTCATTCAAGGATAGGTTGGCACTCGATCATCCGGTGGGTTTCGCGCCGACACTCCTTGAGGAAAGGAAACGAACGACATGTTGGTTCCGATCGTAGTCGAACAAACGAATCGAGGTGAACGCGCCTATGACATCTACTCTCGGCTCCTCAAGGATCGCATCATTTTCCTTGGGGCCCCTATTGATGATGTGTTTGCCAACCTGGTAATCGCGCAGTTGCTCTTCCTTGAGGCGGAAGATCCTGAAAAGGACATCAATCTCTATGTGAATTCCCCAGGGGGCAGTGTGACAGCCGGATTGGGCATCTATGACACGATGCAATATGTGAAACCACCGATCAACACGATTTGCCTCGGTCAGGCGGCGAGTATGGGAGCGTTGTTGCTAACCGCTGGAACGAAGGGGAAACGGTTTGCCCTACCTAATGCCCGTGTGATGATTCATCAACCCCTGGGCGGATTTCAAGGACAGGCGACGGAAATCGACATTCATGCCAGGGAAATTCTAAAAATTCGTGAACGTCTCAACGAGATTATGGCCAAGCACACCGGGCAACCGATCGAAAAGATTGCCCATGACACCGAGCGAGATTATTTCATGTCAGGTGAAGAGGCAAAACGATATGGTCTCATTGATGAGGTCATTACAAGGCCATCCAAGTTTATGAAGGTGAGTGAGTCTGGAGACGGGGCAAAGGGTAAGTAACACAGGAGGGCACATGGCTAAGCAGGAAAAGATGGACCGACACTTGCGGTGTTCTTTTTGTGGCAAGAGCCGTGATGAGGTCCGGAAGCTGATCGCCGGGCCAACGGTCTATATCTGTGATGAATGTGTCAACCTCTGCAATGACATCATCGCTGAGGATTGGGAAGAAGCCAAAGAAGAAATTTCCTCGAAGCTCAAGAAGCCTGCTGAAATCAAACATCACCTTGATCAGTATGTCATCGGGCAGGAACGTGCCAAACGGATTCTGTCTGTGGCGGTGCACAACCACTACAAGCGTATTTCTTCGAAAGAAAAAGGGGTGGATGATATCGAGCTTCAGAAGGGCAACATTCTCATGGTGGGCCCTACCGGAACGGGGAAAACCCTGTTGGCCCAGACTTTGGCCAAATATCTGGATGTCCCCTTTACGCTTGCAGATGCCACAACACTAACTGAAGCCGGGTATGTCGGCGAAGATGTCGAGAACATTATCCTGAAACTCTTGCAAGCGGCCGACTACGATGTGGAACGGGCTGAACGTGGGATTGTGTACATTGATGAAATCGACAAGATCAGTCGGAAAAGCGACAGTCCATCGATCACGCGGGATGTATCAGGCGAAGGGGTTCAGCAGGCATTGCTGAAACTGATCGAGGGGACGGTTGCGAATGTTCCTCCCCAAGGAGGGAGAAAGCATCCGCATCAGGAATTTATTCAGGTGAATACGAGCAATATCCTGTTCATCTGCGGTGGAGCATTTGTGGGCTTGGAGCAAATCATCGAACAGCGACTGAATCGAAAGTCAATGGGTTTCGGCGCTGAAATCCGTGGAAAGAGTGATGTGCGATTAGGTGATCTGCTGGCCAAAGTCCAACCTGAGGATTTCTTGAAGTACGGGCTGATCCCAGAATTTGTTGGACGGTTGCCCGTCGTAGCTACATTAGAAGAGTTGGATGAGCGAGCCCTCATTCGTATCCTGACGGAACCTCGCAATGCCCTCACGAAGCAATATGAGAAGTTGTTGTCGTTTGAGAAGGTCAAACTCCGATTCACGGAAGGGGCCTTGGGTGCCGCCGCACGGAAAGCCTATTTGCAAAAGACTGGCGCTCGAGGACTCCGGGCCATTCTGGAAGAGGTGATGTTAGACGTCATGTATGATGCTCCCTCGCAGAAAGACATCATGGAAGTGGTCATTACTGAAGATGCCATTGTGGGTAAGAACCCACCGATGCGTATCTTTGAACAGGAACAAGACGCAAAGACGGCGTAAGTGTTTGATAAGTAAAACTTGTTCATTGCCGGAAGAGACTGATCGCAAGCTGAGGGTATTCAAAGTCTTTTCCGGCGGGCTCATGCCATCCTGATCCCCATCCGGCACTACTCTCCTTCCTCGACAAGTAGAAACACCGCGCTATACTTAACACGTGTGACCCAGTGAAGGGAGAACGTGTGAAGTATTCCGTAATGACAAGCCTTCGCCACAAGGGCAAAGTGCTCCAGGTTGATGTGGAACGGGAAATGGTGACTCTACTGGGCGGAAATGGCGATGTCATTGGGAGTTTGTCCTGGGATGTGGTGATCGATCAAGTTCTTGCCTATCGCAGGCCTCCGGTTCAGAAGGAAGTTCGGGTAGAGCCAAGAATTTCCCTCACATTTCGAGTACGGTACAACACGCCAGAAGGGCAGCAATTTGAGAGCCGTGCCGGTGGCATTGGAGGAGGAGGGCTATTTATTGAGAGCCACAGTCCTCTCCCTGTCGGAACCAAATTGGCAATGGAGTTTTCGCTTCCTCAGAAGCCAGACCAATGGCTCCCGGCCAAGGGGACTGTCGCTTGGGTATGTCCAAAAGCTGATCAGTATACCTTCAGTCCAGGAATGGGAGTGCGATTTACAGAAGTAGATGAGGGGGTACGCGATCGAATTCATGAAGTCGTGAAAACAATCCAAGTGACGAGCCAAGCAGCCTAAGTCCCGGTCCTAATTGAGCCATCAGGACAACATCGTCTCTAATATGAAGCTTCCTATCGTTTCCACTGCAGGTCATCGTGGTAAGTCGTTGATCATCGACGCTCAGCAAGAAACAATTCACGTCCATGACACGTCAGGTCAGTTGCTTGGAAATGTATCGTGGGGTTCACTCATCGAACGAGTACTGGCAACTACCGAGGATGCTCGGTTCGCTCATTGTCGGACACAACCGCGAGCCCCTCTCGCCCTGAAGGTCCGCTATACCACTCCAGAGGGAAAGCAATTCGATAGCCTGACGGGAGGCATCGGTGGGGGAGGGCTCTTTATTGAGAGCGGTGCCCCACTAAGTCCTGGTACTGAACTCACGGTTGAGTTTGCACTCCCAGATCGCCCCACGGAAAAACTGAAAGCCAAGGCGAAGGTTGCCTGGGCTCGACACAAGCCGGAACGATACCTCCTCTTTCCCGGCATGGGCATTCAGTTCATGGATTTAGATGAGAAGATACGGGAGGATCTAGTTAGTCTTGTCGAAGCGTTGAATCGAAGTCGGGCCCCATCCTGAAATTGCTCGACGGGATATGTCTGACTGTTGAGGTCTCGACTACTTTTTCTCGCCCCCCATCTTTCCTGCCAGGTTTCCCAGATTCAAGACATGAAATTGAGAAGCCGTTGGCTCCCCATTGATTGGACAATTCTAGTGTCCGTTTTTCTGAGCCAGAACAGAAATGATAAGATTCAGCTGGATTTCGGGGATTCGTCTTGAACCGGCGGAAGCTCTTTAGCGGCTTCGATGGATTGCTGAATTTCCTTTTGGGCGGCGTCGACCTCAGCCTGGATCGTGTGCATCTGAGGGTCGACATTGCTTCGGATGTCCGTCACGGCTTGCCTGAATGTTCGTACAACCTCTCCTAAGCCCTCACCCAGATTCTGTAGATCATCAGGCGATACTCCGCCGACTATGGTAGGTGAGGAAGCCTTTGCCTTGAGAGCAGCTTGTTGTGCCTGTACGCGGGCTACCGCCTCTTGATTGACGATAGCGGAAGGACGTTTCGTTGCGGGTCTTGTTTGAGCTCCCGTAGGCAGAGGTGGATATGATGTGCGGGACATTGGACCTGGATTCGCGGCCCGCTCTTCCATCGACACTACCTGACTGGGCTGTGACGAAGCGGTTGGCAGCGAAGGAGCGATCGACGCGGGAGCTGTTTGAGTACTTGCAGTGTAAAGAAACGAGGCTGTGGTCCCAGGAGTCAACTCAGGGCCGGGCATATAGGGGGTATTCGCTTTGGCTGCTGTGGGTATCGGGCTTCGAGTCGTGGTGGCCTCGGGGGAAATCTGAGCTGGTTGTTGAGGGGGTGTTTCCTGGAGAGGTTGATCTGATGTGGGTTGGGGGGCATCGTTCACTTCCTTTTTAAACCCTCTTAACGCTTTGCCCACCCCTTCGCCGATTTGGGGTAAGCGACCGGCTCCAAATATGATGAACACGATCACAAGGATGATGATGAGCTCGGAAAACCCCATCGTACCAAACAAGGATGACCTCGCATTGAGCGTAGGAAGAAGCGTTACCGAAGGACTGTAGCTGCCTCTTTGATGGACTGTCAAGAAAGCGCCAAGCCACGAACTTGTCGCGTTATATTAGAGAAGAGGGACAATCTCGGTTTGAAGCGGCAAGCCATGTACAATGGCTTCTTGATCCGTGACATACACATCGAGCTCACTCCGAATGCCGAACTCGCCAGGGAGATAGATGCCCGGCTCTATTGAAAAGCAGGTGTTCGGGAGGATCTGACGCCCATCATGCGTTTCGAGGTTATCAATGTTGGCCCCGTTGCCATGCACCTCCTCGCCGATTGAATGGCCGGTACGATGAATGAAAAAGTCTCCATATCCTGCCTCCCGGATCTTGTGCCGGCAGACATCATCGATTTCCCACCCGAAGGGAAATCGTCCTGCCATCAGCTGTGTCTGGACAAACGATACGGCTGCATCGCGCCCTTGTTGGACATGCTGAAAAATCAAACGATGCTTTGGTGGCACCAGTTGTCCTGTATAACCGGTCCAGGTGATGTCGCCGTAGACGGAGCCAGGTGCTGTTTGCTTTGCCCAAAGATCAATCAAAACGAGACTGTCACGTGTAATCGGGGATGAATGGGATTCACCTGGCGAGTAGTGGGGATCGGCGCTATGGGCATCGACGGCCGCGATTGGTGCACTGGAGGTTGTCATTCCCATCTCGTGAATACGAGAGAGAATGAATTGTTGCAGACCATATTCGGTTAAGAGCCGCTGGCGTTTGAGACACGAGGCGACATGGGTGAAAGCCTCATCGACGATGCGTCTGAGAGTTGTAACGGCATACCGATGCGATTCCAGTTGTTCCTCCGTCCAGACGGCCTCAAATCGTTGGACAAGATCGGCGGATGTTACAACCTCAACTCCAAAGCTTCGAACAAGGTCGATTGTGCCAGCATCCACTCTGGAGAGATAGGGGACAGCGTTAAGTGGCGAATACTGCATGGCGATGCGCCGTTGACCTCGTAAGAGGCTGTCCAATACCGTTCGTTGCTGTTCCCACGACACATAGAGGTGGGAGGAACCTGGCAGCTCATCCAGTACATGCGGTTCAATCCGATGAAGAAGCTTCACCGGTTCTCCGGTCGTGGGGATCCAGTAGTACCAACGGCGAGTGACATGTTGGGAAGGATCAAGGAGCAACACCCGATATGCCAAGGGATCCGAACCTCGAAAATCATAGAAAAGCCATCCATCGACTGTCTCCTGATCTTGAAGCGCGTTTTGAATCGCACAGATCCTCGTATGATGGGCAGTCTGGCTCATGAGAGTTGCATCATAGCTTCAGGGTGAAAGGGCGTCAATCAGACGGTAGGCTTGCCCATGCTTCATGCTACAATAGGATCGATGATCGCCGCATCCACGCATGATATCGCCGCCTACCGCGTGAGTTTCTTCTTTGGGCCGGAGCCGGTTGAAGGGAAAGCGGAAGTGCTGGCCTGTGTGTTTAATGTCAAGAAGCGGAGCTGGAAGGCCGGTATTCAGGTTGCAGTGGAGATTAGTAACAGACAGCTCTCAGACGTAGAGCGAACGATCCAGTTGACCGATCGACTCGCGAAGAGTTTAGTGGCTGTGGAGCCTCAAGAACGGTCCGACTATCAAGAGCGGAGTGGTGATGTCTTTGTCCAAGCAGTGTGTCGCTGTAAGTTAGATCTCCAACTCATGGCAGGACTGACTCAGGACAGCCCTCGGATCCTCGCGGAGGAATTGAGGGTCGAACTAGATCAAGAGATCAGTAAGCATCCCGAATACATTATCTCCGACATCCTAGATGAGCTCGACCTTACTCCCTGATCATTCGTTCTGCTCCGTGCCGTATCTGGATCGATAAAGGGGGTTGCATTCAGCAGCAAATTTGTTATAACGCATGTGCGTATTCGTGTATGATTAGGGTTGATGGGTTTGTCCGTTTGTGCTGTTGATGAGGAAGGAGGAGCCACACGTGAGACTTCCGCTGGTGATAGTTTTGGTTGTCATTGCATACGGTTCGATGCTTGTGGCACCGGCTTGGAGCCAATCCACATCGACTGATTCTCTACAAGGAACGGCCTCTGGAGCCGGCATGGGCGCTGCTTCAGCCGCTGCCACGATCTTGTACTTCCCGTTCAAAGCTGCGTTTGCCCTCGGTGGAGGAGTTGTCGGTGGTTTAGCCTATGTCTTTTCAGGATTCAGTGAGTCAACGGCGAAGAATATTTGGGTTCCCAGCGTGTACGGAACCTATGTCATTACTCCAGAGCACCTCAGCGGCGATCGCCCGGTTCGGTTCCTAGGCGTGGCAGCTGAAGACGAGGGACTCGTTCCTGCCCCTACTCCGGTACCTGAACCTGCGCAGTAATGATGAAACCTGTCATCGGCGTGACTCCTGATTTTAATGCCGGTGACAGAAAGGATATGGGTGGGGCCGAGCCTACCTACTTCCTGAGGGCCCGATACATTCGAGCCATCGAAGAGCTCGGCGGTGTTCCCCTAATCCTACCCTTAGTGGTCGCATCCGCCGATCGACGGCGACTTCTCGACTGCGTGGATGGGTTGCTTCTCACAGGGAGCGGCCCTGATCTTCCGCCTCGCCTGTACGGAGAGAAGCAGCGCTACCAATTTCCACTGGTCAGTCAGCGGCGTGCCGACTTCGAGATGGAGATGGTGCATCAGGCCAGGCGACGGGACCTTCCGCTCTTGGGGATTTGTGGAGGGATGCAGGCAGTGAATGTGGCCTGTGGAGGCAGTCTCTTTCAGGATATCCCTGCCCAGGTCCCACACGCGATGGACCATCGCCAGAAACCGAAGGCGGTCTCTGTCTCCCATACAGTGACCGTGGTACCGAACAGCCTATTGAGGAAAATTGTCGGGAAAGAAAAATTGATGGTGAACAGTTCCCATCATCAATCCGTGAAAGCCGTCGCTCCATCACTCATAGCCAGTGCAGTGGCTCCCGATGGCATTGTGGAGGCCATTGAGTCCCCGACCCATCGATTTCTTCTTGCGATTCAATGGCATCCTGAGTTTCTCTTCGACCGGCATCTAGTGCATCGTCGGCTCTTTGAAGCCCTGTTACGCGCGGTGCGGCGGACTCGGGCATGAGCCTTCTGGACAGTTCCGAGAGGCCGAATCATTCTAGATTGGTAGTCCCCGCGATAGGCGTGCCGTCAGAAGGTGCGTTTTGACGGTGATCTCTTCAGGCCAAAGCGTTAGGCCTCAGGCCGGAGAATCGCCGTGAACAATCCCTTCTTCCGGACGAAACCCATTAATCAAATTCTGGCCGATGCCGAGCAGCCAGAACATCGCCTCAAGAAAACACTGACAGTTTGGGACCTGACGGCGCTGGGAATTGGTGCGATTATTGGAACCGGGATCTTTGTCCTGGTCGGCACTGCTATTGTGGGTGATGCTCATCGACCGGGGGCGGGGCCTGGAATTGTTCTCTCCTTCATCCTCTCCGGTGTCACCTGTGCGTTAGCCGCTCTCTGTTATGCCGAATTCTCGGCGATGATTCCAGTCGCTGGGTCTGCCTATACCTTTTCCTACGCGACGGTAGGAGAGTTCCTCGCCTGGCTGACCGGATGGAATCTGATACTAGAGTATGGCGTTGCCTGTATTGCTGTCGCGATTGGTTGGTCAGGGTACTTCAATAAATTACTCAAGCTTGCAGGTCTTGAGCTGCCCTATTGGGCTACCAATCCACCGCAGTGGGCTGGTGGGCCGGAAGGCAGCATTGCGAATTTTCCCGCCGCCATCATTGTCTTGTTGGTCACCACCATCCTCGTGATCGGGATTAAGGAAAGTGCAAGGGCTGCGGGGATGATCGTGCTCCTGAAGCTGGCAGTAATTCTTTTCTTTATCGCCGTGGGAGCTCCCGCTGTGAGCAGCGACAATTGGACACCGTTTATGCCGAACGGATTCGAGGGCGTCCGAGCCGCTGCCGCCATCATATTTTTTGCCTATATTGGGTTTGATGCTGTCTCTACGGCTGCCGAAGAGGCGAAAAATCCTCAGCGAGATGTCCCATTCGGCATTCTGGCATCTTTGAGTGTGTGTACGGTCTTGTATATCTCCGTTGCGGCCGTATTGACCGGACTAGTCCCGGTCAGTCAGATCGATATACATGCGCCGGTCGCTGAAGCGCTCACGCTGGTCGGGTTCAAATGGGGTGCCGTGATCGTCGCGATTGGAGCGGTTGCCGGGATCACCAGTGTACTGGTGGTCATGATGTTGGGGCAAATCCGAGTCTTCTTTGCCATGTCGCGAGATCAACTGCTGAGTCCAGGCTTATCCAGGGTTCATGCACGATTTGGGACGCCGTATCGCGCGACCATTCTCACGGGTGTCGTCGTGGCAATCCTTTCGGCGTTCTTCCAGATCGGAGACGCGGCTGATATGACCAACATCGGAACATTTTTTGCGTTTATTTTGGTGAGTTTCGGGGTCATGCTGCTGCGATACACCAAGCCCAATCAGCCTCGCCCATTTCGTCTTCCGTTCATGCCCCTTGTGCCGATTTTCAGCATTGCCGCCTGCCTCTACCTTATGGTCGGGCTGCCGTGGGCCACGTGGATTCGCTTTGGAGTGTGGACTGCTGTAGGTATTGTGGTCTACGTCGGCTACGGTATGAAGCACAGCAAACTTTCAAGGCGAGACATCTAGAACCGTTGATGGTCCCGACGAGGCGGACGGCATGCCCTGATTCTGAGCTATACTGCCTAGGTGGAGGGCGATATTGTCGACGCAGGAGCTGGGATTGGAGCGGCGTCTGCCGGAGTTGACACTGTCCCGGGCGTGGCTGTACCTGCAACAGGTGGCGCAGGTGGAGTGGAAACGGTTCCTGCTGGAGCGGCAGGAGGGGATGGAGGAGTAGCTGCCTTTGGCGGTGCAGCGGGTTTTGGTGGCACCGGTTTTTCCGGCTTAATGCCTCCCTCCCAGGATGGGCCAGAGTACATATTTGCCGTTAAGCCCTTGGCTTTCCATTTTTCTTCAAAATCAGCGGCGGCCTTGTTCGGTGTTTCCCCAACACCCGTGACATCATTCCACGGATACACTTTTGGTCCGATCTGGCATTCCGATTCTGTCCGTCGCAAATACAACGCGATCGGATTTCCACGGTAGGGCCCAAGAAAAATATGAACAGATCCGACGTACTCGAGCAATGAGGCCATAAGGCCCTCCCAGAAATGCTCATGATGCCACAAGAGGTGAGAACGGAGCAAGACTACCCTTGAGTGGCGCCTTCCGACCTCAGCGGCCGTCCCTTCGAAGGGGCGACCCATAGATCGTCTTGCAAAGAGAACAAATCCTCACAAGGCTCATGCCTCAGCTTTCATGACCCGCTCTCGGGTTTGGTGAATGGACCGCAAGAGAGCGCGATGGCTGCGGCAGCCAACCGCCAATCTCGCATCAGAGATTGTGACGGGTCGATAGGGAAAGAGGTACCGGTCCTTCAGGCGGCGGATGCGGGCAAGGGATTGGGCCAGCCGTTGTGGAGAGATGTCTGAGTTGGCAACAGCCTTGGTGACGGCCTGCATGGCGGTGACCACCCTGTTCCGATCCTTGCAGATCAGCGGCATGTCGCAACCTGCTTGGATGGCCAGAACAGCCGCGTCTCCGATCCCGTAGTGATCGATGATCGCATGCATTTCGAGGTCATCGGTCAGCACGACTCCGTCGTAGTACAACTCTTGGCGAAGCAATTTTGAGATGATGGTTGGGGACAAGGTGGCCGGCCGCTGCTCATCCAACGCCTGATACTGGACATGGGCGGTCATCATCGTGGCAACGCCGCTGTCAATGGCTCGACGGAACGGGGGGAGCTCAATGCGCTCGAGGCGTTCACGAGAAGCGGTCACGACGGGCAATTCTTTGTGTGAGTCCGACGTGGTGTCGCCATGTCCTGGAAAGTGCTTCCCGCAGGCAACCACCCGATTGTCTTGGAGGCCACCCACCGTGGCCAATCCCAATTCGGACACAAGGTTGGGCGTTGCGCCGAATGCTCGGTCACCGATAACCGGGTTTGATGGATTACTATTCACATCCAGCACCGGGGACATATTCATGTTGATCCCGACAGCCGCCAATTCTTTTGCAGTCGTCGCGGCCGCGGCATAGGCCAGCTCTGAGGAATGGCACTGCCCTAGGACTTCACAGGGTGGGAAAATCGTAAACTCTTTCGGCAACCGCGAGACACGTCCGCCTTCTTGATCAATCGAAATCAAGAGAGGAGAATGCGGACTGCAGCGTTGAAGATCATTCGTCAGGTCGACGATTTGTTCGGTCGATTGTAGGTTTCTTGCGAACAGGATGATCCCACCGGGCTGATATTCTTTGATGAACGAAGCGAGGTCTGCCGACACCGTTGTGCCGTCAAAGCCCATCATGAAGAGCTGTCCGGTCTGATCAGGAGCGGTCGTCATGCCTGCGTGCTCTCAGACTTCAGCGAACGATTAATCAGGAACTGGATCAACAGTCTCGTCCCAATGCCAGTCGGACCTTTGGGAATGTACGCGCGTTCCCGCTCGCTCCAATCGGTACTGGCGATATCGAGGTGTACCCACGGATAGTCGCCCACGAATTTGCTGAGGAACAGGGCAGCGGTGATCATCCCGCCGCCACGCCCACCGATATTTCGCATATCGGCGACATCGCTTCGGAGTTGCTCGAAGTATTCCTCCCACAACGGCATTTCCCACACCCGCTCTCCGGCTCGGAGCCCGGCGCTCGTGATCGCATCCTTCAACTTCGTATCGGTGCCGAACATGCCGATCGCGAATTGTCCCAGGGCGACCACGCAGGCCCCGGTCAGTGTTGCGATGTCGATGAGTGCGGCCGGTTTAAATCGGGTGGCATAGGCCAAGCCGTCCGACAGAATCAACCGACCCTCAGCATCCGTGTTTTGGACCTCCACGGTTTTTCCAGAGAGCGTGGTGACCACGTCTCCAGGACGCATGGCACGACCACCGGGCATGTTCTCCGCTACCGGAAGGATGCCGATGAGGTTGAGGGGTAATTTCAGACGGGCCGCTGCGCGTACGGTGGCTAGAACCTCAGCTCCGCCGGTCATGTCGGCTTTCATTTGCTCCATGTTCTCAGCTGGTTTGAGGGAGATCCCTCCCGTATCGAACGTGATGGTCTTACCAACCAGGACCACCGGGCGATCGTCTTTCTTTTTGGATCCGTGGTACTGGAGAACAATGAATTTAGGTGGTTCGTGGCTGCCCTTCGCAACGCCAAGCAACGCACCCATCCCGAGCCGCTCCATCTCTTTTTGTTCCAGGATCTTGAGGCTGACCCCGGCATCCTTTGCTACGGCCTTCGCCTCGCTGGCAATCTTGGTTGGGGTCATCACGTTCGAAGGATGGTTGCAGAGGTCACGAACGAAGACGGTGGCTTCAGCGGTCGCGATCCCACGGCGGATACCCTCAGAAACGGAGTTCAGAGAGCTTTTCTGCGAGACCAGTATGGTCATGGCGGTGACGTCCTTGCCCGTCGGCTTCTCACTACGATAGGACGTGAACTGATAGCTTCCTAAGATCGCTCCTTCGGTCAGGGTCTGGGACAAGTCGCTCAGTGAAGCCCCGTGTGGTATGGCGCTCGGCAGCGTCACCGTAAAGGATCCGGCTTTTGATTGGCGAACCCGTTTGACGGCATACCCCATGGCTTGGCGAATCTTTTCCAAGCTGAGTTGATGTGGCTTTCCAAGGCCCGCTAAAACCAGACGCTTCGTTGGAAGCTTTCCATGGGTGTGAAGCAAGAGGACCTCTTGAGCCTTCCCCTCGAACTCCCGTGATCGCAGGAGGTCACGAAGTGATCCACCAAGGGCTCGATCCAACGAAGCTCCATCGGGGGATGAGAGGATGTCATCCTCGCAGAGTAGGATGACGAGCGCTTCTGTACGGTCGGTATCGACGCGTCCCTGTTTGGCGTGAACCCGCATGATATTCATTGGCTCTCCTTGGTGAATATGAACGATTAACCGCTATCAGCCCTTGAGAGTTCGTGGTCGTAATAGGTCTGGCATTCCGATGGTCCAGGGGATCCCTCACACACCTCTCATCTCGGGTGCCCAAATATGTTTGTGCAATTGGAGTTGAAGACGAGCACTGAGGCGATCTGCGAGCAGCCATTCTGCTAACTGGCGAGGATCGAGTGTCCCGAACACCGGACTGAAGAGGATTGGGCAGCGATCGGTCAAATGGAATTGTTGGAGAATGTCTTTTGCCCATTCATAGTCGGTGCGATCTTGAATGACGAATTTCACTTCATCTCGCGGTCTCAGCCGCCTCACATTCGGCCAGTGCATGCGGTCTGTCATACCACTTCCTGGGCATTTCACATCCAGAATGATACGAACGGATGGATCGACGGTGCTGGTATCGACTGCGCCACTCGTTTCAAGCAGGACGGTGAAGCCGTCGTGGCACAATCGATCTAACAGAATCGTCGTTTCCGCTTGTGCCAAGGGTTCGCCTCCCGTCACCTCGACCAAGGGGCACCCATACGAACGAACTTTCCCAAGAATGTCCTCGATGGATTGGTCTGTTCCTCCAAAGAATGCATACGCTGTGTCGCACCAGGTGCAGCGAAGCGGACAGCCGGTGAGGCGCACAAACACGCAGGGTAATCCAGCAAAGGTTGATTCCCCTTGAATGCTATGAAAGATTTCGGTGACGCGCATGAACAACGTGTGGGCTAACTCATGATGGACGTGGTGATTCGCCGAAGAGGGAGTACCTCCGGTCATCAAGATTCGTTCAGGGCCACTTGACAACCGGCCAGTGATGACGACGGGCGATAGCATCCATTCCCCGAATCGGATTGACCACGGTCGGATGTCCTACGGCGCGGAGGAGGTCAATGTCTCCCGGACTATCGCCATACGCGTAGCATTGGGATAAATCCAATGTGAGGTCTTGGGTCAACCGATCGATCAGCTGACGTTTTCCCGCTCCATATGGGAGTGGAGGCACAAGCAAACCCGTATAGAGGCCCTGCTGCTGCTCCAACCGGCTGGCAAAACAGCGATCCACTTGAAGTGCGTCTGCGACAGGGGCGATCAGAAAGTCGAGCGATCCGGTCACGAAAATGATGGTATGGCCTGCCCGGCGGTGTTCATCAAGCTTACGCATCGCGATTGCCGAGACACGAGGACAGAGCTCTTCCCGACAAAATTCTTCACCCAGGGGTTCGATCACCTGGGAAGGTTTCCCGGCCAAGTACAGCTTCCGTTGGCGGAGAGGATGGAGCGATAAGGGAGGAATGTGCCGCAAGAGCCACGCAACGCTGTCTCGAGCTTCAGGCCAACCGACAATCCCCCGACGCCATAGCCAACGGAAGAACCTCAACTCACTTGCTTCGCCGGGTAAAATTGTATTGTCGACATCGAAAAATGCAGCAACCGTAGAAGCAAGGTCTCGTTGATCAGTCTGTATCATGCGAGTGTCACGGAGACGTGAATTGAGAGGGCAATTCTACCGGACGATTCGTTCATTGACAAGAATTTTGGGCTACTTCTATAATGCAGCCTCCTTTTCCCTCGTGTGCTGACTTGGGGGCTTCACCGCAGGGTTCGTGATACGAGCCTGCGAGAAGGCCAGGGTGAGTGAAATCCCATGACGGATGTTTCATGGCCGTCACGCGGTTGAGCACCCCAAGAACATGGTGGCAGGCCGCGTTGAAACTTCCTGCTGAGTGCCGAAGTGGTGGAATGGCAGACACGCACGTTTGAGGGGCGTGTGGCGCAAGCCGTGCGGGTTCAAGTCCCGCCTTCGGCACCATAAGATTCTTCGTCGTAAAGTTCAGGGCACTCCCTGAACCGCCAACGGTGCTTGGGCTTCAGATCACTCGTATAGGCCGATTGACCGAGTCGCTTCCTAACCCACGGCTTCTCCTGAATTGGTTCTTGCCTCGATAGTATCGGACGACTTCGAATTTCCATACAACCTAACCTACCGCATCCACGCATGGTTCCTTCGTATGGAGTAACTGGCACCTCTAGCGCGGGTACGAACGGTACTGGTGAGAAGGGATCGCCCCAATCCTGTCTCTGGTAACAGTGCTGCCCAGGCTTCTTGCCTTAGAAGCGAATCATTCCTGATGTGAGGTGCCGTTAGGATCTAGACTTTCAGCTCTATATAATAGGACACTGCGGGCCATTTGGGCCTAGCCTTGGTGTGTGTATGATCGGTCATGAGGGTATGTCGTTAACCTTCCTCTACCGCCACCTCAACTAGTATTCGGCTATCCCATCACGAGACTAAGGAGCTTCACATGAACGGCCCCCTTCCTCTTGTCGATGTCCTGCGTCAACAAGTTGCTCATCTTGTGCGTGAACAGGCCGAGCGAGACACGGTGTTGCATGAGCGAACTCGGCATCTTCGTGTGGCTCAGGCCCTCGCTCATCTGGGTAGTTGGGAGTGGGAAATCGAGAGCGGGGCTGTTCGGTGCTCGTCTGAGTTGTATCGGATCTTTGGCCGTGAATCTGGGGCAGAGCTGCTGACCTTTGATGGGTTTATCACGGCAGTGTTCTCAGAAGATCGTGATCGGATCCTGGCCTCTATCAATCAGGCCCTGGGTGGCCGAGCGTCGTATGATGTGGAATATCGGGTCGTGCGTCCAAACGGTGAGGTGCGGACCATTCATTCCTGCGCAGAGGTTTTGCGTGACGACAATGGAAAGCCCTGTCGCATGTCCGGGTCTGTTCTGGACATCACCGATCGGACACGCATAGCAGAAACATTGCGCTCCTCGCAGGACAAACTGAGGCAAGCGCTCCACGCATCGGGTATCGGACTGTGGGACTGGAACACGTATACCAACGAGATGGTCCTGTCAGAGGAATGGAAGCGTCAGCTTGGGTACGACCAGGCGGAGCTTTCAGACTCATTCGAGACGTGGGAAGGTCTGTTGCATCCGGATGATCATGATCGTGTCGTGGTTTGCTTGCAGGACGCTGTGTGTAAACGTCAGGACGAATATCGCCAGGAATACCGGCTCAGGCACAAAGATGGGACCTATCGATGGATTGAGTCTCGCGCCGCGTTGGTGACAGAAGCTGACGGTCGCCAGATCCGTTTCCTCGGTTCACATATGGACATTACGGATCGCAAACGCATGGAGCAAGCGGTCCGAGAGAGTGAAGACCGGTACCGAACGTTGGTCGACCTGTCCCCATCCGGAGTCTTTGTCTTCTGTGAAGGGCGGGCCGTCTACGTTAACCACAGAGGCGCTCTTCTCCTCGGGGCGAGCGATCCTCCGGAGCTTCTCGGTCGATCCATGTTCGAGTTTCTCCATCCAGACGACCACCACGATATCCATGAACATGCCCGTCGGGTGCTTGCTGGAAACGGGTCAGTCCATAGCGCGGAACGAACCTATCTCAGGAAAGATGGAACGTCGATTCCTGTTCAAATGGAGGCCGCCAGGATCGTCTGGAATGGTATCCCCGCCATCATCGTGCTGATCTCCGATGTCACTGAGCGC
Source organism: Nitrospira sp. UW-LDO-01 (assembly GCA_002254365.1). GTDB lineage: Bacteria > Nitrospirota > Nitrospiria > Nitrospirales > Nitrospiraceae > Nitrospira_D. Next base: position 24,551 of record NIUT01000158.1, read on the forward strand.
AAGCAGGCAGAAAAAGCCTTACGGGCGAGCGAGGAGCGGTTTGCTAAAGCGTTCAAGACCAGTCCCCATCCCATTCTCATCAGTGAGATTGAAACAGGCCGGTTGGTCGAGGTCAACGATGCGGCCAGCCACCTGTTATGTCATCACACGGAGGAACGGGAAAACCAGATTGTTTCAGAGCTCGAGGTTTTGGGCCCGGCTGAGGAGCAAGTCCGTTTTCGCGAGCGAATGAGAGAGGTTGGGCCGCTCCGCAACCTGGAGGTGAGTCTCCGGGCCAGCAACGGCGATATCCGCCGCTTCCTCCTGTCGTCGGAGGTCATCGAGTTGAATGGGAAGCCGTGCAGGGTGACGGTTGGGGATGATGTCACTGATCGGAAACGAGCTGAAGACGAGTTGCGCCGATCACATGGTTTGTTGCGGCAGGTCATCGATGGCTCACCGAATTTTATCTTTGCCAAAGATAGGGAAGGGCGGTTTACCATGGCCAACAAAGCGGTTGCTGATTGTTATGGGACAACGGTGCACGATTTGATTGGACAGACGGACGCCGATTTTAATCCCCATTGGGATGAGGTGGAGTTTTCCCGCGAGAAGGATCTCGAGGTCATGACGTCTCTGCAGGAATGCTTTGTTGCTGAGGAAAAGTTCACGGATTGGTCTGGAGCAACGCGCTGGCTGCAAACCATCAAACGGCCGATTGTCGATGACCAGGGGTGTTTTCATATGGTGCTTGGATCGGCGACAGACATAACGGAACGGAAGCGGATGGAAGAAACGCTGCTCCAGCACGAACGGGATCTGAATGCAGCGCTACAGGATCGAGAGCGGATCAGCCAGGACCTGCATGACGATATTCTTCAATCAGTTTATGCCGCCGGGCTCGGGTTGGAAGCTTGTCGGTCGATGATGAAGCGGCAACCCGAGTTGACCACAGATCATTTCATGGCGACCTTGGAACAGGCCATTGGGCAACTCAACCAGGTCATTGAGAAGATCCGTAATTTCATCTCAGGGCTTGAGGCTCGTGTCATACAAGGTGCGGATTTCATAGAGGACTTACGAACTATGGTACAGACGATGTGCAGGGCATCGTCCATTCAATGCCGGGTACGGATCGATGACAGGGTCGGGGAGTATTTCTCACCTGAACCGGCGGTCCATCTCATCAACATTGTAAGAGAGGCATTGAGTAATGCCCTTCGTCATAGTCATGCCACACGTATTACCGTGTCGTTGCGTCAGTTCCTTGGATCAGTCCGCCTGACGGTGACGGATAATGGCATCGGATTCAACCCAAAGTCGGTTCAGGGTGTTGGTCATGGTCTAGAAAATATGACGGCACGAGCGCACAAAGCCGGCGGGGTGTTTGCCGTACGATCGGAACCTCACCGCGGGACCAGGGTTCTTCTTGATCTCCCCAAAGATTCCCCAGACTATTCCAATTAATCCAAGTGGTTAGAAGAGCATATCCCGGAGGCCATACGGATTGGAATTCAGTCTCTGGTTCCATCGATCCGTACGGTTCCTGCCGAGTTCCTTCAAAAGTTTCAGGCCATTTGGATCTAGACTTTCACCCGTGGTCGTAGGAGACTAGCTCCCGCTTGGTTCCTGGTGATTAGGAACCAATAGCCTTGGTCTGAGAGCCTCGGTTTTTCCGGTACATGCCGCCATTGTGCCCCAGTGTTGCGTCGTGAAGTCGTTGTCGGAACAAGTCGACCGGAGCTTGCGAAAGAGTGTTGAGGGAGGAGTCCCACTATGAATTCGACCAGTCACCTGGCTGAATTGGATTTGCTGCGCAGGCAGGTCGCCGATCTTTCACGGGAATTAACGGAGCGGGATCAGGCCTTACAGGAGTTCTCGCGACAGCGAGACGACGAATTACAGGATTTGCGCGAACGTTCGGACATGTTGCGCGCGATCGTTGCCGGGACGGCTGCGGAGACCGGGGAAGACTTCTTCTCAACTCTCGTGTGCCATCTCAGCTTAGTACTGGGCGTCCAGTATGCTGTTGTTGGGGAGATCCAACACCATCCGGTGAAGAAAATCCGTACCCTCGCCGTCTCAGCCAACGGCAATCTTGTCGACAACTTCGAATACCCACTGATGAATACTCCGTGTGAAACCGCGCTGGGTCAGTCCTTTGCCTGTTTCGAGCGAGATGTCAGGGCGGTGTTCCCACTCTTTGGGCATCTGGCTCAGCTGGGTGTCGAAGGATATTGTGGAGTCCCGCTCAGGGCAAAAGGCGGAGCGGCCATGGGACTCCTCGTCCTGATGGATACCAAGCCTCTCCGCAATAGCGATCGACTACGATCGCTGATGGCGGTTTTTGCCTCGCGGGCAGCGGCGGAGCTCCAACGGCGGCACTCCGAAACAATAGTCCAACAACAGCAGCGGCAGTTGCTGGAAGCCCAAGCACGTGCGCACCTGGGGAGCTGGGACTGGTATTTCGACAGCGGCATTGTGCGCTGGTCGGAAGAACAATTTCGGATCTTCGGCTATGAACCCGGCCACATGGCTGTCAGCTATGACACCTTTGTGGCCGCTCTGCACCCGCTGGATTGTTCGCGGGTGCAGAGCGTAATCGACGCTGTGCTGAAGGGCGGCACAACCTACGACATCGAATGTCGCATCATCCGTCCTGATCGTACGATTCGTGCGATCCATTGCCGAGGCGAAGTCTGTCGAGATGTCGACGGTCGTCCTGTTTCTCTGTCGAGCAGTGTGTTGGATATCACCGACCGTCAGTGTGTTGAGGAGGAACTACGGCTTTCTCAGGAGCGACTCCAACAAGCTCTTCGGGCATCAGGCACGGGGCTATGGAATTGGAACACCGAAACGAATGCGGTGGTTTTTTCCGAGGAGTGGAAACGGCAGTTAGGCTATAGCGGGAGAGAGCTTGTCGATGCATTTGAGACATGGACAACCTTTCTGCATCCAGACGATCGTGAGGGTGCCATCGCATATGCCAGGCAATATCAAGCTGCGCCCGATGGCGACTATCGACAGGAGTTTCGTCTGCGGCACAAAGACGGCACCTATCGATGGATTGAGGCGCGGGCCTCATTCGTAGCAGAACCTGATGGCCGGCGGATCCGTCTCCTTGGATCCCATACCGATATTACCGATCGTAAATTGATGGAGGAGTCGATACGGGAGAGTGAAGAACGATACCGGACATTGGTTGAGCTCTCTCCATCCGGTGTTTTTGTCTTCTGTGAAGGACGAGCGGTCTATGTCAATCGAACCGGCACCATCTTAATGGGGGCGCGAGAGACTCAGGAGATTCTTGACCGACCGACCTTTGACTTCATCCATCCAGACTATCATCAAGAGGTCCGTGAGAATGTGAAACGGCTGCTGAGCGGTGGCGTGTCAGTCCATAGTGCGGAGCGAGTCTATGTGCGGTTGGATGGCACGACGATCCCCGTTCAAGTCGAAGCCGGACGGATCACTTGGGACGGCAAGCCGGCCATCCTCGGCATATTCTCGGATATTACCGAGCGGAAACAGGCAGAAGATGCTCTGGCCAATCTGAATGCGACGTTGGAACGCCAGGTGAGCGATCGAACGGAGGCGCTGCGCCGGAGTGAAGAACGGTTCAGGCAATTTTTTGACCATGCCCCGAATGTAAAGGCTTTGAAGGATCACAACGGCCGCTATTTGTATACCAATCGGCGGTTCGATGAGGTGTTCGGGCTTGCACCCGGTGCGGCCTTGGGACGGACAGATGAGGAGCTATTCTCTCAGGAGCAGGCCGCACAGTTTCGAGCGAATGATAGAAAAGTTTTGGCCAGCGGCCGTGGACAGGAATTCGAGGAGGTGACGCAGCAGCGGGATGGGCTTCGTGTCAGTATCGTCGTGAAATTCCCGGTGGCCGATGCCGCTGGTCATCTCTCGGCCATCGGCGTCATCGCTACTGATGTGACCGAGCGCAATCGTACGCAAGAGGCGTTGAGGGAGAGTGAGGATCGGTGGCAGCAGTTCGCGGAGTCGGTTAGGTCGGCATTCTGGATTGCGGACGTGGGACAGGACGAACGGCAGGTGCTGTACGTCAACTCAGCGTTTACCTTTATCTGGGGCATTGAGCGCGAGGAAATCTATCAAAATTGGTCGCTGTGGATTGAATCAATCCATCCGGATGATCGTATGCGGGTGAAGACCAGCCATGATCGATTTGTCAGTGGTGGGATGACGGCGGTGTTCCATTGTGAGTACCGGATCGTGGGACGGGATGGCCATATCCGCTGGATTTCCGATCGACGCGTCCGAATGGCTGGGAGAGAGAATCGCATTGCGGGGATCGCAGAAGATATCACCCACCATAAGCAGCAGTTGGCGTTGATGGCTCAAACAGAGGCGATCGGAAAAATCGGGGGATGGCAGTTCGATTTTCTCACAGACCGGCTGTGGTGGAGCGATGAGACGTACCACCTCCATGAAACGACGCCGGAGATATTCAACCCGACGGTGGAAGCGTCGTTGAATTTTTATACACCCGAAAGCCGTCCGATTATGGCCGAAGCGTGGCTGAATGGGGTGACACAGGGACAGCCTTGGGATCTCGAGTTGGAGCTACTCACAGGGCAAGGCCGTCGGATTGCGGTGCGTGCAGCCGGCCAGGTCGATGTTCTGGACGGACGAGCAGTTCGGGCGTACGGAACATTCCAAGATATTACAGAGCGTAAACTGGCGGAGGAAGCGCTCCAGCGGGCACATGATGAACTCGAGCGCAAGGTACTCGAACGTACGGCCCAATTGCAGGCCAGCGAGGAACGATATGCGCGTGCCACAGCCGTCGGCAAAGTGGGGGTATGGGAATTGGATGTTCTCAAGGGACTCTACCATGGTGACGCCAATCTCAAGATGCTGTTCGGCTATGGGCCGGAAGAACTGTCAACCGATCCCTTTAGTTGGCTGAAGCTTGTTCATCCGGACGATCAGTCGGTTGCCATGAAGAGTTGGGGACAGGTGCAGAGCGGAGCCATCGACGAATGCCACTATGAGCTTCGAGTGGTCAGAAGGGACGGAGCCATTATTTGGACTGATGTACGTGGACACGGCGTTCGCGATTCCAAGGGACAACTGACACATTTGATCGGGGCCACTGTCGATATCACGGAGCGGAAGCAAGCGGAGCAAGCATTGCGCGAGAGCGAGGAACGATTCTCCAAAGCCTTCCGCACGAGCCCTCATCCAATCGGGATTACGGAGGTCGTAACGGGTCGTTGCGTCGAAGTGAACGATGCTTGTCTGGAGGCATTCGGTTTTCGTCGGGAGGAAGTGATCGGAAACACCACCTTTCTGCTAGGTATCTGGCCAAAGCTCGAAGATAGGGCACGAGTCATCGAGCGGTTGAAAGCCGGAGAACCGATGCGCAACATGGAGTTTGCTTTAAAGACCAAATCGGGTGGGTTCCGCCATTTTCTGGCTTCCGCTGATCTCGCCGAACTCAACGGGGTGCTCTGTGTGGTGACGGTCGCGAACGACATCACGGACCGCAAGCAAGCCGAGGAAGCACTGCGCATCAGCGAGGAACGGTTTGCGAAGGCGTTCCAAGCCAGCCCCCATCCGGTTGTTATCAGCGAGCTGGACTCTGGTCTGATCGTAGAGGCGAATGAGGCTGCATGGCAGCTCTTCGGATATCATAAAGAAGAATCTATGGGACATACGACGTTTGAAATAGGTCTCTGGCATTCCGTGGAAGAACGGGCACGGTACTTCGGGTTATTGAAGCAACAGGGATCCATCCGCAATATGGAAGTGCAACTGCGGAGTAAAAGCGGTGATATCCGGCACTGTCTCTTGTCGTCGGAACTGATCGAGTTGAACGGCAAGCAATGCGGCGTGACGGTCGGCGATGATATTACGGAGAGTAGACGCTTGGAAAAAGCGCTGCGGTTGACGCAATTCTCTGTGGATCAGGCCGTTGAGGCGATCATCTGGTTGGATCCGAACGCTCGAGTGTTCAATGTGAATGATACGGCATGCCGAATGCTGGAGTATTCACGAGGGGAACTGTTGGGCATGACGGTCCACGACATTGACCCAAATTTCCCCGTGGAGCAATGGATCGATCACTGGAACTACTTGAAGGAACGGGGATCGTTGACATTCGAAGCAAGGTTTTGGTCACGAACCGGAGCCGTCTTGGAGACGGACGTGAGCGTCAATTATTTGCTCCATGAAGGGAATGAGTACGCCTGCATGATCGTGCGGGATATTGGAGACCGCAAGCGGGCGGAAGCTGACCTTCGCCGCTCCCATATGTTTCTTCGACAGGTCATTGACACCGATCCAAACTTCATCTTTGCCAAGGACCGTGACGGACGTTTTACGATGGCGAACAAAGCGGTTGCCGATTGTTACGGCACCACGGTGGAAGAGTTGGTTGGCAAATCGGATGCGGATTTCAACCCTGACTCAGTAGAGGTCGCATTCTTTCGTCAAAGGGATCTTGAAGTGATGGATTTCATAGAAGAATGCTTTATTCCTGAGGAACGGATCACAGATGCAGAGGGGAGGACACGCTGGTTACAGACGGTGAAACGCCCGATTCTCGACGAGGACGGAATACCTCACATGGTGTTGGGTGCGGCGACCGACATCACGGAACGCAAGCGGATGGAAGAGATGCTGATCCAACGTGAGCGAGATCTGAGCGCGGCGATTCAAGAACGAGAACGCATCAGCCAGGATCTTCATGATGGGATTCTCCAATCCTTATATGCGGTGGGGCTCGGATTAGAGGGGTGTAAACCACTCATTCGGAAACAGCCTGGGCCTCTCACGAGAAAGTTCATGAAGACCCTCGATCAGAGTATTGGGCAACTCAATCAAGTGATGGGAGAGGTTCGGAATTTCATCGCCGGCCTCGAGTCGCATGTGATACAGGGAGGCGACTTTCCAACGGCACTCCGGAATTTGGTTGAAACGATGTCCAGTTCGGCGTCAATCAAATGCCGGGCGAGGATCAATGAGGCGTCCGCACGGCAGCTTTCTACCGAGCAGGCGCTGCATATCATCAACATCGTACGAGAAGGGGTCAGCAACGCGTTGCGGCACAGCGGTGCGACACGCATCACGGTGTCACTCCAAGATCTCACGCGGTCGGTTCGTCTGACCATCACTGACAATGGGATCGGGTTCAACACCAGTTCGGTTCAAGGAGTTGGTCATGGACTGACCAATATGGCGGCACGGGCTCAAAAAGTCCGCGGGGTGTTCCTGCTTCGATCAACGCCTTGCCATGGGACGAAGATCTCTCTCGATTTGCCAAAGGAGACAACCTATGCTCACAACTAAATCTCCCACTCAAGTCATTCGGGTGTTGCTCGTCGATGATCATGAAGTGATCCGTGTGGGGCTCCGGACCGTACTGAGTCAGAATCAAAGCGTCAGTGTCATCGGGGAAGCCGGTACCGTGGGCGATGCAATTCTGCAGTCCCAGAAGCTGAAACCCGACATCATTTTGATGGATGTCCGCCTTCCCGATGGGTCCGGGGTCGATGCCTGTCGCGAGATTCTTGGGACGCTCCCGAACACCCGAGTTATTTTCCTGACGTCGTACGCTGACGATGATTCTGTGCTGGCAGCCGTCCTCGCTGGCGCACAGGGCTACGTGCTCAAGGAGATCGATTCAAACGCCTTGTTGGAGGCCATCCGTTCGGTTGCAAGGGGTCAATCCATTCTGGATTCGATGGTCACCGAGCGGGCGCTACGATGGCTGAGAGGGCTGCACGACCTCCCGGCTACGCCGGGCACGGATCAACTGTCATCTCAGGAGGAACGAGTGGTGGCTCTGGTCGCCGAAGGTAAGACCAATAAGGAAATTGCCGTTGCCCTCGGACTCAGCGACAAAACAGTGAAGAATTACTTGGCGAACGTATTTCAAAAACTTCGTATCACGCGGCGTGCGCAGGCCGCAGCTTTTTTTGTGAAACGACAAGGATAGGCTCATCACATTCGGCTCTAGTCAGGGTAGAGACAAAATTTATCTGCCGCAAGCCCATCGTGCTTTGGTGTTCCTCGTTCAATTCCTGTAGGATTCACCCGCTGTATTCGGATTCATAACTAAATAGAGCGACGAGGATCCACTGCATCTTGGGGAAGGAGTCTCGACGCTGTTGCTTGTTGTGGTCCTGAGTTCTTGCCGAGTGTGCGGACGACAATGGCGGGTTGCGAGACACCGTTGTGTTGTCCTGGCCTACCGGGAGGTTGCCCCTCATGGCAGCTGGTCTTTTTCTAGGAATGCTGCTTCTGCTGAGTCTCTCTCTCTGGCGTGTCCTTCGACTTCAGCGTGAGAACCTCCTGAAGGCCCAGGTCATTGAGGCGACGAAGTGTGGTGTCCTGGTGACCGATGCCACGCTCCCACATCATCCGATTCGCCAGGTGAATGGCGCCTTTCTCGCCCTGACCGGCTACGCAGAGCATGAAGTCCTGGGTCAAACCAGCACGATTCTGAGTGGCCCCGATACCGATCGTGCATCCATGGAAACGCTCGGGTTGGCCCTTCAGGATGGGTGGGCTTGTCGGGTCTCTGTTCGCCATTATCGAAAGGACGGCACATCGTTTTGGAATGAGGTGATGCTTTCTCCGATTAAAGACCGGGTTGGCCGAGCGACCACCGTCATTTGGATCATGCGCGATATCTCAGATGTTCGAGCGTTGGAAGCCGATCGTCGTGGGAGACCGTCGCCTACGTTGCTGTGCGAGTCCGTCTCAGAAGGAATGTTGGTGACGACGGACGAAGAGGTTGTGTACGTGAACATGGCAGGGTTGAGGATCCTCGGAGCGAGTTCGGAAGGTCAAGTTATCGGCCGTGGATTCTTGGACTTGATTCATCGGGATTTCCAAGAGACGGTTCGGGAACACCTTATCCGAACATCATCGCCTGAATCAGAGTGTCAATGGGAGACCAGAGTCCTTCATCGAGATGGACGTACCGTTGCGGTCGAGATGTCGGCAACGCCAATTGTGTGGGAGGGACAGGAATCGCTTCTGATCTGTTTCTCGGACCGGTTACATGCGGATCGAAGGGGAAACGACGTCTCCCAGGGCCTCCATGATCTTCGCCGTTCAGAGTCCATTACAGATATGAACAATTGGGCCTGGGACGTCGCGCACGGTACGGAACTGTGGTCTGCCGAACAATACCGAATTCTGGGATACGAGCCTGGGTCAGTGCCGCCAACCTATGACACTTTCAAGAAAGCGCTTCACCCGGGGGATCGTGATCGCGTTCTCGCCTTGTTCGAAGAGACGTTTACCTCCGACCGCCCATACGATATCGACTGTCGGATCATTCAACCCTCCGGTGTGGTACGGTTTGTCCGGTGCCGGGGCGTTCTGATGCGTGGGCTCCCAGATCAGCCGATCCGGATGTCGGGCACCATCGATGACATTACCGACTACAAACTCATGGCGACGTTGGCGGAGGAACGAGTTCTTCAGCTCAAGGTTGTGTTGGATGCCTCGACCACGGGGATGGTTCTAGTCAGCCGGGAAGGTACGATCTCTCTTGCCAACGGGAAGATTGAACAGATGTTTGGGTATGTGTACGGGGAACTGGTCGGCCGTCCTGTTGACTCTCTATTCCAGACTGCTGATCGTGCACAGTATGCTCGTGAATCCCGAGATGTCTTGTCAGCTTCGAGGGAGTGTCTTTCAAGAACCGGTGTGGAACTCTCTAGTTTGAGAAAAGATGGTTCGGGATTCCTTTCCGAGATCGGTTTGTACCCGATTGCTCTCTCTTCAGGGTCGTCGCTCCTGGTCTCTATTGTGGACATCACGGCTTCCCGTCAAGCTGATCGAACGTTTCGGGATGATCAGATGCGGTTGGATCTTGCCGTGCAGGCCGGGCAGGTTGGGATCTTTGAATATGATTACCAAGGGGGTACTGTCTGGTGGTCTCCGATCCTACGGACCATCCATGGCATCGGGATGGAGGAACCGGCTTCCCTGGAGAGGTATCTGCAGCTGGTCCATCCTTCAGATCGAGAGATGACGAACGTGATGGCCCGATCTGTCAAAACTCCCCATGATGAGGATCGGATCTTTGAAGTGACCTATCGAATTATTCGGCCGGATGGAGCCACTCGCACGATCAGTCTCTGTTACCAGACCTGGTTTGACCGAGAACATGCACCAGCTCGACCACGTCAGACCGTCGGAATGCTTGTCGATATCACGGATCGGAAGGCTTTTCTGACTCGCACGCCCCCTCTCTCCACGATGGAACCACCTCGGACTATCTCTCGTAGTGTCTTTCATGAGTTCAACAACAGTCTTACCGCTGTACTTGGTTTCAGCGAGCTGGCCCTTTCGCTGATTCCTACCGACAGCAAGGCCCATCGTCATCTTCAGCAAGTCATTGCAGCCGGTAGAAACGCTCGGGAGCTGGCTCAAACCATTCGCCGCGCGTCGGATCACGCCGCTTGCTCTCCGGAATCCATTCTGCCCCCACAGCCCGGGTCGGATCCATCGGCGTCACAGACTGAGGTGCCGGATGTTGTCGGTCCTCATCGTTGACGATCAAGACCAAATCCGTCAGCTGATCCGTGACACCTTGGAGAGGGCGGGGTACCATGTCGAAGAGGCGCGTGACGGAAAGGAGGGGCTTCAACGTTATCGCGAAAACTCCGTCGACCTTGTCCTCATGGATATTCTTATGCCGGATCAGGACGGATTGGAGGCCATCATGGCGCTTCGGCGTGAGTTTCCAGATTCTCGGATCATTGCCATGACCGGAGGGATTGATGGAGTCGGCGTCCCTAATTTTCTGGACGTGGCAACCATGCTAGGTGCAAGGCTGACACTTCAAAAGCCATTTGAGCTCCAGACTCTCCTCGATGCGGTCGCTGCCGAGGTGATGAGCTAACCCACCTTCCGGTGCACTCATTTTCTTTGCGTTGACAGCGCATGGTAATCTCGTCAGACTCGGACGCCTTCCAGTGAGCGTGGTTCTTATCTATGAAACTGCTGAATTGCCTTCTGGGGATCCTTGTAGCTGCCGTCGGATTCTGGCTGATTTGGGGGACAGTTGCTCCGATCGTTGTACTCGGATGGACGCTCGTCGTGGGGGCTTTTCTTTGGCTGAAGGCGGAGTCGATCACCGAAATCTGGGCGTGGGCGACGTTGTTACTCGGGCTGGAAAGCTTTGCTTGGCCGGTGGTGTTGATGATTCAACTCGGGGGCCCGTCAGAATCGCTCCCTGAGGCCGAGATGGGAACAATTCTTTCAGCGGTTGTGCTGGGTCTGTTCTCTTCCGTATTTTGGATTTCGTTTTCTTATGGCCTGTTCAAACGGGCGTGGCGAACAGATCAACCCTTGTCCGACGATGCGCCACTCAGGACGTCGATAGCTCACTCGGGGAAAAGGAAAGGCGTGTAACGTTATCCACTCTCTACCGGGTCCATATCGATAACGAATTTGATCTGCTTCTGTCGGTATTGTCTTTCCATGCTCTCAACCGAATCCCGGAGCCGACGTGCGAGGAGGTCGGGATCAGCTCCCTTCACCAGGAGCCGGCGGTGATGCTGCCCTCGAAGCCGTTTTCCCAGCGTCGGGACAGGTCCTAGAACGACAAGATGTTCTTCGACAGAGGTCTGTCGTTGAAGGTTGGCGCCCCAGCGGGTAGCGGCCTCTTCGACGAGGACCGTATTGTGCCCAGTGACGGTAAGATCGGCTATGTGGCACACTGGTGGATAATTGAGAAGTCGGCGTGCGATGAGTTCCTCATTGTAGAACTGATGAGGATTCCAAGATATGAGAGCTTGGACGGCGTGGTGGGAAGGGAGGCGAGTCTGCACGATGACTTGCCCTCCAGCGGATGCCGGGTACGCCACGCTTGCCGCATCAACAAGGAGGTGGTACGTCCGCTCCGCAGCTCGAAAATCCGAGACATGTAATCCGGAATCGGCTTGAAGAATTCCCACCACATGGTGCTGTGGAAGGGGCTCATGAGTGAAGAGTGCTTGCGTCCCTATCAGAATATCGCATGATCCGGATCTCGCACGTTCCCACAGTGAGCGCGCGGTGGATGGGCGGCGGAGTGTGTCACTGTCGAGGCGCACAATCGTGGCATGAGGAAACAAATGATGAGCTTCAGCCTCGACCCGTTCAGTACCTTCACCGACGGGACTGACCGGGGTGGCATGGCATAGGGGACATGCATCAGGCAACTGTTCCGCAACTCCGCAGTACCGACAGGTAAGGCTTCCGGCTTCTCGGTAGTAAGGGAGTGCGACGGTGCAGGAGGGACAGCGCGGTACCCAGCCACAGTCTCGACAGATCAGCGTTCTGGCGTATCCTCTCCTATTAAGGAAGAGCAAGATCCTTCTTTTGCACTTGAGGGCATCGCGTATCGCGGAGCGCAGGCTATGGCTCAGGAGAGTTCCTCTCGACTCCTTGGTGAGATCAACCAGCTCAATCTTTGGCTGCAGGGCTATGTCCTTCTGAACCCGATGAACTTCCGCTTCGGTATCGAAATTCGATTCCAGGGATAGGTGTTCCGATGCGAGAACCACCACTGCATGATCCTCCTTTGCCCGTAGACTGGCCACCTCCCTGGCATGATATCGAGGCTCTTTGGGTTCTTTGAGGGCTGAGTCCTCTTCTCCTTCGACCCAGATGAGTCCGACGGAATCGAGCTGTGCAAAGATAACTGAACGGGTTCCCACGAGGACTGATGGAGTCGGGCCTTGACGATGATCCAATCGTTGAGGCGAGTGGGGCAGCTGGGCAAAGTCAATCTGAAGTCCGGTGAGTGGTGCGAGCACTTGTGTCAACCAGCGTGCTTTTGCCGTCTCACCGCATACCACAATTATCGATCTGTTGTGTGAACGCACTTGGCGAATGGCCTCTGCAAGTCTTCCTATCCGTTGTTGCCATGGAGCCTGGAGAACGATTTTCTTCATGTGGTCCGCCTGTAGGCACTGGTGGAGATGAGCACGCCAGGCGGGGTCTATCCCGTAGGGTTGACTTGTATCGACTACAGCGTGAGGCAGGGTTTGTTGTTGCTCTGGCTCAGTGAGGGGGATCCGCTGTCGCTTGCGAGTCTGGATATGCTCTGTGTTCGACAGTACACGATTGATCCACGAGCGCTCAATGAGGGAATCGACCGCTTGCAAGGCATGGCCATGTTGGGCTGGTTGGAGTGTGGATGACAAGATCCCAGAGGCTCGGTGAGCGATTCGCTGTAGCGTTGGTCGAAGGGATTCTGGGCAGGTACCTGTTTCCAGTGCTGTGCGGCCTAGCTGAGTGGCGATATAGCGTGTGGGTGAGATGAGTGATGGAGGGCGGAGTAATCGAAGGCATTGGCCCCAGGGAGCCACATAGTATTGTGCAACTTTGTGAGAGAGTTCGAACAGGGTGGGAGAGATCGTCGTATTGTGCCGATCTTCAACCAGCGAAAGAATCGTTTTTAGGGAGGCAGACGTCATCTCGGATGCGAGTTGGGAACTGATGGAAATCACGACTCCCTCTAGGACGGATCGGCCGAATGGTACCTTGACGAGACTGCCGATTTGAATACGTTGAGTGATGGAGAGTGGAATAAGATAGGTGAACGCCTTCGTGATGTGCCGTGGAACGAGGACATCCGCAAACCGAGGCGCTGTTTGCGGCTGTGAGGCCGAAGTGCTCTGGAGAGCCATACTGCATTCTAACAGTATGGAATCATGAAGGACACCGAGTCTGTCGTCCCTCTAGAGTTAGGACGGAATAATTGGAGAGATACCGTGGTAAGAAAGTGAGAAGAATCCACCCTTCGCGAGGGGAGACTATTCCGTCGGAGTCCCACCTGCTGCTGGTTGTTGCTGAGACGTGTCTGGTCTATTCGGCTCCATCGGCGTGGAAGGACTGCCGGTATCGGGAGTACCAGCACGACTGCCAGATCCAGTCTGGGAAGTCCGCGACGAATCGTCCACAGACACAGTTCCTGGGGTAACAGGGTTCTCAGCATCCGAAGCAGGCGTAGAGGGGTTCTGTTGATCGAGATTTCCACGCGCATTCAAATTGGGAGCATTGGTGCTCAACGTGTGCGTGTGAGTCGGCTCCTCCGAAGCGTCGGCTTCGGCGAGATATAGCACGACCTCCACACGACGATTCTTTTTGCGGTCCTCTTCCATCTCATTCGACGCGGTTGGCTTGCTGTCCCCAAGTGCCACGGCTGTGATCCTGGCTGAGTCAATACCGCCTTTCTCGACAAGATAGCGAAGAACACCGTTTGCACGGACCTTGGACAGTTCCCAATTGCTCGGATAACGAGCCTTGAGGGAGGGACCGATTTCGACGTTATCGGTATGACCTTCAATTCGAATCAATCGGGTATCGCCGCTGGTTCGCAAATATTCAATGAACTGATCGAGCACGGCATAATTCTCAGGCTTGATTGCGGCATCTCCTGATTCATAGCGCAAGAACTTGGCTAGTTCGCCCAGATTGAGACGACTTTGTCCGGAGGCATCATGTACTGTCAGCTTGCTGGTGACCAGATCGGTAGTTGGTCTAACAGGNGATTGCGGCATCTCCTGATTCATAGCGCAAGAACTTGGCTAGTTCGCCCAGATTGAGACGACTTTGTCCGGAGGCATCATGTACTGTCAGCTTGCTGGTGACCAGATCGGTAGTTGGTCTAACAGGCGATGGATTACTCTGCTCCGCAGGTGCATGCGTGAGTGCGACGACAGGATGGGCAGAGGGCTCAGGAGATCCGACGAACTTGAACCGATCTCCCTTGATGACACGGGTATTTGCCCTCAGGATTTTGGCGACGGCTGTGTGTGCTTCCGTCGAGAGTACTTTCAGCTGCCCGATTCTTCTGGGCGGCAGCACAGGGCTATATCGGTGAATATCAAGCAGATCTCCCTTTTGCAGTCCATCCTCCCTTCCGCGATCGATGTACACCACATTGGATTGTGAAACTAAAGTCATCGTCCGGTCGGCTTGAAGCTCAATAATCATTCCTTCAAGGTCGGATATGTTCGTTTCGGACCTGGTATTAGCCTCCGGTGCGGGCTCCTTAAATCGGGCGACAGGATCCCCTGGGGCAACAGGTCCATAATTCACCACAATTTCCACTGTTGTGAGGGCATGATCGGCAGCGGTCACCCTCACCACGGCTGAACGATTCACCACAAACCCAAGGTATTCTCGAGTGACCGGATGAAATACCTTTCGCACCCGTCGGTACACGGTAAAGAGATCTCCGGTTGCCACATCAGCAGGGTTATCCAGTTTGAGATAGAGGGAGTCTCCTTTTCCTAAGAGCATTCGATTCCCCGACGATTGATTGTCACCGGTGATTAAGTTCACGGTTCCGTCCATCGCCGAAGATTTCTCGATCATTCCACTGGCAAAGGCGAGTCCTCCGTCTAGTATTCGAACGGAGTCGAGATTCGAGACCTGGGCGAGGGCTTGACCACAGGGGAGGCTCATTTCCGAACATAGGACCAAGAGGAGGGAGATCATGATTTTCATAGTATGGAGTCCTTAATTAGGGCAAAGGTCGCTTAAAGGACCATAGCAAACAACCCTGTCTTGTCAAGAATTTGAACTGAATTTGTGAGGGGTTTGACCGACATTCCTCCAGATGGTAACGTGATTGGCATGACTGGTCCGTACGACTCCTCGAAGCGCTTACTGAGAAGTGATATGGAATCTGAGAAGGCCGCCGCCAGGCATCTTCTTGTCTCTGAGGAGTTTCCTAGGAAGGTCCGAATTGAAACCCAGATTCATCGGCGACGAGCAGCCAAGGCGTTTTCTCCCCTGACGCCAGAATGGGACCAAGTAAGTCCTACTCATTCTGAGCAGCGCATAAACCAAGAGCAGCAGTAAATGACCAAACTTGTCCCATGATGTCGTGCTTGTAAGTCTATAACCTATCAATAGTCCATCAGTTTTCTGCATGCTCTTCCTCACTGAGAGCTGTAGGGCTTTCGGGTGATCGTGACTTAGGTCCTTTGTTCTCTTGCTATCCCAAATAATAGCGCACTAATATTCCACCCTTTGTGCCTGGAATAGTCTTTCAGGCCAATGCCTTGTAAGAGAAAATCGTATGAGCGGATCAGAGGCTCTTTTTGTATATCTGACGAAGTATTTCCCAATTTTTCTCTTTATTTTTACGGGTTTAATCTTGGGAATGCTGACGTTATTGGTCAGCTACTTTGTGCAACCGAGATACCCTGAGCCTGAAAAACTATCGACTTACGAATGTGGAGCCGAACCTTTTTCGGATGCCCGCATGCCGTTCCCTGTCAGGTATTACATTTTTGCGATGTTGTTCGTCATTTTCGACATCGAGGTCATCTTTCTCTATCCATGGGCCGTCGTATTCACCAAAATCGGGATCGTCGGATTGGTCGAGATGTTGATCTTTATTGGATTGTTTGTCGTAGCCTACGTGTATGCCTGGCGCAAAGGCGCTCTGGAGTGGGATTGAGGATTCTATGGGCTTGATCCAACTGGGACGCCATGAGAAGGACGGGGTTCCGGACGTCATTACGGGATCTCTTGAAAAGGCCGTAAACTGGGCCAGAAAAGGCTCACTATGGCCGATGACCTTCGGGCTCGCCTGCTGTGCCATAGAAATGATGGCTGCGGTTTCTTCACGGTACGATATGGATCGCTTTGGGGCTGGAGTATTCCGAGGGTCGCCACGGCAATCGGATCTGATGATCGTGGCAGGAACTGTCTGTCGTCGGATGGCGCCGGTCATCCGGAAAATCTACGATCAAATGCCAGAGCCTAAGTATGTGATTGCGATGGGTTCTTGTGCGACATCTGGGAATATTTACGATAGCTATTCTGTTGTACAGGGTGTTGACCGCTTTATTCCGGTTGATATTTATGTGCCCGGTTGTCCCCCAACCCCGGAAGCTCTCTTGGACGGTATCCTCAAGTTGCAAGAGCGCATCATGCAAAAACGGGTGTTTGTGGCCCAACCTGATCAGGTGAAGGCGAATTTGAAGGTCTGACGCACGGTCATGCATCCTCTCTTACTGCGGGTTCAGCATACGTTCTCGGTTGGTGTGACCAACGCCAGTGAGTGGCGTGGCGATGTGTCTGTGACGGTGACCCGTGACAAACTTCGCGAGGTTGCCCAATTCCTGCACGATGATCCAGGGATGGATTTTGACTATATCGTCCATGTGAGCTCTGTGGATTGGCCTGATGACGAAGAGCGATTTGAGGTGGTTTGGGAGTTCTACTCGATTCGAAAACGTCAGCGGATTCGACTCAAGACTCGAGTGCCTGAGTCGGATTGTGTAGTGGATTCTTTGACGGATCTCTGGAGGGGAGCGGACTTCATGGAGCGTGAAGTCTACGATATGATGGGGATCCGGTTCCGGAACCATCCCGATCTTCGCCGTATTCTTATGCCGGATGACTATACCGAGGGATATCCCTTGCGAAAAGATTTTCCGTTGCGTGGCAAAGGCTGGCGAGACACATTCGACTTTTTGGATGAAGTCCCTCGATAGGATGCTTGACCAGTATGGCATTCGAAGATCAAAGAACCACCGTTTATAAAGTCAACCCGGAACACCCGGAGAGTGAGACGCTTCCGACCCTACGGACCGAGGAGCTTTTGCTCAACATGGGGCCTCAACATCCCAGTACGCACGGTGTTCTTAAGGTGATCTTGGAGTTGGAGGGAGAGCGGCTGGTGAAGTCTACTCCGGTAATGGGGTATCTCCATCGTGGCGTTGAAAAGCTTGCGGAAGATGGGACCTACCATCAGTTTATTCCCCATACCGATCGACTGGACTATGTCTGTGCGATGTACAACAATTTTGCCTATTGCCGCGCCGTTGAAAAGCTCCTGAATTTACAAGTTCCGGAGCGGGCGGAATACTTGCGGACGATTGTTGCTGAAGTGCAGCGCATCATCGGTCACCAGTTTTGGCTGAGCGCCCAGGC
Source organism: Nitrospira sp. UW-LDO-01 (assembly GCA_002254365.1). Taxonomy (GTDB): domain Bacteria; phylum Nitrospirota; class Nitrospiria; order Nitrospirales; family Nitrospiraceae; genus Nitrospira_D. The sequence continues at coordinate 42,470 of NIUT01000158.1, forward strand.
CCTCGATATTGGGGCCATGACCGTCTTCTTCTATTGCTTCCGGGATCGTGAAATCTTGTTGGACTGGTTTGATGAACTGTGTGGAGCTCGTCTTACGACCAGTTGGTATCGGATCGGTGGGGTGGAGCGGGACTTGACTCCTGCGTTAATCGACAAGCTGAAACAGTTTCTGGACTATTTCCCACCGAAGATCGATGAATACCAGGTGTTTCTTGAGAAAAATCGTATCTGGTTGGGACGCACCAAAGGGGTCGCCGTCATTTCTGCGGAAGACGCCGTTAGTTTTGGGCTGAGCGGGCCTGTTTTGCGTGGATCCGGGGTGGACTATGACCTACGCAAGTATGAACCCTATAGTGCATATCCGAAGTGTGAGTTTAGCGTCCCGGTGGGAAAAAACGGCGATACCTATGATCGGTATTGGATTCGGGTGATGGAACTGTATGAGAGCGTCAAGATCATCCGGCAATGCCTGGAGCAGATGCAGGAAGGTCCCATCATGGCGGATGCCCCGAGCGTCACGCTGCCCCCGAAGGAACGTGTGTTCACGAACTTGGAAGCCATGATTCAGCAATTCAAGTTGTTTTCGCAAGGGTTTGATGCCCCGCCTGGAGAAATCTACTGCGGTACAGAAGCCCACAAAGGGGAACTGGGTTTCCATATTGTCAGTACGGGTGGGGGTAAGCCGTATCGATTGAAGATTCGTGCTCCATCGTTCATCCATATGGGTGCGTTCGATCATATGGCCAGAGGTTATATGATCTCCGATGCCTGCACTATTTTCGGGACCTACGATATCGTGATGGGTGAATGCGACCGCTGACTGTGAAGCGTGAGGATGTGAACAGTAAAATCAGGGTTTCATTTTACGGTTCGCGTTCTTCCTTTCACGGAGAAGAATAATGGGACTAAAGCCAGCGACTAATCCCGACGTTGAAGCCACAAGCATTGAACTGAGCATTGACGGAAAAACCGTCACGGCAAAGGATGGAGTGTCGCTCTACGATGTCATCTCCATGACGGGGAAGATCATCCCGGCGATGTGTTACCACTACACATTCGACCCGTTTGGCTCCTGTGGGATGTGTCTCGTGATGCAGGAAGGGAAAAAAGCTCCTGTTCGATCTTGCACGGCGAAGGCAGCCGCGGGAATGGTGATTCGTACCGAAGGAGAAGATCTCTTTCTCGCTCGTAAGAAAGCCGTTGAGAAACACCTGTCTGTGCATCCCCTTGATTGTCCGGTGTGCGACGCGGACGGCCATTGCGAATTACAAGATATGGCTTTCCAGCACGGTGTAACCAATCTCGCCAATGCCAAACAAAAGTTTATTCCCGAAGATACGCGGAGCCCGGTCCTCGACTTCAATATGAATCGGTGCATCGCTTGTGCGGAGTGCATCAATGTTTGCAAGGATGTCTTAATGATCGATGCCTTGCAATTCATGAAGAAGGGAGGATTCAACCAGGTCGTCCCCAAAGGGGATCTTCCCCTCAATTGCGAGTTCTGCGGGGATTGCTTGGCGGTCTGCCCTGTCGGTGCGATCACAAACAAGTTTTCCAAATATCTGTATAAGCCATGGCAGATGAAAAAGACGACCACCACCTGCAATTATTGCGGCGATGGTTGCCAGATGTACTTGGAAACCAAAGACGAAGAAGTCGTCCGGGTCACATCGCCGCTGTCTTGGAAGAATAAGTGGGGTGATCGGTCCGATACGGCCAAAGGACACGGCGGACTGTGTGTACGGGGACGGTTTGGCTTTGAGTCATTGGATAGTCAGAGTCGGCTCGTGCACCCATTGGTTCGTGAAAGCGGGCGCCTGGTTGAAAAGCCATGGCTAGAGGCCATGCACGGGCTTGTCGATCGATTGACTGAAATCAAGAGTAAGTACGGTCCCGATGCCATCGCCGGACTTGTGACGGCTCGGTGTACCAATGAAGAGCTGTATCTCTTTCAAAAGCTCATGCGCACGGCATTTGGAACCAACCAGCTTGATAGTAGCGCGCGCTACGGCCATATGAATTTTGTATTAGCGTCCAAACACGCCATTGGCCTGGGGAGAACCGCTAACGATTGGGAGGATCTCACGAAGGCGAAGGCGATTATCGTGATCGGCTCCAACATTACTGAGACGAATCCGCTCACGGCGGTGCGCATTAAAGAAGCGGTACGCGTGTATCGAGCCCAGGTGGTGACGTTCGACAGTGCCATTACGAATATGAGTAAGCTCGCCTCCCATCCATTCTTGATCAAGCCTGGGACGGAAGGAGCAGTGATCGATGGGCTGGTGAAAGCGACGATCGAACTGGATGTGGTAGATGAAGCGGCCGTGGGAAAGCATCCACAAGCCTTTGAGGCGCTCAAGAAGGCGGTGGCAAGTCTGTCGATGGAACAATTGACGGCTCAGACAGGACTATCCAATGAAGTCTTCAAGGAAATTGCCAGACTGTTTGCCGAATCACCACGGTCGATCATTCTGTGCGCGGAAGGAATTGTCCGACGGGCGAACGGCTATCACAATGTGCTCAAGTTGATGGATCTTGCTTGGATTACCGGAAAGATCGGACAACCGGGGTGTGGAGTGAGTACGGTGACGGAAGAGCCCAATGAACAAGGGGCTGTCGATATGGGTACGGCTTCTGAGTTCCTCCCAGGACAGGGGCGGTATGGGGATCCAGAGGTACGAGATCGTTTCGAGCAAGCTTGGAACACGGTGCTCCCTCCTCCGAGCTCTGGCGCGCATCTCGTTGAAATCTTGAAGCGGTGTCGGACTGGACAGATCAAGGCCTTGTACATTCTTGGGGAAAATCCCTTGGGCACCCTTCCGGCCTCCATGGAAGTCCGGGCTGGGCTTGAGCGGCTTGAACTATTGGTTGTCCAAGATCCGTTCTTGACTGACACGGCGAAGCTGGCGCATTTTGTGCTGCCGGCTTGCACCTATGCGGAAAAGGACGGCACCTTTACGAATTTTGAAGGGCGGGTCCTTCGTGTTCGCCAAACCATGGATCCGCGTGGAGAGAGCTTGCCTGATTGGCACATCATGACCGCCCTGGCCAACGCCATGGGATGCCAATGGGACTATCAGTCTGCAAATGATATCCAAAGCGAGATCATGAAAATGCTCCCCGGGTACTACAATCTTGGTCAACCCCGCAAAGCAACGCCAACGCTCGACACATACTTGTCCAAGGGGTATGCGACTACGGTTGGGGAGCGGTATCAGGCAACCCAGGAAGTCAATGCACCAACTCGCCCGTTTGCCCTATTGATGGGACAGCTACTGATGCATTCCGGCAAGCTATCGGTTCAGGCGCCCGGCCTGATCACCATTGCTCCGAATACCGCAAAACTAAGAATGAATGCGCAAGATCTGGAAAGTCTCGGTCTCCAAGAAGGGGCGAAGGTGCGCTTGACATCGGATCGTGGTTCTCTCCAGATCGCCGTGCAGATGGATCAGTCGGTTGCACCTGGCACCTGCTTTTTCCCTGAGCATTTTAATGAGCCTCCAGTGAAGGATTTGATGACAGTAACCGTTGACCCCATGACCGGTGTCCCGTCATTCAAGCAGATGTGGGTCAACGTTGAATCGGTATGATGCGATGAAGATGTCCGCTTGCTCATGATGACCATGACCAGGATCCTACGATGAGCATCACTGCCTTAACGAAAAAGATCCTTCATGCGGCCCTGTTCTATGAAATCTGGGACGCGATGAAAGTAACGTTTCGGCACATGCTCCATCGACCGATGACCTTTCAATATCCACGGGAGCACCGCACGATTCCTGACGCGCATCGAGGGGCCCTTGGGTTGTTGCGGTACGATGACGGACGAGAACGGTGTGTCGGATGCGATTTGTGTGAAGTCGCCTGCCCGTCGCATTGCATCAAAGTGATCAGTGCCGAAGATACCACGCGGCCACTTCAACGGTATGCCAGCGAATTCTATATTGATATTACCAAATGTGTCTTCTGCGGTTACTGTGTCGAGGCCTGTCCGGTTAATGCATTGGCCATGACCAAGATGTATGAATACTCAACTCATGATAAACGGAGTCTCCTGTTCGATAAAAAGCGCCTGTACGATATCGGCGAGCGGCATCTCGAGGATGGGAAGAAGTATTTGTATGCGCATAATCAAGAAAAGAATCTTGAGGAGAGCCGCGAGTATCGATACTACTTCCCGCAATCAGTTGCGAAGGCAACGCAGACACCTCCAAAGCATCTGAGTTGAGCGGACAATATGATCTTGGCATTTTTCTCGTACTTTGCGTTGGTGAGTATTGCCGCTGGCGTACTCACGGTCACTCTGCGCAACCCAGTTCACTGTGCATTATCCCTGCTTGCCTTACTCATGCACGTCTCCGGTCTGTTCATCCTGTTGAATGCTGAGTTTCTATGGGCTGTCCAGGTCATTGTTTATGTTGGGGCTATCTTGGTGCTCTACCTCTTTGTGCTGATGTTGATGAATCTCAAAACTGACGAGCGATATTTTCACACGTCGGCGCCGTATTTTGCGGGGTTGTCATCGTTAGGGGCTCTGTATGTACTCTTTCTCCTCCTCCGGTCGCCGTTTGACGGGGCTAAAGGGCACGAGCCTGCTGGAGCGGTGTTGCAAGAGGGAGACACCTACGCGGTCGGCATCAAGATGTTTAGTGACCATCTCTTGCAGTTTGAAATCGTGGGAATTTTTCTGCTTGGGGCGATCATAGGCGCCATTGTGCTGGCGAAGACGCCGAAGGCCTTGGAGGCTGAACGAGACCATCGATGATACCGCTGTCCGCTTATGTCGCTGTGAGTGCCGTTCTGTTTATGACGGGATTATTGGGTGTCCTGATTCGTCGGAACTTTATCATTGTGCTCATGTCCGTCGAGGTGATGTTGAATGCGGCGAACATCAATTTGGTCGCGTTCTCGCACTATCTCGAATCGATGGCTGGGCAGCTTGTGGCGTTGTTTATCATCGCAATTGCCGCCGGGGAAGCGGCTATTGGACTGGCCATCATCATCGTGGTTTTTCGAAGCAAGATTTCTACGAATGTGGACGAGATGAACCTTTTGAAGTGGTAGCAGGATGTTAAGAGCGGCATCGTGTTCTGTTTTCGGTACCCCATGCCCTCAAAATTACCTCCGGCGGATGCAGTAGGAGCTGGTTTCACCGGCCTTCTCGCTTAGCTGAGCATCCTGAGAAAAACGTAGGACTGTGTGTCTGACACAATCGATCTGCTGATCAAATTGATTCCCCTGTTTCCGCTGATGGCGGTCATTGCCAACGGCCTCTTGGGCCATCGGTATTCACATGAGCTGGCGCATCGTTTGGCCTGGGGGTCTGTCGGGCTGTCTTTTTTGTGTACGCTCGTGGTGTTTGCAGACGTCTTGCGGACCGGCGCAGCACATGAAGTCGTCGTGTATCGATGGATTTTCGGCGGAGATTTGACGATCAACTTTGCGTACTTGGTTGATTCACTGACCTGCGCCTGGTTGCTGGTCGTGACGGGTGTGGGTTTTCTGATTCACATCTATTCTGTCGGGTATATGCATGGTGAAGAAGGGTTTACCCGCTTCTTCACCTACATGAATCTTTTCATGGTCTCCATGCTGCTACTCGTCATGGGGAACAACTATCTCGTCCTGTTTATCGGTTGGGAGGGGGTAGGGCTCTGTTCGTACCTCCTCATCGGGTACTATTACGATAAGGTCTCTGCCGCTAAGGCTGCCTCCAAAGCCTTCGTTGTGAATCGAATCGGGGATGCTGGCTTTCTCCTCGCCATCTTTCTCGTGTTTGTGAACTTCAAGACGCTCGACTATACAAAAGTCTTTGCTCAGGTTGGACAGCTGTCTCCGGAGATGGCTACGGCGATTGCGTTGTGCCTGCTGGTCGGTGCGGTTGGCAAATCTGCTCAACTGCCGCTCCATACCTGGCTACCTGATGCCATGGAGGGGCCGACACCAGTCAGCGCGCTCATTCATGCCGCGACGATGGTCACCGCCGGCGTCTATATGATCGTTCGGAATCATGTCATTTTTGATCTTTCTCCCTTTGCTATGGCCGTCGTGGCATTCGTGGGTGGAGGGACCGCACTGTTCGCGGCAACGATCGGTCTGGTGCAGACCGACATCAAGCGCGTCTTGGCCTATTCAACGGTGAGCCAGCTTGGGTACATGTTTCTCGGCTGCGGGATCGGTGCCTACACAGCGTCCGTGTTTCATGTCATGACCCACGCCTTCTTCAAAGCGCTGTTGTTTTTGTCCGCTGGCTCGGTCATCCATGCCTTGTCAGGGGAGCAGGATATTCAAAAAATGGGTGGATTGAGTAAACGCATACCGTGGACCCATCGTCTCTTTCTGATCGGTACCATTGCCATTGCAGGCCTTCCTCCACTGGCAGGGTTCTGGAGCAAAGACGAAATTATGGCCCACGCATTCAACACGCATCACTATCTGCTCTATAGCCTGGCGGCAGCCGGTGCACTGATGACGTCGTTCTATATGTTTCGGCTGACGTATTTGACCTTCTACGGATCCTCCAGGATGGATCATCATACCGAGGAGCACGTGCATGAATCTCCGATGGTGATGATTGCACCCTTGATGGTTCTTGCGTTTCTTTCAGGAGTCGGTGGATTGGTATTGGGATTCCCTCCCGAACAAGGATGGTTGCACGGGTTTTTGTCTCCGGTTGTTGGAACCGGGACGGAGCATGAGGCCAGTGGGGGAATGACCATTCTTCTGATGGGTGTGGCGATTGCCATTGCCTTGATGGGGTGGGGCCTTGCGCATTTCCTCTACGCCGTGAGCCCCGTGACGGCGGAGGGATGGGCTGAGAAGTTTTCCGGTTTATATCGATTGCTGTTGAATAAGTACTATATCGATGAACTCTACGACCTTCTCTTCGTCGAGCCTCTCAAACGTCTCGGAATGATTCTTGACTGGTTTGATCGGACGATCATTGATGGTGTGGTGCGAGGGGTGGGTCAGCTCGCAGATTGGGGCGCGTCTGGATCGACATGGGTCGAAAAGTACATCGTCTATGCGGGACTGAATGTGATCGGATATGGGAACCACCTTGCTGCCCGAGAGGGGCGAAAAATGCAGAGTGGCATGGTGCATCATTACGCTGCGATTATTGTAGCAGGGCTCTTTCTTCTGGCCCTGGTTGTTCAACTTGTCGTTCAGATGTAGGGCATAGCCGAAACCGACGATCATCATGCTCGAAGAGCTTACTGCTGGTTTTCCAATTCTTTCTTGTATCCTCTTTCTGCCCGTTGTCGGAGCCATCGTTCTCTGGTTTATGGACGATGAGGACACGGTCCGAAGTTCAGCTCTCACGATTGCGCTGGTGGAGCTTGCTCTGTCGGTCTTTGTCCTCCTCCGATTTATCCCCGAGTCGGCCGCCATGCAGTTTGCCGAGCGGGTGCAATGGATTCCCGCATTGGGGATCAGTTATCACCTGGCTGTTGATGGGATCAGTGTCTTGTTCGTCGGCCTGACGGCATTTCTGACCGTTCTCGTCGTGGTCTATTCGTGGGACACGATCCGACATCAAGTCAAACTCTACATGATGTGCCTCCTGGCGCTCGAAACGACGACCATGGGGGTCTTTGTGTCGTTGGACTTGATCCTGTTCTTCGTATTCTGGGAGCTGATGTTGATTCCCAGCTACTTTATGATCAAGCTGTGGGGTGGGGGAGCCGAACGCCATTATGCCGCACTGAAGTTTGTCATTTATACGCTCTTGGGCAGTGTGTTCATGCTTGTGGGAATCGCGCTGCTGGACATCAATTACCACCAATGGGCGTCTCTGCATCACAGTGATCATGCGTACTCGTTCGATCTGCTTGAGTTAATCACGGTTCCGATTCCCATCAGCCAACAGATCCTTATCTTCTGGTTGATGTTCCTCGGATTTGCGTTCAAGGCTCCGGTATTTCCATTCCACACCTGGTTGCCTGATGCGCTCTTAGAGGGTCCCATCGGGATGGCGGTTGTCCTGGCTGGACTCAAGCTCGGGACCTTCGGTTTCATCCGTTTCAGCATTCCGCTGCTGCCGGATGCATCGAAGAGTGACACGGTTGTGATGATCGTGATGGTGCTGGGGCTCTGCGCGATTCTCTATGGCGCATGGATGGCGTTGGTGCAGGCTGATTTTAGACGCCTACTTGCCTACAGCAGCGTCAGCCATCTCGGCTTTGTCGTGGTGGGTTTATTTGCGTTGAACTATCAGGGTTTGCAAGGCAGTCTGCTGACGATGATCAATCTGGGGTTCAGCACTGCCGGCCTCTTCTTCATTGCGGGGTTTCTGTATTCCCGTCAACAGACGACCCAGTTGGCGGCGTTCGGAGGAATGGCAAAACAGGTGCCGCTGCTCGCGACCTTCTTTCTGATTATTGGACTGGCTTCGATTGGACTGCCTGGTACCAACGGGTTTGTCGGCGAGTTCCTCATTCTGTTGGGTGCGTTCGAGGCCAAATGGTGGGTTGGATCTATTGCCGTACTTGGGGTGATTTTTGGTGCGGCCTACTTCCTCTGGTATTACGAACGATCGATGCTGGGTCCACTCGGCAGCTCCGTCAGGAGCACGATGGGTGATTTGCAACTGCGTGAGATGGTGATTGCGGTGTCTCTGTCTATCATGATTCTGTGGATTGGACTCTATCCATCCCCATTCTTGAGGATCATGAACGGATCAGTTCAAGCTCTGGTTGATCGCCTGCATCACGAGAAGACCGCCGCACTCGATAATGATATGACAGAAAGAAGGTAACAGGTTCCCAATGGGAGAGTACGCACTCCTCTATATTCTCTTCGCTCCATTTGCAGGAGCGCTCGCGTTGATATTTGTGTCCAATCGACAACCCTCGCTCGTGCGCGGGATTGCCGCGAGCGCTGCGTTTGTCTCGCTGGTTGCTTCCCTCTATATATTCTATGGGTACGATCCGGTCCGAGGGGGATTTCAGTTTGTCCAAAAGTTTGCATGGTCGAAGGAACTGGGTATTGCGTTGTATCTGGGGGTTGATGGGATTGGAACCCCGCTGGTGCTGGCTTCTTCTATTCTTTTGTTCGCTGGGATATTCGTGTCCTGGCACATCAAGGATCGGGCGAAGGAGTTCTATATCTGGTTGCTGATCTTGGCAGCCGCCACCATCGGTGTGTTCATGTCCCTCGACCTATTTTTCTTGTACTTCTTCTACGAAATGTCCGTCATCCCGATGTATTTGCTCTTGGGTATGTGGGGTAGCCATACCAAGAAATATTTGGAGATGACGGACCCCGAAGGATTGAAGCAGAGAGATTCGGTCGGATTTATTTTTAATTTCGGGTCGAACAGCAAAGAGTACGCCGCGATGAAGCTGGTCCTGTTCCTTTCCGCCTTTGCCGTGGCTGCACTCATGGGGATCCTGCTCATCTATAAGTTTTCCGGACTGAACACCTTCGACATCTTGGTACTCCGAGAGCAAGCCAACCTCATGAATATCCCGGTGCTCGGGACGACGCTCGACAAGATTATCTGGGTGCTGGTGTTTTTTGGGTTTGCATCGATTGCTCCCATCTGGCCGTTGCATTCCTGGTCACCGGTTGGCCATGCGGCGGCCCCTGCCGCAACGAGCATGCTGCATGCCGGTGTGCTGATGAAACTCGGACACTTTTCGATTATTCGGGTCGCCTTTGAAATCTTGCCTGAGACTACCAGGGAGCTGATGCCGATCGCAGCGGTGTTGTGCATGTTCAGCATTATCTACGGCGGCTTCGTGGCGTTTTATGCGAAAGATACGAAGTATGTCATTGGGTATTCGAGCTCAAGCCACATGGGGTATGTGTTCCTCGGGATGGCCGCCTTGAATTACATCAGCCTGAGTGGAGCCATCATCTATATGTTTGCACACGCGATGGCCACGGGCATGCTGTTCGCAATGGCTGGATGGGTCTATGACCAAACGCATACTCGTGACATTCCGTCGCTAGGAGGGCTCTCCAATAAGATGCCGTTCATTTCCGGCTGTTTTATCGTGGGATGTATGGCGTCGATTGGCATGCCTGGCACCGTCAATTTCGTGGCGGAAATCATGATCGTCGTTGGGAGCTGGAACAAGTACCCCCTTCAAGTGATCGTGGCCATGCTTGGTATCGTGTTGACGCTCGCGTACCTCTTTAAAATGATGCGTGGGTTGTTCTATGGACCAATGAATCAAAAGTACAGCCATGCGCATGACGCTGTCGGCACGGTTGATCGACTGCCGCTTCTGATGATGATCACCATCAGCATCGGATTTGGTATTTTCCCGATGCATCTGTACGAAGTTGTCCGGTCCGGTGTGGACCCGTTGATTGCACGGATTACGCACGTGGTTCCTGTTGCTGAAAGCGATGAAGTGTTACGAAGAGTGAAGGATGCGGCCGCAATCACGAACTCTCCTGCTATCCCAATGGTCTCAAACACGCCCATCACCCACGTATCCGAAGCTCCTCGAGGAGGACAAGAATGAGCTTTTCGCTGAACCTGTCCTTCTCCGATTTGCTCCTCTTATTGCCGGAGATCTTCCTAACGTGCTGGCTCTGTGTGGTCATCACGGTCGACTTTGTCTCACCCCGACTGCCCAAAGAACGACTGGCCTATCTGAGCGTCGGTGGGCTGCTCGCAACGCTTGGTTGTTTGGCGTGGTTTGACATGAATCAAGTATCCGGGACGCTGTTCGGGAACATGTTTGTGCTCGACCGGATGGCGATTTTTTTCAAGATATTCATCTTAGGGTCTACGATCCTCGTCATTCTGGCGTCGATCGAGTACGTCGACCGGTTTACGCTGTTCCGTGGCGAATATTATGCGCTGGTCGTCATGTCCGCGCTTGGTATGATGTTCATGGCCTCAGCCAACGATCTGCTGTCGGTGTTCGTCAGTTTGGAGTTCTCAACACTCGGATTTTATATCTTGGTGTCCTACCTACGGGATGACTTGGCCTCGAATGAGGCCGGCCTGAAGTTTTTTATTCTTGGCGTGTTTGCCGCCGGTCTCTTTGCCTATGGCATCAGTTTGGTGTACGGGGAAACCGGGAAACTCGTGTTCTCTGACATGGCTTCCGCTCCGGCCACACCTGGTTTGATCATCGGGTTTCTACTCATCTTTGCGGCACTGGGATTTAAGATCGGCGCGGTCCCTTTCCATTCCTGGATTCCGGATACGTACCATGGCGCTCCGACGCCGGTCACGGCTTTCTTGTCCATCGCTCCGAAGGGTGCGGCTTTGGCCATTTTGCTCCGGATTTTCATCGTAGCATTAGGGACGTTCAAGCCGACCTGGATCTACTTGCTCGTTGCCGTCTCCATTGTGTCTATGACCTACGGCAATATTGTGGCCATTGCACAACGAAATATCAAACGGCTCCTGGCTTATTCTGGTATCGCACAGATCGGAAATGTCCTTATCGGTCTTGCGGCCGGAACCAAGATGGGAAATGATGCGATTCTCTTCTACCTCCTGGCGTATCTCTTCGCAAACATCGGGGCTTTTGCCGTGGTCATTGCCGTGAGTCAGGCCATTGGAAGGGATGAGATCGAAGATTATCGTGGCCTCGGGCGCCGATCACCTTTTCTTGCTTTTTCGATGTTACTGTTCCTCCTCTCCCTTGCCGGAGTCCCCCCGCTTGCCGGGTTTATTGGGAAACTCTACATCTTTATCGCGGCGATCAAAGAAGGCCTATACACGTTAATTACCGTCGGGCTGATCAATATCGTGATTTCGATGTACTATTACCTCATCGTGGTGAAGCAAATGTACATCAATGAGCCAATTGATCCGTCACCCATTTCGATTTCAGGCCCCATGAAGACGGTGATTTATGTTGGTCTCGCTGGGACTCTGGCGATCGGAATCTATCCCCAGCCGTTTACCGATTGGGTCGTTGCAGCGACACTGATGTTTGCGAATTTTGTGACTCCCGCTGCGACTGTCATGCCTCCGAGTCTGTTGATCGGCGGTTAGGTTTCTGCTTTCCCATCTACACAGTTCTGCTACAATTCAGTTTGAGAAACGAATCTTCTCGTCTCTCCCTCGGGTGATCCTATCGTGATCGGTGTGTCTGGGGCCGGTCGTCCAGGTCTATGGAATCAGCTACCAACCATCAGGCCCAAGCTCCCCCTCTGCATGATGACGTGCGCAAACTTCCCAACGGTTCAACTTCAGGGGTCGCTGCGTCCTCTCAGCGTATCATCCGGTGGTTTCAGGCGCTGACGATCGAGCAACGAGTTCTGACAGGGTTCAGCCTTGTATTTGTCGGAATTCTCATCATTAGCGCGATCTCGTATCACAATACTAACGGTCTGCTGAGGAGCAGTGGGCTCGATGGTCGGAGTCATGAGTTGATCCAACTGCTCGACAGCATAGACGCTGCGATGGGTGAAGCTGAAGGTACGCATCGGCGGTATCTGGTGACGGGTGAGCAAGCCTATCTTGAGGCCTATAAGCGTGTGATTGCTCAAAAGCCCACATTCTCGACCTATCTCAATGAATTGACCAAGGATTCGCCTGAACAACAGCGGCGTGCCGGCGAGCTTAATCGGTTGATGGAGCGTCAGGTGAGTGTCGAGTCAAAGGTGATCACTCAAGTCCAGGAACGCGGCGTCCAATCCGTCAGGAAAATGGCATTGGAGGGCGCAGGGAGACGCGAACTCGACAGGATCCGTCAGATTATTAGCGAGATGGATGTGTATGAACGACAAGCAGTGAATCGACGGGTCATTGCATCCGCTGCAAGTACACGCGATACGATCATGCTGTTGGCTATCGGTGCTGGTTTACAGCTGGTGCTGCTCGCATCGGTGTACTACCTGATTCGCCACGATATCATCGAACGCCGTCGTGTGGCTGATGAGCTACAACGGCGAGGAGAACTTCTTGAGGCTGCCAATAAGGAGCTGGAGGCATTTAGTTATTCGGTGTCTCATGATCTTCGCGCGCCGTTGCGACACATTGACGGCTACGCCGCCCTCTTGCGCAAGTCCGTGGACCAGTCACTGAATGAAAAAGCTGCCCGGTATTTACAGACGATTTCAGAAGCTGCGAAGCAGATGGGACAGCTGATCGATGATCTGCTGGTGTTCTCTCGTATGGGCCGTCAAGACATGCTGCAGACGACGGTGAACATGGATCAGTTGATCAAGGGTATTCAGTCCGATCTTCGCCTTGACTTGCACGGGCGTCAGATATCATGGACAATCGCGTCACTACCTGAGGTGAAAGGCGATCCGTCCATGCTTCGACAGGTCTTCACGAATTTACTCACCAATGCACTGAAGTTTACGAGCACAAAACCCATAGCCTCCATTGAGATTGGAGTCGAACCTCCCAGTTCAGACGAGATCGTGATGTATGTGCGTGACAACGGTGTGGGATTCGATATGCAGTACGCTCCGAAGTTGTTCGGGGTATTTCAGAGACTACACCGGGCTGACGAGTTTGAAGGAACAGGGATCGGACTTGCCAATGTTCGTCGGATCGTTCATCGTCATGGAGGTCGGACATGGGCCGACGGTGTCACGGATAAGGGAGCCACCTTCTATGTTGCGCTGCCCAAAGGGGGGATCCAAGGATGACACTCACCAAGCCGATTGTGCTCGCTGAAGATAATCCTCGTGATGCGGAACTTGCGCTGGCTGCCATGGAGGAAGAGCATATCTCCGATAAAGTTGTTCTGTGTCATGACGGTGCCGAAGTATTGGACTATTTGTACTGTCGGGGACAGTTCAAGGCGCGGTTGAAAGGGAATCCCGCCGTGGTGTTTCTTGACCTGAAGATGCCGAAGGTTAATGGGCTCGAGGTCTTGCGCACCATCAAGGCAGATACCAATTTGCGAGCCATCCCCGTCGTCATGTTGACGTCATCTCGCGAGGAGAGAGATTTGGCCGAGAGTTATACTCTTGGTGCCAATGCGTATGTCGTGAAACCTGTGGAGTTTCAGCAGTTCTTATCGGCGGTCAAGGAGTTAGGGGTATTTTGGGGGGTGATCAACGAACCACCTCCGGAACGAGCCTGGTCCCATCAGTAACCCTTCCATGAAGACTCCGCTACGAATAGTCCATCTTGAACCAAGCGGCGAGGACGGTGAACGCATCGGCACCATATTGGCGAATGGTGGGATTGCCTGTGCTATCCACCGTGTGGAGACTCAACAGTCATTTACGACAGGTATTACGGATGATCGGACGGATCTTATTCTGGCGGAATTCCACACACCTGGATGTGGTGGGGACACCGCCTTTACCCTGGCACAAAAAGTGGCTTCTCACGTCCCATTCATCTTTGTGTCGACATCCATCAACGAATCGCTGATCACTGAACTATTGAATCGTGGGGTCACCGATGTCATCTCCAAGGATGCATTGGGCCGTCTGGTTCCTGCCGTGCGGCGGATCTTGAAAGAGCAACAAGAGCGAGAACGACGAAGAGGAGCGGAGGAAACCCTCCGCGAGTATCAAGTGCAACTGCGCCACATTCAGAAGTTGGAAGCCGTCGGTCGACTCGCTGGAGGATTGGCCCACGATTTTAACAACTTACTGACTGTGATTCTGGGGCATAGCCAGGTGGTGCTCAACGAAATCGATGTGGCTCATCCATTGAGAACGCAAATACAAGAGATGCAAAACGCCGGTGAGCGGGCGAGGGTCCTCATTCGCCAATTGCTCATGTTCAGTCGGAAACGACCCTCAGAAGCAAGGGTCATTAGCCTCAATACCCTCCTTGATGATTTTGAATCCATGCTTCGCCGAGTGATCGGTGAGGATATCCAATTAATCGTGAATTTGAGTCAGGATGATCTTCGTATCAAGATGGATCCCGCGTTAGTCGAGCAGATCGTGATGAATCTTGTCGTGAACGCGAGGGATGCCATGCCGAATGGAGGTAGGCTGACGCTCGAGTTACAGTTGATACACCTTGACCAAGCCCCACGGTATCATGTGATGGACTTGTCTCCCGGCGAGTATGTAAAGCTGTCCGTGTCCGATACGGGTTGTGGGATGTCGCCCGAGGTGAAAACGCACATGTTCCAACCGTTCTTTACGACGAAGGATGAGGAGAAGGGAACAGGACTGGGACTCTCAACCGTCTTTGACATCGTGACTCAGGGTGGTGGTGGCTTGGACGTGACCACGATGATTGGTGAAGGGACACGCTTTGATGTGTACTTTCCCCGTAGCGTGGGAGCGATCGGCCCAGCAACCGGAGAGCCTTCAGCGGAGACACCGCTGGGAGGGCATGAAACGGTTCTGTTGGTAGAGGATGATGAAGCAGTGCGACTCCTGATTCGGGATGAACTGCGTAAACTGGGATATCGAATTGTTGAGGCAAGAAATGGAATCGAGGCCTGTCTGGTTGCCACGCCGTATATTGGGAAGCTTCAACTCTTGCTGACCGATATTGTGATGCCGGGCATGAGCGGGACGGAGCTTGCTCGCCATCTTCGTGTCATCAAACCGGAATTGAAGATTCTTTTTATTTCGGGGTATGAGGACGACGTCGGAGTCGGGGCCGGCGATACGGCGATTGCCTATCTACAGAAACCGTTCACAACCGAGGCTTTGGCTGGGATGGTTCGGCACCTTCTCGACCAGACATCCAGGGGGCAGATACGCCAAGGTCCAGCGCCGGGAGACCTGGCGCAACCCCAAGCGTTCAGTTCATCATGATGCATAGGTGGTGCACCCACTTCTGGTCACGGTCGTTGATGTGGTGGTCCCATGAACAGCAGGTGTCAGTGGCGATTTAGTCTCGTGCAATACGTCGGATTCGCTGTTTCAGCTGTCATGCTGCTGCCTGGGTTGTGTCTTGGTCAGCATATTTCCTGGGAGCGGCTTTCCGAGGGTCTCATGGTTTCCGTCTGGAAACCGATTCAGTCCTGCCCGACATTGCCCACCATGTTGGTAGTAGACCTAGACCCGGAGCGCACGAGATTCTCCGTTCATCATTATGCACAGGAGGGATTCGCACAGCCGCCCAAGATCGGGGAGTGGCAACAGCGAACAGGCCATCACCTCGTGTTTAATGCGGGACTATTTCGTGACAATTTCAGCTATCTTGGTCTTCTCTATCAAGGTGGTCGTTCAGTCGGAAGTCGCCGCCATAATTCATGGCAAGGGTTGTTCGTGGCAGAACCGGCTGTTTCTGGCCTGAAGAAAGCACGGATATTCGATTTGGCCTCAGACCGGTTCGATGAAGATCAGCCCGTCTATGCAGAAGCGGCACAGGCCCTCATGTTGCTTGACCAATTTGGTAAGATCCGTGTCCGTGATTCAGGAAAGCATGCCTACCAAACGATTGTGGCCGAGACCGAACAGGGACATATTGTGATCTTTAAGAGTCTCGGTGTAGTTCCTCTCTACGATATTGGCCGCTGCTTCAAGGAGACGCTTCCCACCGTGCGTCGGGCCATGGCGATGGATGGAGGGTCTTCTTCTGATCTGCGTATCATAGAATCCCTATGGGGGAAGGATCTGCATAGTCAGGAAGGAGATTCATGGAAGAGTCTGTTCAGCGGCAGTACGAATTTTCATATCCCCCTTCCTGCCGTGATAGGGGTAAGTCCCAGATGATCAACTTCTGGTTATTTGCCATTACCATAACGGGTGCTTTCCTACTGGGAGGGTGTGCCGATGGAGCAAAGATTGTGCAGGAACATGACCTAGGCGGGGTTGTCATCTATCCGTTCAAGGAAGGGCAGGGGCCCATGCTCTCGGCGTTCCGAAAGGAGGGGCTGGACCTCATGAACGAGAAATGTAAAGGTAGGACGTACTCGATTGTGCGTGAGGGGGAAGCAAAAGGACGAACCCGAGTGGTGAGCCCGCTTGACGGAGCCCAAGAATTGGTCGAAGAGCGTCGCTGGGGGATTCAGTTTGAGTGTAAATGAACGGCCGGCAGTCGCGTGTTCGACTGGGTCTACGAGGACTTCTTCATCACATGCATCAGATCCTGAATGGTTAAGAGACTTCTCAACTGAACCCGTTCCTTCTCTACACGCGCTTTCCCATCCTGTTCTTGCCGATCGACAATCACCAACGCATGATCCACCTGAAGCCCGGCCTCCCGTGCAGCCCCTACCGCTTTCAGTAGCGATCCGCCACTGGTGAGGACATCGTCTACGATTAATACTCGGTCGCCGGGGTGAATGCTGCCCTCGATCAACTTTCCTAACCCATGATCTTTGGCTTGTTTGCGGACGACGAAGGTCCGCCAAATTTTGGATGGGGAGGCAGCACAGGCGAAGTCAGAAATGGTCACGGCGATTGGGATCGCTCCGATCTCAAGGCCACCTAAACAGTCAAACTCGACTTGGACGAGAGTGTCATAGGCCAGTTGGGCAACCAGCCGACGAGCCTCCGGATGCGCCATGAGCGCGCGACAATCAACGTAGAATGGGCTGATTTCACCCGACGCCAACTTGAACCCATTGGTGCGATCCCACTTAAAGGATCCGCTGTCGTGGAACGCTTTGGCCAGTTGTTCTCGAAGAGTCACGAGGAGGTCTCCCCATTAAAAAATGTGATCGGCGGTGGCATTGTACACTGACTGGCTAACCGCATATAGATCTTTTCATGCAGTGCATGGGAATAGGGGAGCACAGATATGGTTGGTAGATCACAGTCGTCGCGATGCCCTGTACATCGTTCCTGTCCATTCCTGATTAAGAGGCAGGGGATGGGAGTGGATTGCGAACGCACCAGACGGGGTAGGTATAGATCTGCAGAAAGCTGAGCACGTTCCCGAGGAAGGCATCAACGTATTTGGCGTAAGATGGCTGGTTCGCTTCGGAAACGACCGTCCAATATGATGTCGGCTGGATATTCAGGAACGGATGCCCTGGTGGGATATTGGGGATCGGAGAGTCCACAGCAGGTCCCACCAAACTGCGCATTTCTGTTGGTGCCGGCAGCCGCCAGCCTTTTTGTCCTCCGGTAGTTCTCTTTGCACAGGTGACGCGGGCTTCATTCCACGTGACGCTCGTGGCTTGTGGGGCGATCTCCCATATGAGGTTGGTATCCTTATCCAACACCGCTTCATCACGGAAGTCCGACAAGATCAGGAAGCGCTCTGCTGATGGATGTGCTTCCTGCCAGTTCTTAATGATATCCGCAATAAGCGCCTCCTTTTGGCCGGTTGGGCCGGTAAGGAACTGAAATCCAGCAATGCCAAGTCCAAGGGCGAGAATCACCAGTAGGAATCTTGCGGCAGACTTTGGTAGCGTCGTATTCGTCTGAGGTGAGAGAGGATGTCCCAAGGCCATGAGGCATATGTTACGGCATGGCGTTGTGCCGGATCAACGATGACGATTTGTACTGCGATCCTAGCTGATTACGTTGAAATAGAGCGAGGACTCACAGGATCTCTGATCGTCAATGTATACATGATGGATCTTCACCTCTGATTGTCTGACGAATAATGAAAATCTGAATAGCAAAGCAAGGAAGTGTTGATCGCGGGGAGGGGTTACTGTTGGCAGGGACTGAGGTGATCTGCATCACAGGTGGAAAGTCGGTTCATCGTGTAACAATGCGATATTATAGAAGAAAGTTGACGATTATGATCGGGTGATAGTATTGAAATGATGTATTCCATGTGTGTAAAATCA
Source organism: Nitrospira sp. UW-LDO-01 (assembly GCA_002254365.1). GTDB lineage: Bacteria > Nitrospirota > Nitrospiria > Nitrospirales > Nitrospiraceae > Nitrospira_D. Next base: position 61,081 of record NIUT01000158.1, read on the forward strand.
GTACCAATAGAAGGAGAGTGTGTGGGGAACGGTGCTACGACGTGTCAGAGAAGTGGTGCCGGTTCATAATGTTCGGGTGAGAATTTCTTTCTGCACAAGGAGGGACATATCATGGCAGCATCAAGTGAGCGAGGGTATGACGTCTCGCAGTGGTACGATTCGAAGCCAGTGAAGATCGGCTGGTTTG
>NIUT01000159.1 GCA_002254365.1 Nitrospira sp. UW-LDO-01
CAATCTGCTGGAATTCAAGCACTACACCCACGAATCGGCCATCTTTGGCGAACAGGATCACAGTCAGGTTGGCGATTCTTCTGAGTACTCAGAGTAAAGGCTGTTCGGAATTCTATTCTTCCGCCACTGACGTAGAGGTTCCGGATTGCCGATCGATCAATTTGAGAATACGCTCGTGGCGCCGTGTGAGGAAGGTCGTTTTTCTGAGAGGATCGTATCGGCGCGGTGACGGTAAGATGGCGGCCAGCCAGGCGGCTTCGTCGGCTGTCAGTTCATGAGAGGGCTTGCCGAAATGGTGACGGGCCGCGGCTTCCGCGCCGTAGACGCCATGTCCCCACTCAGCCACATTGAGGTACAGTTCAAGAATGCGCTTCTTGGAGAGGCGTTGTTCGAGTTCACGAGTAATCAGAGCTTCCTTGGCTTTCCGAAAGAGAGACCGTTCAGACGACAAGTAGAGGTTTTTTGCCAGTTGCTGCGTAATGGTGCTGCCGCCACGCTTGAATTCACCGACTTCAAGGTTGTGCATGGCGGCGTCTTTGATGCCTTCCCAGTCGAATCCTTCGTGAGTAAAGAACAACGCATCTTCTGCGGCCACTACCGCATGGCGAAGGTGGGGAGAGATACGCGAAAGCGGGACCCACATCCATTGCCGTTTGCTGGAACGCCCCTGCTCCTGTGCTTGAGTCTGCCGAGTTTCCATCAGGGCGGTGGATGTTGGGTTGGTTCGTGTGAGTCGCTCCACATCGGGCAAGCTTATGAACCAGCTCAGCACCAGAATACCCAGTGGAAGTCCAATGAAGAGGGTGCTCCAGAACAAGACGCGCCGGATTTTGCCGCCACCGGTTGACTTGAGCGGGGGAGGGTCGTATGTGTAGTAACGCAGAAAGACGGGACTCTGATTGGGTTTCCGGCTCGTATCCATTGATCAGGCTGACGACATGAAAATCTTTGCCGCCGAGTTTATCAAAAGTTGTGTCTCTTCAGAACAGTTTCCGTCCGGTGATCTCCATGAGATTGCCTTCGTCGGGCGCTCCAACGTAGGCAAATCGTCCTTACTCAACTCGTTATTGAATCGTCGGGACCTTGCCAAGGTCAGCCGAACACCTGGGAAAACACAAGCTGTGAATGTGTTTCAGATCTCGACATCAGATCCTCATCTCTCGCAATTTTATCTCATCGATTTGCCCGGCTATGGATTTGCAAACGTGCCGAAAACCGTTCGCAGTCAGTGGGGGCCCTTGCTGGAGAACTATCTGCTTGGTCGCGAGGCGCTGCTCCGAGTTGTACTGTTGGTGGACAGTCGCGTCGTGACAGACCAAGATCGACAGACCATGGCCTGGCTCCACTCGATCGGGCATGATCCGGTCGTCGTCGTGACCAAGGTCGACAAGCTGAAGGCGCATGAGCGAGTGCGAGCCATGCGCCAGATCCATCAGAGTTTAGGCCTGGCCGAAGGAGACGCCGTGATTCCCTATTCGTCTCTGACCGGGGAGGGAAGAGACCGGCTTTGGGGATCGCTGCGTGAGGCGGCCGGCCGCCGCGATCTTTAGCGATCTCTGTTCATTGTCGGAGAGGAGTGGGGGGGCGCGTGACTGCTGAGCTAGAATTTAATCTCGATATAGGACTTATTCTTTAGCTGGACGAGCCAGGCTTGATACATGTCTTCACTTTTCTGCTGATAGACCAGGTCTTGAAGTTCTCTCCGGACTTCCTCGTACTTCCGAAACCGTTTGGGTTTGCGATCGTCCATCCGAAGAATCTGAATTCCTTCGGGGCTCTCGATGATGTCGGAGATCCCACCGGGTACCAAGCGCGCGATGGCCTGGTCGATGATGGGGATGAGCTCACCCTGCCGAACCACGCCGAGCCGTCCGCCTTGCAAAGCATTGTCGCCGTCGGAGTACTCCTTGGCGACATCTTCGAACTTGTCACCTCGCTTCAGATTATCCATGGCGCGGCGCGCTTTGGTCAGCGCATCGGCCAGCCCATCCGAGGAGCGTGGGCGGATCAGAATGTGACTCAAATCGTACTCTTCGGGCAGAGCAAACCGGTCGCGATGTTCTTGGTAGTAGCGCTTCATCTCAGAGTCGCCGACCATGATATTGCCGCGAATATGCTGATCGGCCACTCGCATGAGTATGAGTTGATCGCGCACGGTCTGGAGGTCGCTGGGGCTCGCAGGGTTGAGGGACGTGCCCTGTCGCGCCATTTGCTCCATGGCTTGTTTGACCTCGATGTCGGACACCTCCACCTTCTTCGCCTTGGCTTCCTGGAGTTGCAATTTCCGCTCAATCAGCTTCGTCAAGGCCATGTATTCCGCGGTCTTCAGTCGTTGAGGGAGATCAGTTCCACGGTGTGTACGGGAGAGACGCTCTTGCTCGGCCCCAAACTCGCGCTGAACATCGGACAGCATGATCAGCTCGGAATTGACGATGGCGACGATACGATCCTGCAGATGAGCTGAAGCCAGATGAGGGGACCAGCAGGCGAATACGAAGAGGGTCAAGGCCGATAGGAGTTTCGTTTCCCAAGAGGATTTTTGAGAAGCGGTGGTCATAGTTCCTGCACCCTGGGGTGGAAAGCGTTCGTCACTCGATTGATAATTCTACACGAAGCGGTGGGTTCGTGGAAATCAGCAGGGACTAACGCTTGCCGGTGTCTTCGTTAATATAGCGAGCGGCTTCAGCAAACCGAACTGATGCATTGGTTCGAATGTCGGCAATCACTTCGTCGAATCGTTTGCGCCGCTTATCGGCCAGAAGCTCTTGCCGAAGGCGTTCTTTTGTCGCCAAGTCGGTTTGGATAATCGCTTCATCCAGAGGAGACAGCATGACAAGATAGTACCCATGCTCGGTCTTGATGGGACCACTGACCATCCCAGGCTTGAGGGTATGAATGGCCGTATCCAGCTCAGGCAGCAGCAGCCCTTTTCTATAGGGGCCCAGATCGCCGCCTTTAGACTTTGTCTTGTCGTCCATCGAATACCTCTGGGCGAACTTGGCAAAGTTCCCGCCCCGATTCACCTGCGTTTCCAGGTCTTTTGCGGCATAGACATTGGGCAGAAGCATGACGGAAATGCTGGCTTTTAACGGGTCCAGCAGTTCGGCGGCGTGCTTCTCGTAGTAGGCCTCAAGTTCGACTTGCGTCACTTCGACCTTGGATTGGAGCTTGTCTTTCAGAAGTTCGTCGAGGATGAGCTGTTCCTTATACCGTTGCGTCTTGTCCCGGATGATCTCACTATGGTCTAAGCCTCGTCGGCGCCCTTCCTGCATCAGGAGCTCTCGGGTAATCAGTTCATCCAAGAATTTCCGCTTGCCGCCGTCCTTCTCATAGCGGGAACGCGTGGCAGGTGAGAGCTCTCCCCATCGAAGATCAAATTCGGTTTGAGTAATACTTCGGCCATTCACCAGGGCGACGACCGGTTCCTCCTGTCGATCGGCACACCCAGAGACCACAGGCCCGAACCCGGCTACCATGCCGGCAAGCAGTCCAGGCAGGAGATAGGTCCGACAGAAGGTCAGGAACCGGAAGTGTCTCATACGTGGTGGTACCTGAGGGTCTCGATCAAGAACCTGTCGTATCCGTGCTGATCGTCTTGGTATCACAGAGGTCGAGGCTTTGCAAGATTGCATTGAGTTCCGAAAACAGCAACGGCCAGTCGCTCTGGCGCATGGAGATTTCAAAAGAGGTGGGACTGAGGAACTTCAGCCGTTTCTTCAGCTGGTCCATCAATCGATGAACGGCCGGTTCAGGGAGCGTTACCTTCGGTTGGAACACGATCGTGACCGATTGACCGTGTACGTCGAGCGAAGCCAGCCGGAGGCGTTTTGCATGGGTTCGGAGTTGCATCACTTCGAGCAACCGCTCGACCGGCTCTGGAGCGGGGCCGTACCGGTCCTGGATCTCCCCGTGCAGGAGGGCGAGCTCGCCGACTTGGTTGCAGGCCGTCAGCCGTTTGTAAAGGGAAAGCCGGTGGTGAGGATCCGTCACGTAGGGCTCAGGGATAAAGGCTGAAACGGGCAGCTGCAGCGTCGGGTCCGGTTCCTCCTCGATCACATGCCCCTTCAACCGTTGAACGGCTTGTTCGACCATTTGCATGTAGAGATCCAGTCCAATCGCAGCAATATGACCGGACTGCTGCTTCCCTAACAGATTACCGGCGCCTCGGATCTCCATGTCAGCCGCAGCGATGCGGAACCCCGATCCAAGCTCTGTAAACTGTTGAATCGCGATCAATCGTTTCTGTGCATCGCCGGTCAGTGTGCCTTCATCGGGAATGAGGAAATAGGCGTAGGCCTGATCACCTCCCCGTCCGACCCGCCCACGCAACTGGTACAGTTGCGCAAGTCCAAAAAGATCGGCGCGGTTCACGATGATCGTATTCGCGCTCGGGACGTCGAGTCCGGACTGAATGATGGCCGAGGCGATCAGAATGTCGGCCTCGCGCTTCACGAATTTCAGCATGACGGCTTCCAACGGTTTGGCGTCCATCTGCCCGTGCGCCATGACCATTCTGGCCTCAGGAATCAGCTGATGCAGCCAGGCGCCGATCCGCTCCATCGTTTCCACACGGTTGTGGACAAAGTAGACTTGCCCGCCTCGTCCAAGCTCGCGCAGGACGGCGTCTCGTACAGCTTTCTCGCTGAACCGAACCACCTCTGTTTTGATGGCCAGCCGCCCAGCTGGAGGGGTGTCGATGATCGAGAGGTCTCGGACACTCGACATGGCCATTTGCAGGGTGCGGGGAATGGGCGTGGCGGTCAACGTCAAGACGTCGACCTGTGTCCGAAGTTGCTTGAGTCGCTCCTTGTGTTTGACCCCGAACCACTGTTCCTCGTCGATGATGACCAGACCAAGATGGCGAAACGTCACGTCCTTCTGCAACAGCCGGTGAGTACCGATGACGACATCGACGGTTCCGGCCGCGACATCCTTCAGAATGGCTTTCGTTTCCCTGGGCGATTGGAATCGTGAGAGCAGCGCGACGCGCATGGGAAAGGGGGCGAACCGTTCGGCAAAGTTTTCATAATGCTGGTGAGCCAATAGTGTCGTGGGAACCAGGACTGCCACCTGCCGATCGTGCTCTACCGCCTTGAAGGCGGCGCGCATGGCGACCTCGGTCTTTCCATACCCCACGTCACCACACACCAGGCGGTCCATGGGTTTGGTTGACTCCAGGTCTCGGCTGATGTCTGCGATGGCTTTGAGCTGGTCCGCAGTCTCCTCGTATTCAAACGCGGCCTCGAATTCGTGGTAGAGAGTCGTGGTCACACCATAGGCATTCCGTTTCACCAGCTCGCGGTTGGCATAGAGGTCGATGAGTTCTTGGGCCATTTCTTCGATGTCCTTCTTGACCCGGGCGGTCGTTTTGGCCCAACTGGTGCCGCCCAATCGATCGAGTCGGGGTACATGACTCTCGGCGCCGCTGTATCGTTGTACTTGATTCAATCGGTCGAGCGGAACATACAGGGTATCGCCGCCTGCAAACTCAAGGATCAAGTAATCACTCTCAAAGTCTTGGACCGAAAGGCGTTTCAGACCCCGATACTTCGCGATGCCGTGTTGCACATGCACGACGTAATCACCGACGTTCAGGTCTTCCAACGAGGACAGGAACGTGGCAGTTCGACTCTTGGGTTGCGGCTTATGGCGCGCTCCTTTTGCGAAGAGTTCCTCTTCGGTCAGGAGGGCAAGTCGGAGCTCTCCGGATAGAAACCCTACTGAGAGATCGCCATGCAGCACATAAAACGGCGATTTGCCGGCTCGCTGGCTTGACCAGGTGGAGGGATTCCAAGATTCGGCCGGTAGATCATGTTCTCGGAGGAGGGCGAGCAGGCGATCGACTTGCCCCCGGCTTCGGGCAACTAGGACCACCCGATGCTCACTGCGAAGGCCTTCAAGCAGGCTCAGTGTCTGGCTGAAGGCGGTGCCTCTGATCCCAAGACCGATACTGCCAGGAAGCTGGGTGGAACATGAAAAGGTCGGCTCCCAGGATGAGTCCGGAGCCGCCAGAGGCTCCAGCGCCAGCATCGGGCAGGTCGCAATCCGTTGTTGGATGCCGTCCCACGTGAGGAAGAGGCGCTCAGGGGAGGGATAGGGACGAGCAATGTCACGGTCGACATGACGAAGGTATCCGTCATCGATTTTGTTCCAGGCTGCCTCACAGGCCTTTTTGAGGCTCTCCGGTTGATCGAGGGCGAGAGAAGGATCCGTGCCGAGATAGTCGAACAACGTGTCCATGGCCTCATAGAGGTCAGGACTTCGCCATTCTGCATCGGGAGGAACCGGTGCAGTCGCGTCCGGGGTTTGTGAAGGCCGGATAAATTCTCGTGCGGGTAAGACCCACCCCTCGTTTAACTTCTCAATCGATGTTTGGGTCGCGGGGTCAAACAGCCGCATCGATTCGACTTGATCCCCTAGAAATTCGACTCGGACCGGGTTCGGGTAGGCGGTCGAGAAGATGTCGACGATTCCCCCACGAATGCTGAATTCCCCTGGAATTTCCACCACGGAAACCCGCCGGTATCCAATGCGAAGCAGGTTGGTGACCAAAGATTCCCGTTCGAAGGTTGCGCCTGTCTTGAAACGAATCACCGATTCCTCGAAAAGCGAGCGTGGGATCACGCGATGCATGGCCGCAGCGACGGAGGTCACGAGGATCGTGGGTGGCTTGATCAACAGGCGATGCAGCGTCGTCATCCGCTGTGCAATCAACGCGACATGCGGTGCCGTTGCTTCATAGGGGAGGGTCTCCCATTCCGGGAACCAGGCGAGGCCTTCGACAGGTTGTCCCATGAGCGAATGGAAGAAGTGCAAGTCATTGAAGAGTCGTTCCGCGGACTCGTCACTTGCGGTGAGCACGACCCATGGGCCGGCGTTGTTGTGAGAATGACGGCGGAGACGGTCCAGTAGTGTGACGGCGCAAGCCGAAGTCGGGCCATGCGCCCCGAGTAGGCACACACGCGCCTGCTTGTGATCGAGGGCCGATCGAAGCGGGATAAGCCAGGAGGGCATGTGAGAAGTGTTGTCAGACACGAATTACGTCGTAGTTGAGCGGATACGGTGAAGGAGTGCTGTGGTCGACTGACCGGGAACCAGCGGGATCGTCCTGACGATGCCGCCACGGGCTTCGACCACCTTGCGGCCGACGATTTGGTCGATAGGCCAGTCTCCGCCTTTCACCAGGATGTCCGGCTGGATAGCCGTGATGAGTTCAAGGGGGTCCGGTTCGTCGAAGATCCCGACATAGTCGACACAGGCCAAAGCCGCCAGCACTTCGGCCCGCTGCACCTCTGGAACAATCGGCCGGTCAGGCGCTTTTTCTAAAGCCCGAACAGATGCATCACTATTCACCCCGACCACGAGGACATCGCCCAGTGCCCTTGCCGCTTGGAGGTATCGAGTATGCCCGATGTGCATCAGGTCGAAACACCCGTTGGTGAACACGATGCGCTTCCCCTTCGTCCGATCCATGGCCAGAAGGTGGAGAAGTTGCTCTCGTGGCAGGATCTTCGAGCTCATGGCCCCATCATACCTGGCTGCCGGTGCGAGTGAAAGAGCGATTCCTGCCGTTTGAGCAGGGTATCGTCCGGGGAGGCTCCGGATGACGGAGAGCCTGTTCAGACGGTGATCATCGGCTCAAGTTCTCACCTAACGAGCCGATACGGCACATAACGGAGTGTAGGGGCTGGTACCAGTCTGGTCGTAGGGATGGATGTGTCTGGAGTCTTGCCGATGAGTGATGGGGACGTAAACCTGTTTTGGGCTATTGGCCTTGTGAATCTCCTGCTGGTTGTTCCCCTGATTGTCTATCTCGTACAGGTATTGCACCGGGACCGGACTCGTCGACTTCAGGCAGAAAACGAGAACGCTCGGCTCCAAGAAAATGAACAAAGACTCAGGAGTATCCTGGAGGCTGAGCCGCAGGGGATCCTGGTGGCGGGGCTCGACCATCGGGTCGTCCAGATCAACCCCGCCGGATGTTTGCTTTTCGACGCCGGGTTTTCAGAGGAAATCATTGGCCGCGATCTCCGGGATTTTGTCCATACGGGTGATCATCAGCAACTCGACGACCTACACAAGGCTGCCCGCGAGGGACGTGAAGCCCGTGGACGGTGCAGACTGGTTGGATTGTCCCGTCAAATTCGGTGGGTCGAAATGACCACCGTTCCGCTTCCAGCTGAAAATGGGTCAATCGGATCTGTCCTGAGCGTGCTTCAAGATGTGACAGAGCAAAAGCGTGCCGATCGTCGCCAAGCTCTCCAGCATGCAGTGGCGAAAGTACTGGCGGGGTCCTCTACGGTTGAGCAAGCCATCCCGGACCTCTTGCAGGCGATTGTGGTCAGTCTGGATTGGCAGGTCGGGTTGTTCTGGAGAGTACAGGACGATCGACGATCGCTAACCTGCGCGCATGGGTGGTCCGTTGATTCGACGGTGGTCCAGGAGTTTGTATGCAACAGCCGGCAACGGGATTACGGTCCAGGCTCCGATCTGCCGGGGTGTTGTTGGGCGCGTGGTGAGCCCTTGTGGATTGAGGATATGACAGGAGCTCCCCTCTTTACGCGTGAGTCTCTTGAGACACCAGGGGTGCTCCGTGGAGCCTGTGCCTTTCCGATTTGGCTCAGAGCCAACGTCTATGGCGTGATGGAATTCCTCAGCCGAGAGGCTCAGGCGGAAGATAGGGATCTGTTACGCGCGTTGGGCACGACGGGAAGCCAGATAGGCCTCTTCGTCGAGCGGACCGAAGTGGAAACGGCGTTGCATCAGAACGAGGCCCGCACCAGCTTGATCATCGACACGGCCCTCGATGCAGTTATGACCATGGATGAAAGCGGTTGTATTACGGAGTGGAATGCCCAGGCGGAACAGGTCTTTGGGTGGTCTGCGCTGGAGGCTATCGGGAGAGATGCGGCCGACACGCTTTGTCCGCTGTCCCATCGTCCCAGCTATCGAGCGTACGTTCAGCGCCTGCTCCAGTCTCGGGATGTGCCCACCGCTCAGCGACTGGTAGAAATGATCGGGCTTCGACGAGACGGCCGGGAATTCCCCATGGAACTCGCCATGACTCCGTTGACGATCGAGGGGATCACTATTTTCAGCGCGTTCATCCGAGATATCACCGGACGAAAAGAAGCGGAGCAGGCGCTGAAAAACTATGCTCAGCAAATGGAGCAGATCAATCACCAATTAGACGGAGCGTTGAGGGAAGCCAAAGCCGCAACCGAGGCCAAGTCTCTGTTTCTTGCCAGCATGAGTCACGAAATTCGAACGCCGATGAATGGGGTGATCGGGATGACCGGGCTCCTGTTGGACACCCAACTCACGGAGGAGCAACGTGAATATGCTGAAACGGTGCGGACCTGTGGCGACCACCTGTTGACGATCATCAACGATGTCCTTGATTTTTCCAAGATTGAGGCTGGGAAACTCGATTTGGAGACGATTGCGTTCGACCTTCGCCTCGCGATTGATGAATCGCTGGATCTTGTGACGGAGCGAGCGTCCTCAAAAGGACTCAATCTGGCCTGTCTGTTCCATGCCGATGTGCCGAGACATTTGCTGGGTGACCCAGGCCGTCTCCGTCAGATCGTCATGAACTTGGCTTCGAACGCGATCAAGTTTACCGACCAGGGAGATGTGGTGGTGGAGGTGACCGTTGAAGCTGATTCGAATGAAGAGACTACGATTCGTGTGGCGGTCACGGATACGGGGATTGGTATTTCCGAAGCGGCCCGTGAACGGCTGTTTCAGTCGTTCAGCCAGGCCGATGGATCTACGACAAGGAAGTACGGCGGAACCGGTCTCGGTCTTGCGATTTGCAAACGTCTGGTCGAGTTGATGGGGGGAGCGATCGGAGTGACAAGTCAAGTAGGAGTCGGGAGCTGCTTCTGGTTTACAGTGAATTTGCGCAAGCAGATCAGCGGGTCGCATGTGATCGAGAAGGATTCCGTCTTGTTGACCGGTCTCCACATCCTCATCGTGGACAGCAAAGCCATCAACCGAAAGATCTTGGAGCTGATGACGAAAAAATGGGGAATGCAGCCGACGCTCGTCACGAGTGGACCCGAAGCGCTCATGGTCCTAAGTCAGACACACCGTCAACCGGCATTTGATCTTGTGCTGTTGGATGTGGATATGGGACCAACGGATGGACTCGAATTGGCGCGCACCATACGGACCCGACCGGGAGGGCCCGAGATTCAATTGGTGCTGCTGACCTCGTTCGGTCGACGGGGAGATGCGAAAACCGCTAAAACAGCAGGGATCTCCGCTTACCTGACGAAGCCAATTCGTGAGCGGCAATTGCACGATTGTCTTGTTGCAGTCATGACGCAGTACGCTGCGAGAGCCGGCGTGTCGGCGGTGAATCAACCGGCTCCCCTCATTACTCGTCATACCCTTGCCGAGACGAAAGCCAACGTGGACCTTCGCATACTGCTGGCTGAGGATAACGTCGTGAATCAGAAAGTGGCGGTCCGCCTCTTCCAACGATTGGGGTATCGTATCGACGTGGTGGCCAACGGGCGGGAAGTGGTCGAAGCGCTGTCTCGGATACGTTACGATGTCATCTTCATGGACTGTCAAATGCCGGAGATGGACGGCTTTGAAGCGACACGAGTAATTCGAGAACGTGAAGCGTCAGGAGCTGTTTCGAGTTCCGAGTTCCAGGTTTCGAGCCAAAGACCGGTTCATTCGAGCCTCCAACCTGAAATTCGAAACTCGAAA
>NIUT01000160.1 GCA_002254365.1 Nitrospira sp. UW-LDO-01
GGCGGGGATGAGGCGGCGCTCTTTGCCGGCGAGCTATTTCGCCTGTACGGTAAATTTGCGGAAAAGAAAGGACTGAAGGTCGATACTGTCGAGGCGTCTGAGACTGGCATCGGTGGGTATAAAAATATCGTCGCGTTAATTGAGGGGAAAGGGGCGTACGGCCAGTTCAAGTATGAGGCCGGTGTTCATCGAGTGCAGCGGGTACCTGTGACTGAAGCAAGTGGTCGTATTCACACGTCCACGGTCACAGTTGCCGTCATGCCAGAGGTTGACGAAGTCGATGTGCAGATCGATCCGAAAGACTTGCGGATCGACACATTTTGCTCATCCGGGGCTGGTGGACAGAGTGTGAATACCACATACTCGGCTGTTCGTATTACCCATCTACCGACAGGGGTGGTGGTCTCCTGTCAAGATGAACGATCGCAGCTCAAAAATCGGACGAAGGCCATGCGGACCTTGCGTGCGAGAATTGTCGAAGCTGAGCGGGAGAGGCAAGAGGCCGAGATCGCACAGAATAGGAAGTCACAGGTGGGAAGTGGGGAACGGAGTGAGAAGATCCGAACCTATAATTTCCCACAGAATCGTGTGACGGATCATCGAGTTGGCTTGACGCTTCACAAGCTGGAATTGGTGATGGAAGGTGATCTCGAGGATATTGTTCAGGCTTTGAAAGCGCAACAACAGCAAGTTGAAACTGCAAAGGTCTAAGGAGCGACAACCCCTGTCATGTCAGACCCACAGGCTGTCGGGAAGTTACTCGTCAACGCACAGCAGATATTGGAAGGTGCAGGGATTGCGAACGCCGCACAGGAAGCGCGGTGGCTGCTGGCCTATGCCTTAGAGATGAAGCACCATGAGTTGGCCAGTCGGGCGGAACAGTCGGTAACGACGGAGCAACTCGCACGTGTGATGTCGGTGGTGCGCAGGCGGGAGTTGCGAGAGCCGCTCCAGTATATCTTGGGGTCGCAAGAGTTTTGTGGACTCGACTTCTCTGTGACTTCGGCAGTGTTGATCCCTCGTCCAGAAACGGAGCTTCTTATTCAAGAATCGCTGAGGGAGGGCAGATTTGTGGAGGGTGCCGTGCTGGTGGATGTCGGAACAGGTTCCGGTTGTGTGGCTGTGACGCTGGCGACCATCCTCGACGGTATGCGAATTTTTGCGCTGGACTGCTCGCACGCTGCATTAAAGGTTGCAAAGGGAAACGCGGACCGACATGGAGTTGGCGACAAGATTATCTGGTTGGAGGGGGATCTTCTCTCCCCATTGAAGGAATGCGTCGGTGTAGGAACCGTGGATGCCATCATCTCCAATCCTCCCTATATTGCTGAAGCGGACTGGGCAGGTTTGCAGCCGGAGGTGCGGGACTATGAGCCGCGAGGCGCTTTGCTGGCAGGGCCGCAAGGGATCGAGTTCCATGTACGGCTGATCCATGACTCTAAAGAATTCCTCGCTCCCGGCGGGTTGCTGGTGATGGAACTTGGTCAGAACCAAGCACCACTTGTGCGACGGGCGGTAGAAGAAGCGACAGGGTACACCGGGCTTCAAACCGTCGAGGACGAAGCGGGGATTGAACGCGTCCTCATTGCACGGCGTGCGTGTGAGGGGCCAAGTCATGGATGAGATTCTTATTAACGGGGGCAACCGGCTTTCCGGTGAAGTCCGTATCAGCGGGGCGAAGAATTCCGCACTCCCCATCTTGGCCTCGACCATTCTCAGCGGTGGAGAATGTGTCATCACCAACCTGCCGAGGGTCGTTGATGTCCTGACGATGGGAAAGCTTCTGGGGATTCTCGGGGCAAAGGTCTCACATGAGGGCAACCGAGCGGTGATTCAATCCGACCTGATCGCATCAACGGAAGCACCGTACGATCTCGTCAAGACCATGCGAGCCTCGGTTCTGGTCTTAGGGCCGTTGGTGGCACGATGTGGTGAGGCAAAGGTTTCTCTGCCCGGCGGCTGCGCGATCGGCTCCCGGCCAGTGAATCTGCACTTGAGCGGATTGGCAAAGTTAGGGGCTGAGATTTCCATCGAACATGGCTATATCACGGCCAAAGCCAAGCGCCTGAGAGGCGCACGCATTTACTGCGATACCCCGACGGTAACCGGAACCGAAAACCTCATGATGGCGGCGTCACTGGCTGATGGGGTCACCATGCTCGAGAATGCGGCGAAGGAACCGGAAATCTTGGACCTGGCTCAATTCCTCGTCAAGCGCGGCGCGCGGATTCATGGGGCGGGCACCGATGTGATCACCATCGAAGGAGTACCACAACTTCATGGTGGCGATCATGATGTCATCCCCGATCGTATCGAAGCAGGGACATACTTGGCGGCGGGGGCCATGACGCGCGGGGAGGTCACGGTGACGCACTGCCACCCCAGTCATCTTGAGGCGGTTCTGATGAAATTGCGGGAAGCGGGAGCTGATGTGGAGGAAAAACAGGATAGGGTGCACCTGGCTATGCCGGGCATCCTAAGAGGGACTGATGTGAAGACCTTGCCGTTCCCAGGATTTCCGACCGATATGCAGGCGCAGATGGTGGCGCTGATGAGTCTTGCGGAAGGGACAAGTGTCATCACGGAGACCGTGTTTGAAAGTCGATTTATGCATGTGGAAGAGCTGCGTCGGATGGGTGCTGATATTCGGGTGGAAGGGAACCGACTCGTGGTGACCGGCCGCAAGACCCTGACCGGGGCACCGGTGATGGCATCCGATCTACGCGCCAGCGCCGGGCTCATTGTGGCAGGGTTAGCTGCTGAGGGGGTGACGCAGATTCAACGTGTCTATCATCTCGATCGTGGATATGAACGGATTGAAGAGAAGTTGCGAGCCCTTGGCGCGGACATCCAGCGCCGACCGATGACGACAAAGATGCACTAGAGGTGGTCGATGTTGACGATTGCGCTGTCAAAAGGAAAATTGATCGAGTCTGCGCTGGACCTCTTTCGACGAGCCGGCTATGCAATTGCCGGGCTTTCTGCGGAGAGCCGGCGTCTGATCTTCGTCAGTCCAGAGCACGATATGACCTTTCTCATTGTTCGTCCAAGCGACGTGCCGACCTATGTGGAATACGGTGGGGCGGACGCCGGTATTGTCGGGAAGGACGTGTTGATGGAACAGGAAAGTGACGTATACGAACCATTGGATTTAGGGTTCGGAGCGTGTAGAATCGCCGTCGCGGCTCTCCAGGGTGAAGAGGTGGGTGTTCGGTTGTCGCCCAAGGTTCGGATTGCGACGAAATACCCACGGATCAGTGAGCGCTATTTTAATGCGCGCGGGATTCCGGTTGAGATCATCAAACTCTATGGTTCGATCGAGCTTGCGCCGGTCGTCGGATTGGCCGATCGGATTGTTGATTTGGTTGAAACCGGCAGCACCCTGAAGGCCCATGATTTGATGGAAGTAGAAGTGATTGCCCGATCGACCGCTCGGTTTATCGTCAATCGGGCGAGTCTGCGTCTGAAGCAGGAGCCGCTGATGACCTTGATTCGGAACCTCCGTGCCGTGGTCCCGAGTCAGCGGATGCTATCCGATAGCGGTCGTCCAATGACTCTCCAGACACGTAAGAAAAAGATGGTTCGCTCATGAAAATCGTTACTCAAGCTGATCGAAACTTTCTTCCAATCTTAAAAAAAGCTTCACTACGAGGGCGGACCACCGGTGCAGCCGTTGAAAAGGCCGTACGCACGATCTTGCAAACCGTTGAGCGAGGTGGAGATAAGGCGGTCTTTCGCTACACGGCACAATTTGACAAGGTGACACTCAAGCCCGACACAGTACGGGTGACGCCGGAGGAGATCAAGAACGCCTATTTCCATATCAGAAAAGATGAAGGTGATGCGCTGCGATTGGCCGCTGAGCGGGTGACTGCGTTCCATGAGCGGCAACGGTCGAAGACTTGGATGTATCAGGACGGGGATGCGACATTAGGCCAGGTCATTGGACCGGTCGATGCGGTCGGGGTCTATGTGCCTGGGGGAAAAGCGGTCTATCCGTCTTCCGTCCTTATGTGTGCCATTCCCGCCAAAGTGGCTGGCGTCTCGCGCATAGTGATGGTCACGCCGCCGCAGAAGGAGGGGATCAATCCCTACCTGTTGGTTGCGGCGGACATCGCCGGGGTGACGGAGATCTATCGCGTGGGCGGTGTTCAGGCTGTCGCCGCACTTGCGTATGGAACAAAAATCATCGAGAAGGTCGATAAGATCGTTGGTCCGGGTAATATTTATGTGGCGACGGCCAAGCGGTTGCTCTATGGCACCGTAGGAATCGACATGGTGGCCGGTCCCAGCGAGTTGCTCGTTGTGGCTGATGATGAAGCGAAGCCAGCGCATGTCGCGGCCGATTTGCTTTGTGAGGCAGAGCATGACGAAGACGCGCAGGTTTTTCTGGTGACCACATCGGAGCGATTGGCGAAAGACGTCTCGAAATTGATCGCGGCTCAATTGAAAGGGCTTCAGAGGGAGAAGATTGCCTCAAAGGCGATTGCACAGCATGCGGTCGCTTTCGTTGTCCCTACGATGGGCGAAGCGATTGCGGTGGCCAATCAAATTGCGGCAGAACACCTCACGCTTTCGGTAGACAATCCGTTCGATTATCTGGAGCAGATTCGTCACGCCGGTGCCTTGTTTTTGGGGCGGTACACGCCGCCGTCGGTTGCCGACTATATTGCTGGGCCGAACCATGTGTTGCCGACCGGTGGAACCGCCCGGTTTTTTTCCCCACTGTCCGTCAACGATTATGTGAAGATCAGCAACATCGTGCATTACACGAAGCAAGCATTGGCCAAAGTCAAAGATCCTTTGATTCGACTCGCTCAGATCGAAGGGTTTGATGCCCACGCAAAGTCCGCTCAGAGCAGGTTTTTATGAAAAAGAACGGATCAGCCCCTCGACAGGCGAGTGTTCATCGGGCTACCAAGGAAACCGACATCCGTGTCGAGTGGACCGTGGACGGCTGCGGTCAGGGGAAGATTGACACGGGCATTCGCTTCTTTGACCACATGTTAGAGCTCCTGGCCAAGCACGGGTTCTTCGATCTCATGGTGCAGGCGAAAGGCGATCTGGATATCGATGAACACCATACGGTGGAAGATGTTGGAATCGTCATGGGAAAAGCGTTGCACCAGGCTTTGGGTGAAAAGGCGGGGATCAAACGATTTGGGTTTGCCTCGGCGCCGCTTGACGAAACCTTGGCTCAAGTCACCATTGATCTCAGCGGCCGACCATTCCTCGTCTACAATGTCGCGTTACCAGACCGGAAGATCAAAGCATTCGATCTCGGCCTCTTCGAAGACTTTTTTCAGGCCTTTGTCACTCATGGTGGCCTTAATCTGCACGTCAATCTGCTCTATGGCCGCAACCCGCACCACATCATGGAAGCCATCTTCAAGGCCCTCGCCAAGGCCCTCGATCAGGCGACAATGCCGGAAGAGCGGTTGGCGGGAAACGTCCTCTCGACAAAGGGCACGTTGTAACTGTGGCCAGTGTCTTATCTCGCTGAGTTGGTGGAGGGAATAGGCGGGAGATCAGCGTAACAGCTCTTCAATGATGAGTTTTTTCTTCCAAACCGCATAGATCCCTCTTTCGTGGTGCCCTAAGATTCTCGGCTCTGTCGTTCGTATTTCAAACCTCAGCGACATTCGTTTGGGGAACACGCCTGCCCTGGCACTAGAGCATTTCGCGTTTAGTTGAGAGCCTATCCTGAGTTGGCGAAGTAGTTGGTACATTCCTCGGTCGTGAAGGTGTTGGCGATGTTGCCGATGGCGTTCCAGAGGGCCTCGACAGAGCGAGCCGCGGCCTTTCGCAGAAGCGCCTTGAGTTTGGCAAAGGCCTGCTCAATGGGATTGAAGTCGGGTGAATAGGGGGGAAGCTATTGCAGCGTGGCGCCGGTGGCTTCCACGAGTTCTCTGACGCCCTTGACCTTATGACTTGGGAGATTGTCCATCACGACGATGTCGCCGTCCGTCAAGGTTGGCGTCAGCATCTCTCGCACGTAGACCACAAAGGCGTCTCCATCCATGGGTCCGTCCAGCACGAAGGGCGCGGTCATGCCAGCTGAGCGTAGCGCCCCCACGAAGGTCGTCGTCTTCCAGTGGCCGCCCGGAGCATGAGCATGACATCGTGCTCCGACTGGGGAGCGACCATGGAGCCTGGTCATGTCCGTCGCCGCGCTCGTTTCATCCAGAAAGACCAGGCGTGCGGGATCGCAGGTCGGTTGCCAGGTCTGCCAGGCTGCGCGGGCCTGGGCCACATCAGGACGGTCTTGTTCGGAGGCTCGCCGCGTTTGTTTTATAGCGGTAGCCCAATGACCGCAGAAATCGGTCAACCGAGGAGAGATGTACACGCACACTCAAAACGGCCTGTGCCCACTCGCGTAATTCCACCAACGTCATGTCTGTCTGTTCGGTCAGCTGGCGTCTGATCGCCTCGGCGTGCGCTGCTAGCGCATGACGTTTATAACCGCCTATCTGGCGGCTTGCCACGGATCCCTCGTGCCTCCACCTCCGCGTCAACTTCGAGACAAACGAAGAACTGACGGAATATTTCTGGGCCACAGCCCGAATGCTCAGCCCCTGGTCCGTATCCGCCACAACGCGGCGGCGCAAATCTTCAGAGTACGCTCTCGGCATGGTCCCCCTCCATGCCGATTCTCCCTCATTCCTGGCCAGTTGGGAATCCCTAAAGATTCCAACTAAACGCGAAATGCTCTAAGTCTAGGGTTGGTGATTCTGGCACATTCACCGATCGGTAGGCTTCCGTATCCCCTTCCCCCTTGAAAGGTCCCCTAGGTTAGAGCATTCCTCTTCAGTACTATTCTGTTCATGACCTAAGGGATTTCCTAGTGGACCATTCGCAATCCTCAGTGAGATGATTATAAGAGGATGAGAAGAACGTATATTTCCTTACCGTATAAGTAAGGAACAGACGAAGATGAGAGGCTTATGTAGCCTTGTGGGCTCGTTACCAACGAAAGACTGGCTGGCCACGGTCTGCTCTCTTATGGTCCCAGACCAGAAAAGGGAACAAGTCTCCACACGTATCCCCAGTATCGAGAGTTTCCGAGTATTGGCCATCTTTGCGGTAATCTTCTGGCATAGTCATTTTCTGTCAAGTCTCTCGCAGTTCGCCGATGGTAATTTCTTTGTCGTCCTCAACGGCTATCTCGTCTGGTGGGTGGGGGTTCCGTATTTCTTTATTACGGCTGGCTATTTCTTTCAGCGATCGGTTTTGACCCAGGGAAATCCTATGGCTCAGTTCCATCGGTATGCGTCCCCCCTAGCGTGGATACTTCTTGTTTGGCTGTGTATTTACACTGTGATGCCAGCCGAGGTCCGTCACCACGGTTTATGGCAGCCGTTTTACGCCGAGGCTCTGAAGAATATTCAGTTGTTGGAGTCTCGACATCTCTGGGTTTTCATCGAAGGGGTTCGTCCTGTTTGGCATCTCTGGTTTCTTCCTGCGCTCATATTCAGTCTGGCTATCCTAACGCTGGTGGCTATAGGTCAGTTACAAAGACACCTGGCGCTTTTGGCTGCAGGCATCTATGTGTTGATTCTTGCGGAGGAAAGTACGCCGAGAAATTTGCTCAACGCCCCTGTCCCGCTAGGGCCATGGCTCATTGCCATTCCTCTTGTTGTCATAGGCGGGTGGCTTGCGGAACGACGAGAGTCAGTTTCAACGATCATGGCATGGAGTTTGATTTTGGGTGGCTACGCCGTTGCATTGATGGAAGGCACGGTGATGAAGATGGTGCTCCATAGCTCGATGCAAGTCATTAAAGGACACCAGTTCTTGGGAGGAATACTCTTCGGCCTAGGGATATTTCAGTTGGCTCTCGCGAAGCCTCAACTAGGCCGGTCAACTCCCTTTCCGTTCCTTGGGCAGTTGACCTTGGGAATTTATGTGGCCCATATCCTTGTGATGTATACCATTACTCCATTCGTGTGGAAATTGTCCGACAAGGTCCCGTTGTGGGGACTCTTATTAGGCCTGATGGTGTATGGTGCGACAGTGGTATTCGTGGTTGCTCTAACTAGGGCCCGTTAACACTATTAACGCTGTTTATGCGATACTGCGCCCATGGAACTCACCGAGGCTCAGTATCGTCACATTGAACGATGTTTGCCGACCCAACGCGGCAATGTCACACTCGACAATCTGCAGGTGC
>NIUT01000161.1 GCA_002254365.1 Nitrospira sp. UW-LDO-01
GTGCTGAACTTGTACCCGCGCTTATATTCAAATTTGTCTACCGCCTTCATGAGCCCGATATTGCCTTCTTGAATCAAATCGAGAAATTGAAGGCCACGGTTCGTATACTTCTTGGCGATACTGACGACAAGCCGCAGATTCGCCTCGACCAACTCCGCCTTTCCGCGCTTGACCTTCTCCTCCGCGACATCGAGATGCTTGACCGCATCCTTGATTTCTTCGGCAGGGACCAACGCTTCTTCGGCCTCCAGCTGCCGAACTCGTGCCTTGGCGGCTTGGTACACCTTGCGAATCTCCAGCAAGGCCTCCTCCGACACGCCGGTCTTCCGCTTCACCGCCAGAAAATCCTGGCGGCTGCGGCACATCTTCCTCAATAACTCTGCTCCGGCCTCACCACCAACCCCAATACGCCGCTGACAGCTGACCGCCTCTCGTTCGGCCACTCTAATTTGGATGGCAAGCTCGCGGACCCGTTGCACCATCCGCTCTTTCAGCACCCCATGGAGGTTGACTGATTCGATCTTGTTCACCACCTGCTGACGGACGGCTTCAAACTGTTTCTTAAACTTCTTCTGCTTCGCCTGATCGTTCCCGAGATGTTTTCCCTTCTCCGCCAAGGCCTTGAGCGCGAGGGAGACTTTCCGTACCGAGTTCAACGCATCGAGCGTCTTGACTCGGAGCTCCTCGTAGTCACGTTCGACGGGTTGCTGCTCTTCTTCAAAATCCTCTTCTGTCTCTTGCACGGGAACGATTTCGCGAACATCGATTTTTCCATTCTTCAGCTGATCCCTGAGCGCCAAGACAAACTCGATCGTCATCGGCATCCCGTAGATCACGGACGCGATATCAAATTTCCCCTCTTCAATCCGTTTGGCGATCTCGATTTCACCTTCTCGGCTCAAGAGCGCTACACTGCCCATTTCCTTGAGGTAGAGGCGCACAGGATCATCCGTGCGACTCAATGCCCCTGGCGTCAAATCGATCGCCTTATCGTTGTCGTCCTCTGAATCCGACTCCACCTCTTCGCCTTCTTCCCCCCCCTCACCATCGCCTCGTTTCGAGACCCGTTCGCCCTCCGTCGCTTCGACGATCTCGATATCCATCTCACCGAACATCGCCATGATGCTGCCAAACTGATCGGATGAGACCACTTCAGCCGGCAAGGTGCTGTTGAGCTCGTCATACGTCAGGAAGCCTTTTTCCTTCCCGATTGAGATCAGCTTCTTCACCTCGCCCAATAACTCTTGTTTCGACATGACTACTCCTTCACCAAGGTCACTACGCCGGCGCCCAGCGTGCCGGCTTTCCGCATCCGCGCTTCATTAATCTGCACGTTCAAGCTGCCCGCTTCATCCGCTCGGCCTTCACGTTCAGCCGTTTTGAGTCGTTCGATAAGATCCCGCAACGCATGCTCCGTCCGCTTACGATCAAGCGTATCCAAACAGGCCTGGACATGGGCCGGAACATCATCGAAATAATCCTCACGCATGGACAATTCTGTCGCCAGCCCACCACACTCAGGATCTTCCGTCGCTTCATCCAAGACCGCTCTGAGGCTGATACGTCCTTCGCGATCCACATGCGTGAGGGCAATCGAGATCAGCTTTCGTCCTGAGGCAAGGGTAAACGATTCTGGCTTCAGACGTCGCACATCAGCAGAGGACAGTTTCCCTTGCAGCAAGAGAAGCAGAAGATCTCTTTCTTCGGGCAATCCTTTAAACTGCGTCGTCAGAGAAATCCCCTGTGAGAGTTGTATGCGCGGTGGGACAACACCTGGCTTCGGTTGAGCCGCCAGCGCCGGATACCGCTCAATCAGCCGAGCCTCGCTGATTCTCAGCCGTTCAGCGACGACTCTCATCCGTTCTTGCCGTTCAATCGGATGCTCACTCCTCTGCAGAATTCGCAGGACTTCATCGACACTTCGGATACGGCTCTCAAGCGAACCGGGATCAGCTTGATCGATCGTGTAGTTCAATGCATAGTCCAACAGGCTTGGCGCCCCCGCTTCTAACTGAGCAAATGCATCGGCACCAGCTTTCCGGATAAACGTATCCGGATCCTCTCCCGCAGGAAGCGTGACAACCTTGACACTTAAACCGCTGTTGACAAAAAGATCCAACCCGCGCAGTGCTGCGCGGACTCCGGCTGCGTCCGGGTCAAAGAGCAACACGATTCGCTCGGCAAATCGCCGTAGAGCCTGCACATGCTCAGCAGTCAGGGCCGTCCCTAAGGTCGCCACGGTATGGGTCAGTCCGGCCTGGTGGAGCGCGATGGCATCGAAATAGCCTTCGACAACGATCACCGTCTTGGTCCGAACAATGGCTTCCCGCGCCTGCTCGAAAGCAAATAGCGTTTGCCCCTTTTTAAACAGTGGGGTATCTGGCGAATTCAGATATTTGGGCATGCCGTCGCCCAACACGCGACCGCCGAACCCCACTACACGCCTGCGCAGGTCGGTGATGGTGAACATGAGCCGCCCATGAAACTTGTCATAATATCCGTTGCCGTTTGCTCGTGGAGTGATGAGCCCGGCCGTCACACTGTCGCTGGGCGAAAACCCTTTCCTGGCGAGGAACTTACAGAGCCCTTCCCAATCTGAGGAGGATGCACCGAGCCGAAACGCCTCCACGGTCGCTTGTTGGATTCCCCGCCTGACGAGATACTCACGAGCCGTTGCTCCAAGCTGTGGATCGCGAAGGTTCGATTGGAACCACGTCAGCGCAGCCTGGTTCATCTCTTCGATGCGATGCGCCTGTCCGCGCTGTCCTCGTTCCGCAGGCGACTCTTCCACGGCAATGCCCACCTTATCCCCGAGCTCACGTAGCACTTCTGGAAAGGTGGCGCCAGTCATCTTGCTCAGAAAGGCAAACACATCGCCCCCGGCCTTACAGCCGAAGCAGTAAAACATTTGTTTGGAGGAACTGACCGAAAATGATGGGCTCTTTTCCTGATGAAAGGGACATAGCCCCACCAGGTTCTGACCGGCCCGCCTCAAGGAGACATGCTGGCCTACGACATCCGCTATATCCACACGGTCTCGTATTCGATTCTTGATCTCGTCGGAAATCAGGCCTCGGCCCACGAGAGTCTCCACTCCTACGTTCCCGTCGCGCACGACCTGACGAGTTGGTTACTAAGTAATCGGAATAATCGACCGGTCAGATTAACAGACGAGTGGAAATCCTGTCAATTCGTCGTCTTCTCTCAGCCTGGAGGCCAGCCCATCTGTCGCCCACCCATGACATGAAAGTGAAGGTGGAACACGGTTTGCCCCCCCTCTCGTCCGGTATTGGCCACGAGGCGAAACCCTGAACCAGCCAGCCCTTTGTTGTTTGCGACCTTCCGACAAGTCAGCAGCAACCTCGCCAACAAGGTCTGATCTGCCTCACCCAAATCTTGGACTGAACCTACATGTCGTTTCGGTATCACCAGCGTATGGACAGGCGCTTGGGGATGGACGTCGTCAAACGCCAGCGTGTCTTCATCCTCATGCACCAGCTTTGCTGGAATCTTCTTTTCCACAATTTTACAAAACAGGCACTCGCTCATGTCGATGCCTCCCACCCAGGATCGGTCTCAACATTCACTCCATCAGACCGACGCCCTCACAAACTATACTGGCTACTTCTCTGACCGTAAGCCGGATTTCCCAAATCTACGCCCCAGTTCTTCATAGATATCCTGCAAAGACAGGTCGTGGTACCCCAGAACCATGAGGGTGTGAAAAAAGAGGTCGGCCACTTCGTATACGATTTCCTCTCTTTTACCACCTTTCGACGCCAACAATACCTCACCGGCCTCCTCCGCCACCTTTTTCAGGATCTTGTCGTGTCCGCCCTCGAACAGCTTCGTCGTGTAGGAACCGGCCTGGGGGTTGGAGCGACGTTCTCGGATCGTCCGGAGAACACCCTCGAGAATTCCGCCAGACGCATCCTGTGAGCACGCTCCCAGTACCCCACCTGCTTCATCCAGACGAGAAAAGAAGCAAGCCCGTTCACCAGTGTGACAGGTTGGTCCGACTGGTTGGGCCTTGACTAGAATCGTGTCGCGGTCGCAGTCGATAAAGAGGTCCTTCACAGAAAGTCTATGGCCAGACGTCTCGCCTTTTTCCCACAGCTTGTTTCTGGAACGGCTCCAAAAATGGACGTTTCTGGTCGCAACCGTCTTGGCCAACGCCTCCTGATTCATATACCCCAGCATCAACACAGTACCGTCTAGCCAATCCTGCACCACGGCAGGGAGCAAGCCCTGTTGATCGAATTTAAATTGGTCAGCCCTTGTCTGGCTCATCGATTCACGCCACCTGAGCTATGTTGTCCGGCATACGGATCGGAACACCGCGCTCCCGCAAATAAGCCTTTGCTTGAGCAATCGTATAGGTCCGAAAATGAAAAATGGATGCAGCGAGGACGGCGTCCGCTTTCCCCTCCACGAACCCATTGTACAAATGCTCCAACGTTCCCACTCCACCCGAGGCGATCACAGGAATCGACACTGCCCCAGACACCGTCGCCGTCAAGCCCAAATCGTATCCGGTTTGACGACCATCCTGATCCATGCTGGTCAGTAAAATTTCACCGGCACCATACTGTTCCATTCGTGTCGCCCACGCAACGACATCTAGCCCGGTTGGTTTTCGACCGCCATGTGTAAAGATTTCCCACCGATCTGGCGCGACCGCTTTGGCATCGATCGCGACGACGATACACTGCGTCCCAAATCGCTGTGCGGCTTCTTGAACAAACTCAGGCCGCTGAACCGCTGCGGTATTGATGCTGACCTTATCCGCTCCCGCATTCAACAAGGCGCGGATATCCTCGATCGTCCGCACCCCGCCGCCGACCGTCACCGGCATAAAAACACAGGCCGCAGTTCGCTCAACGACTTCAAGAATCGTCTTTCGGTTCTCATGCGAGGCCGTAATGTCCAAAAAGCAGAGTTCGTCTGCGCCTTCGCGATCATATCCCACCGCGACTTCGACGGGATCTCCCGCATCACGAAGATTCACGAAGCTCACCCCCTTCACCACACGCCCCTCTTTGACATCGAGACAGGGGATGATGCGTTTGGTCAACATGGAGACTCGTGAAACGTAAGGCGTGAGTAGTGAAAAGTGTACATCGAAAAATCTTCTCGGATATTATCCCTTACCGAGCGCCACTACTGCAGCATGATAGTCGAGTTTGCCATCATATAATGCTTTACCCACAATGGCTCCCTCAATCCTTGACCCAAGTAAGCGCACCGCAAGAAGATCCTCGACACTACTGATCCCCCCTGACGCAATCACCGGAAAGGCCGAGGAAGCGACGACTTCTTGTAACGCCGTGAGATTCGGCCCGTTCAGCATGCCGTCCCTCGCAATATCCGTATAGATGACCGCCCCTATCGCCAGCCCGCGCACTTCATTCAATAGATCGATCGCCTTCGTCTCTGATACTGCCGTCCAGCCTTTCATCGCAACCTTGCCATCGCGTGCATCGAGGCCGAGCACGACTTGTCGAGGGAACTCACTACACGCCTGCTCAAGAAACGCCCGATCCATGAGTGCGGCGGTTCCCAAGACCACGCGGGATACTCCGGCCTTCAGGTAACGCCGGACGGTCTCGATCGTCCGAATTCCACCACCAACTTGAACATCAACGGTAACCGCCTTGCGCACCGCTTCGATCTGAGGCAAATTCTTCGGCTCACCACCAACCGCGCCGTTCAAATCGACGACATGAATAAGGCCAGCTCCACGCTGTTGCCAAGTTCTGGCAACCGCGACGATATCTTCCGAATAGACCGTCTCTGCCGCCATGTCTCCCTGACGCAACCGCACACACCGTCCATCCTTCAAGTCAATCGCGGGAATGACTAACACCTTATCGCTCCTCTCCACTGCCAAAGGGAAATTCTTTCAGCACCTCATCGACACCGTATTCCGCCAATTCCGCCGCCGTCACAAAAGACCACCGCTGCAGAAACCCCAAGAGATCCTCAGTCATCGGCCGTTGCCGTTCATAATACGCACCGGCCCAGAGAACTTGCCCATCGACAGCCATGACCTTTGCCTGAAAGCCCACGATCGCCGGCGGATTAGCACCGAGCCGACTGCCCACCCGTTCTTGATAGATGGACACAAGTCCGATCAACGCTGCATCCGTCTTGAGTCGCTTAGCGACGGCAACAGCAGCCTTTTCTGACCCCAGCTTGAGAAGGTCCGCATCGACCGATGAGGCTCGCACGACATCACCGGGCGATACCACCTGAAGTCCTTTCCAATTTCGGAGATGTCGCCAAAATAACTCCGTCACTCGCTCTGCCGCGTATCCCGGCACGAGCATGGTTTGGAGAGTACCCGGCTGTCTCTCCAGCGGAACGCCTATGGAGATATCGGACCGGCGAATACTGTCCGGAGCTGGAATAAAGAGGTCATCCTGACCTGATGACTGGGGAGTTGCGATCGATACAAACGGTATCAGGGCCATGGAGCGAATCTGGTAACGAGACAATTCAGGCGCTGATTTCGTTGCAACTTTCGACCCACTACAGCCCACACCCATCCCCGCAAGTCCCATGACAATAACCACTAGCACCATGCGAAATGGCAGCGGCACTCCTCTCACTTCCATCCCCCAAAATTCCGGATCAATTGCAACCCAACTGCCTGACTCTTCTCTGGATGAAACTGGCAGGCCACCACGTTGTCCTTCCAAATACTGGAGGTGAAGGGGATGCCATAGCTCGTCGTGGTGGCAGTGATCTGCTGATCCACCGGATCGACAAAAAAGGAATGAACGAAATACCAGTTCGATCCGTCGGCGATACCCTTGAAAACAGGACAGGGGCTTTGGATCGCAACCTGATTCCATCCCATGTGGGGGACCTTCAGCCCCTGCTCCCTGGGAAACGCTCGCACCTTCCCCGAAAACAGATCGAGCCCTGCATGCTTGCCGAATTCCTCACTCTCCGAAAACAGCAGTTGGAATCCTAAGCAGATTCCCAAGAATGGTTTTCCTGACTGGACTGCTGTCTTGATGGGTTCGACCAATTCGTATTGCACCAAATTCGCCATACAATCGCCAAACGCTCCCACGCCGGGCAACACCACATGACTCGCACTCTGAATAAGGCTTGCATCACGGGTAATGATCGCCTGATAGCCCACCGCCTCAAAGGCTTTGGAGACGCTCCGCAAGTTCCCCATTCCATAATCGATGATGGCAATCATAGCTCTCCCGGACCTGAGAAAGAACCGTAACCATACCGCAACTGAGATGATCCTGCCACTGGGATTCTCTCATCGCAACGGCTATTACCAGGCTGCACAGCAAGCTCGACTCGGCCCCTGAACAATCATCAATGCAAATTCTCGCCACCTAATCAGACTGGGCACAAGCCCACTCACTACACATCTAACCCATGTATCCAGTAACAATGCTAGGTGAAAGTAAAGAACCCCGCCCTTCCAGGCGGGGCTTTCTAGAAGAGGTCTAATTGGTCAACTCCTCGCTTCTTCGCCCCATGAAACCGAATGTACTTCCGGATGACCTCGGCGGTCACCTTATCCCCCACTGTCCGGACAAAATAGCCATCCTCCCATAACTCTCCGCCCCACAACTGCTTCCGGACCTCTGGAAACTCTTCCCGAATCTCCTTGGCGCTGACCGCTTTCAGCAGCCCGACCACCGCACTGATCGAGTACCGCGGTGGGAAAACTTAGAAACAGATGGACATGATCCTTGTCGACCTCCAATTCCTCCATCTCAAATCCATAATGCGCGGCAATCTCGCAAACCACCTCCCGCACTCGCGCCCGAATCGCCCCCTGCCACACCCATTTCCGATACTTGGGAGCCCAGACCAAATGGTAGCGCGTGTCGTACACACAGTGGCGGCCTCGCCTGATGGCCATGCCACAACTCTACCGGATTCTTGCTGCCTTCGGCAGCACGCATTTTTCATCCCCGCCCTCCCGGGCGGGGCATCCAAATGCGAGTTTTCGTGAATGAGGAGAGGTAAGAAACGTGAGAAGGGCCTTAAGCCGCATGGGGAGGCAATTGTCTTCCAGGGTCATTCTGATGGGCGTTATCGATCGGTCTCGGATCCGGTCTGGAGATTTGATCAAATCTCCACGCGGGCCTCACTACCAGAAATTTGAGAATCGGCACTCTAG
>NIUT01000162.1 GCA_002254365.1 Nitrospira sp. UW-LDO-01
GAGAGCTGGGACATGATGGCGATCGTTGTTCCTACGTCAAATGTGTGCGCCAATTTTTCACGGGTGACTCTCAAAATACCCGTATCGACTCTTGACAACGAAGACAGTTGCTGACCCCATTATACCTCGCGGGTAGTAAAGCGCGTAATGGTGAGATTTCCCCGTGGATCAACGACCGTGGTGGCCAGCACCGTCCCGCTGGTGATCGTATAGCCCGCTTGCAGATTCTCCCAGGAATCGATCGTGGGACAGGCGGACCGCTGATCAAACGTAACGTGATGACGAACATCGTAGAGTTAGCGAGGAGCAATTGGCTCGTTTGGAGTAAACATCAGCGGCGAGTTGAGCCAGAGCCCTCCCAATGGACGCACGGACGAGACAATTTACAATTTTTCTCGATCAAGGAAATTTCTAATGAATGGAACATATTTCCTGATCAAGGCAAATACAAAGTACGCCCCAATTATGGTCGTGCTAACTGGAATCACGACACGAGGACCTCTATCTATGAGGAAAACGGCAATCAGAGCGGAAGTACCGGCAGATACCGCAACAAATTCACGGCGATCGATTTTTATATTCCAGAAGTGGCGCAGTGGGAATGAAATGACTTTGACCGTCATCCCTATGCCAACCGAATAGATGACGATTTCAAACAAGTGCCTGGTAAGATCGTCGATAACTTGGTCTATCATTTTCTGCTACCAGTCATTGCAGCCTGAGCCGAGGCAGGAGTTGAGGGGCAAAAGGGGACAAGGCTACTTTTCCGTTGCCTCACCCCGCCGTCCCGCGTATCCTCGCCCTATGCCCCGCATCCCTCGCGGTCATCTGGCCGGCCAAAGAACTTTTTTGGTCAGATCTTGAACCGTGTATCACCCTCACCAACAGCAACTGTCCCGTGACATGGTGCAGGCGTCTCACCGGGCTACTGTATGCCAAGTGGATGAAGTCGCCAACAGGTCTGCAAGAATACGCCGAACATCATCGACCAACATCAGGCGCCGTGAGATGAGCCGAGGCGAGAATTTGTTTTAGGCGGCAGCAATAACGGTGGTACGGGCATGCAAACACAAGATCTGACCATGACTGCTAATTCTTGCATAGGTCAGCACCCGTTGAGCGTAGAGTAGCGCAATGTCCATCGCCTTGTTAACTTTCTGGACCCGTGATGGCACCATTCGCAACCGCACGGCGGCACGGATAGATTCTGCCCAGCAGGCGGCACATTTTTCCTGGCCGCCATCGCGATCTTCCGGGCGACTCCTAGGTGATCGCTTCGAGGGTGGCTTTGAGTCGGATGATGGCTTTCGTGTGGATTTGGCAGACTCGCGATTCTGTCACCTTGAGAAGCTCTCCGATTTCTTTCATGGTGAGTTCTTCGTAGTAGTACAGCGTGAGTACCAACCGTTCCTTTTCCGGCAACATCTGAATCGCCCCAGCAATGGACTCGCGTTCACGCTCATTCACCAATGAAGAGAGCGGATCAGGAGTATGGGTATCGGCTAACATCTTCACGACTTTGTGCCCGTCCGGCTCCTGAAGGCTCAGATCGTCGACACTGATCATGACCGCCCCCCGGGCACGTGTGATGAACTCATCCAGCTCTTCCAACGACATCTTGAGTTCGGTCGCGACCTCCTCATCCTGGGGCGGTCGGCCGAGTCGGCTCATCAGGAGGGTGTGTGTTTTCTGGAGCAAGGAGATTCGTTCGTGGACCGATCGCGGAATCCAATCCATGGCGCGGATCTCGTCGAGCATCGCGCCTCGAATGCGAAACTCCGCATACGTTTTGAACTTGGCTTCCCTTGTCGGATCATACTTGGTCATCGCATCCATCAATCCGATGGTGCCGACGGAAATCAGATCCTCTGCATCCAGATAGGCCGGCAGCCGGAACGCCAACCGATGGGCCATGGCGCGAATGACATGGGCAAACTCTTTGATCAGTTGCTCACGTCTCGCCCCTTCTGCTGAGAACGCTTTCCGCTCGTGTGGTAATGCCGCCTTACTCATAATAGTTGCTAACCTTTTGCTAGTTGCCGGCGTGCGTCGCCGACCGTTGCCACACCAACTGCATCGAGCTTTTCGGAAGCACAGGCTTCGGCCATTGCACGATCTGCCTGGCTAACTTTTTAAAGGCTTCGGACGCCGGCGCCTCAGGGAATAATTCCAGGACTGCCTTCTGCTGCATGACGGCCATCGGCACATAGTCGTCATACGGAATGGCTCCAACCAACTCGAGCGCAACATGCAAAAAACGATCCGCCGCGACATCGAGTTTTCCGAACACCTCGGAGGCTTCTCGAGGACTCTTGGCTTGGTTCACTAATATCTTGAAGCGACGTGCACGATATTGACGCGCCAAGACCTTGATCAGGGCATAGGCATCTGTGAGTGATGTGGGTTCTGGAGACACCACGACCACGGTTTCATCAGCCGAGGCGGCAAAAAATGTCACACTTGTAGAAATACCGGCACCGGTATCAATCAACAGCACATCCATCCCGCCGGAAAACTGCGCTAATTGATCCTGGATGATGAGCTGTTGGGATTCTGTTAATGTCGTCAGCTGCGGGACCCCGGAACTCGCCGGCAAGACATGAATTCCTGCCGGGCCTTTCAGCACGATTTCGTCAAATGTATGGGTTCCGGCAAGCACATCTTCGATTGTGAGCCGTGGGACCAGGCCAAGCAGCACATCGAGATTTCCTAGGCCGAGATCGGCATCCAGGATGAGGACTCGTTTCCCAAGTTTGGTCAGGGCCATGCCCACATTGGCCACCACATTGGTTTTTCCCACCCCACCTTTTCCGCTTGAGACGGCAATCACTTGAGGGAATGACTCACCTTCCCATCTGACATGCTCCGGCACCAGGGCAGACGATTTGGATCTGAGCTGCATAGTGTGACCTCCAACCGCGTTATCGGTGATAAGTTCCCGTTGCCGCCAACACCAGGTTCGCTTCCACTGAGCGATCTGACTCTCTGACATGATCGTGCGCACGCTCCGAGCTCCCTGTCGTGAGCTTGGTGGCTAGCTCTTCCGGAGAGGCGACCTCAATATCCCCTGGGACCCGCCGTCCAACACTCCAGTACGACAGTGGAACTCCGGTCGCATGTCCCACTTCAAAGATCGTTCCAGAAGAGTCCGTTTCGTCGAGTTTGGTAAAGAACAACCGGAGATCCGGAAGTGCCCTCACGCAATCGGTCATTTGACAGGCCTCTCGTGCTCTGATGGCGGCCGGCAAGACCAGATGCGTCGTAATAGCATCGTGCTTCAACAAACGACAAAGATCCTGCGCCAAGGCCAGGTCCGCCGGGGTAATCCCCGGCATATCCATCAACACAAGGTCCACCTTCGCATGGCGGCGCAGCCCGGCTTGCACCTGCCGAGCTGAGAGCGCACAGGCAAACGGCACTCCGATGATCTTGGCGTACCGCCGAAGCTGTTCCACTGCGGTTTCGCGATAGGTGTCAAACGTAATCAGCGCGACCGACTTCCGCTGCTCCTGGCGATAGTAGGCAGCGAGTTTGGCGACGGCTGACGTCTTCCCCGCTCCGCTTGGGCCGATGAACAGTTCAATCGCCGGACGTGCCTGTCCATGATCCAACGGGCCGGTGACGCGCACACGCCGTACAACTTCCTGATGGAGTGCGCGTCTCATCATCTGTTCATCTGGAACATGCGCCAGTCGCCCGGCCTTCAGTACCTCGCTGAGGAGCAACTCGGTCGTGGACGGATGCATCCCCTGATCGCACAATGATTGACGGAGAGTTGAAAGAACCGGGAACGATTGACCACCCGCTGCGGGGGGAGCGCCGACTGGTAAATCACCGAGAGGAACAGTTGAACGAACCGGGATCAATTGACCACTCCCTGCTGGATCTGCTTCCGGCGAAAGGTTGCGCAACAACTGACTCAGTTCGTCATACACCACTCGTACCCGGCGGCGCCGATTCGGATTCCCAGCCGATGTGGCAGGCGTTTGTGGTGGCTCCTGTTGGTGATGCTTTCTCCGTTTCGTCTCAGTGATAGGTTTCAACAATCCTCGCAAGGTATGCTGGAATGTCTTCTCCGGATCAACGGCCGGAGGGCTGTCCCCTGACGTTCGTACGGTCGGCACGGATTCTTGAGCCTGTTTGCTCTCCCGTACAACCTGTGGACGCTCGTACTCAGCTGCCGCCATCACTTCCAACACGGTGTGATTGAAGACTCGCAGCAGTCGCCCCCCCTCGCGCACTTCTTTGGAGGACAGGATAATGGCATCCGGTCCCAATTCCTCCTTGATGGCTCGGAGGGCATCCTGCATGGTGAGCGCGTGAAATGTCTTGACCTTCATCGGCTATCCTAGGACGACTGTGCCAACTCGGAGTCGACTCGTACCGTATCAAGCGACTGTAAGCGAACAAACGAATCGACCTCGTTAAACCCCATCACCGGAACGGAATGAAGAATGCGATCGCTGTGGCGACGAAGATGCCGCCGAACAGCCTGTGAACAGATCACGATCGGTTGTTGCCCTCGAGCCGCAACCCGTTCAGCCGCCTGTTTAATTCCCGTCAGAAGCTTGTGCGACACGGTCGGATCAAGCTGTAAGGACGCGCCGGGCGGAAGTGCCGCAACTTGGTCGGCCAGCGACCGGTCTAGCCGAGGATCCAGCGTAATCACCTGGAGGCTTCCGTCTGATGCTTGATACTGTTTGGTAATCGTCCTCGCCAAGGCTTGCCTGGCATATTCCGTCAGCAGTTCAGGATCTTTACTGTTCGAGGCTTGATCAGAAATCGCCTCCAGAATGGAACGCAGGTCTCGAATCGGAATGCCCTCTTTGAGCAGGTTACCGAGGACCCGAACAACTGTTCCCAAGGGAACCATCGTCGGAATCAGCTCTTCCACCAGCTTGGGATGGGATTTCCCAACCTCATCCAGCAGCGCCTGAACCTCCTGGCGCCCCAACAATTCGTGACCATACCGCTTCACTAACTCTGAAAGATGAGTGGCGATCGCGGAACTCGCATCTACAACGGTGTACCCGGCAATCTGAGCCTGTTCTCTTCCAGCTTCCGGGATCCACAGTGCCGGCAGCCCGAATGCGGGCTCCTTCGTCGCAATGCCCTGGACCACCCCCTTCTGCCCCGTCCCTGGATCAATCGCCAACAGGTGCCCAGGCAAGACATCCGCTTTGGCGACCTCCACCCCCTTCAACATGATGGCGTATTCGTTGGGTCTCAGCTGTAAATTATCGCGGATATGAATGGGTGGGACCACGAATCCCATCGTCTCCGCAAACTGCCGCCGGAGCGCTTTGATCCGATCGAGCAAGGCGGTGCCCTGCGTCCCTTCCACCAGACCAATCAGTCCATAGCCCACTTGCACTTCCATCAGATCCAATGGCGTCACACGGGTTGGCCCCTCATCAACTTTGGGAGCCGCAGGCGTCGGGGTTGGTGCAGATTCGCGAAGCTCCTCTTGGTGCAAGTGATAGGCCATCCAAGCCACTGCGCTGCCTAATACCAAGAAGGCCAGATGCGGCAGGCCAGGGACTAAACCAAGCGCGAGAAGAATCCCCGCTGCAATCCCGACCGGCTTGGGGGACATCAGCAGTTGCTTTGTCATCGCCCCCCCCAAGTCCATATCTGAAGCAGCCCGCGTCACGACAATACCGGCTGCAGTCGATACAATGAGAGCGGGGATCTGCGCGACCAGTCCTTCACCGACGGTCAGCACCGTGTAGGTTTGCGCGGCGAGTCCCGGACTCATCCCTTGTTGCAAGACACCGATGGCCAGGCCGCCGAGGATATTCACCAGGGTGATGATCACTGCGGCGATGGCGTCACCTCGAACAAACTTACTGGCTCCGTCCATCGACCCGTAGAAATCTGCCTCTTCGGTGATTTCGCGCCTTCGTCGGCGCGCGTCGGCTTCATTGATCAACCCGGCATTCAGATCCGCATCGATGCTCATCTGCTTCCCTGGCATCGCATCCAACGTGAACCGTGCCGCAACTTCGGCGACACGGCCTGCTCCCTTGGTGACCACTACAAAATTGATGACGACGAGAATCGTAAAGACCACGAGACCGACGGTGTAATTGCCGCCGACGATGAAATTGCCGAACGCCCGAATGACCTCACCGGCTGCCCCGGCCCCTTCGTTGCCGTGCAGAAGGATGAGTCGCGTCGAGGCGATATTCAGCGACAATCGGAACAAGGTAATCATCAAGAGAATCGATGGGAACACTGAAAACTCGATGGGCCGGCGTACTTGAAGGCCGACCAAGAGAATGATGACAGAGAGGGTGATGTCGAAGCTGAGCAACAAGTCGAGGATGAACCGAGGCAACGGGAGGAGCATCACCATGAGAATGGCGACGACCCCCACGGACATGAGCACGTCCGGGTGCTTGATGAAGTGAGTTGAGCCTGCTGGTTCCGTGACGGTTGCCATAATGGATCGAACTTACGACCGACTCACGCCGCGCCCCCTCTCGCGCGATACACAAAGGCCAGGATCTCCGCCACCGCGCGATAGAGATCGTTCGGAATTTCTTTTCCGATATCGACGAGCCTGAATATCGTCCTGGCGACAAACTTATTTTCCACGACCGGTACGCTATGATGTCGTGCCAACTCTCTGATTCGTTCCGCAATCACACCGGCACCTTTGGCCACCACGACCGGAGCCGTCATCGTGGCGGTGTCATACTTCAGTGCGACGGCCAAGTGCGTGGGGTTCGTAATCACCACATCAGCCGTCTTGACGGCCGCCAGCATGCGTTTCTTCATCAACTCACGCTGGGCGATTCGTACGCGACTCTTAATCAGAGGATCGCCTTCCGCCGCCTTGTGTTCTTCTTTGATCTCCTCCTTCGACATGCGGAGACTGCGTTCCCATTCATATCGCTGATAGGCATAGTCAAAAATAGCCAGCACCGCAATCGCGCCCGACACCGCCAACCCGACCTTGAACGCAAGACTCCCCGCCAGCGGTAACACGCCGCTCAACTCAAACTGAATCAACTCTGGAATCCGCAACACGTCAGGACGGGTGACCCACAGCCCGATTCCAGTAATGATGGCGATCTTCAGCAGACCCTTGACGAGTTCCATGACGGAACGCAACGAGGCCAGGCGGGCGAATCCTTTGGCGGGATTGATTCGACTCCAATCGAGTTGAAAGGCATTCGTTCGCCACAACAAACCTGTTTGGAGGAGTGTGGCCACACTCCCCAAGATAAGGACACCCGCGACGATCGGAAGACTCAACGCGCCTACCGTCACGCCGGTCTGAATAAGAATCGTATAGACTTGCTCAATCGAGATGTGGCGATACCACTCTCCGGGAAAGGAAAGCGTCAACCCTTGGCGAGTCATCTCCGTCATTTTCAGAAGACCAACCGGCAACATGGCACCCAACAATCCCACGCCGCCTAAGAGCACGGCGGCGGTTGACAGGTCGCGACTCACGGCGACCTGTCCTTGCTTGCGAGCCTCCTCCTTGCGTTTGGGAGTCGCCGGCTCTGTTTTATTTCCCTTGTCCTCAGCCATGTCCTAACGCCTTCAGAAGTCCAAAGATCGTAAACTGCAATCGTTCGATTTCTTGAATCAGAAGTTCCACTGTAAACGGCATTGATACGCTGAGTACCGCCAATCCACCGACAATGGTGATAGGGAAGCTCAGCACGAACACGTTGATTTGACTGACCGCCCGGCCCAGAATCGCGAGTAGAATGTTGATCATCAGAATGATGATGAGCACCGGGGCGGCAAGCTTGAGCCCTATCATGAACATGTGTTGGGAGAGGCGCAGCACCTCATCTCCAGCTCCCGACGGAAGAGAGGCTCCAAATGCCGGGATGGATTCATAGCTGGACACAATCGTCGCCACAATGAGCATGTGGCCATTCAATGAGAGCAGGACGAGGGACGCCAGAAGGGTAAAGTACTGTGCCATCAGCGGTGTCTGGCGCGATGTGGCGGGATCAAGGAGCTGCACGACACCGAATCCCATCTGTACGCCGACCATTTCTCCCGCAACCTCAAACGCGCCAAAAAACAGCCTGACAGCCAAACCAATAGCCAACCCGATGACCAGTTCGCTGAGGAGCCCGGCAGCTAGCACAAGGGGATCGTAGGGCACCGCCGGAAGATGGATCAAAGGAGCCAACAGCACTCCCAACGCCAATACCAACGCTCCTTTTACCTTCAATGGAACTGAGCGTCCACTGAGGACCGGCAATGCGGCGAGAAGCCCTCCGATTCGAGAAATGAGGACCAAGAACGCTTGAAACTCAGGAAGGAGCACCTGAATGGTTTGTGTTAACGCCATCGTTCCTTCCTAGTATCCGGTTGAAACCATTCGTCCAAGCTGATTCTCACATCGCTGAGCGCCTCGCCATCACGTCCTGCGGCATCCATGATGACGAGGTGTCGAGGTCTCTACCATCGTGTTTCAACAAGCCCGCTAGCGCACGTAATTCGGAATGTTCATCAGGAGATTTGCCATGAACGTTGTCATGACGTTCAACATCCACGGGAGAAACACTAATAATGCTCCGAAGAGTGCCAAGACTTTGGGAACGAACGTCAGCGTGGCCTCATTCAGCTGAGTCATGGCTTGGAACGCACTGATGATCAGACCGACGAGCAGACTGAGTCCTAAGATCGGAGCCGACACGAGCAGCGTGGTTTCCAGCGCCTGCCTGCCCAATTCCGTCACGATTTCAGGTGTCATCGACTGCTCCCTACTGAATCATGTCCAGAGTCGCCGTCAGCCGCATCGCACACAACTCCCGTTGCCTCAGTCACTCAAACGACCATGGAGTCATTGAAAACTGCGCACCATCGAGCCGACAACGAGATACCAGCCGTCGGCCAGCACGAATAGAATCAACTTGAACGGGAGGGAGATGACGACCGGAGGCAGGAGCATCATACCCATCGACATCAAGATGCTCGCGACAACCATGTCGACGATCAGAAATGGAATGTAAATCAAGAAGCCGATTTGAAAGGCGATTCGCAACTCACTCAGAATAAAGGCAGGAATGATGGCTTGGGTCGGAACGTCCTCAACCCGATCCGGTTTGGGGATGTGACTTAACTGAATGAACAACTCAAGGTCCTTGTCCCGGACCTGTTTCAGCATGAACCCACGAACCGGCTCAATCCCCTTCTTCCACGCATCTTCATAGGAGATCTGTTCGGCAAGCAACGGCTGCAGCGCGTTGTTGTAGACGGACTGCCCGACCGGCGCCATAATGAACATCGTCAGGAACAGGGCCAAGGACAACAAGACTTGATTGGGAGGGACGGCTTGTGTGCCGAGCGCTTGCCGGAGGAAAGCCAGGACAATGACGATCCTGGTAAACGATGTGACCATGATGAATAAGGCCGGTGCCAAAGACAGCACCGTCAACAGGATCAGAATCTGGATGACGACGGCCATTTGTTTCGGGCCGCCAGCCCCCAAATCAATGCTGACGGACGGGCCGTTTGTGGCTGCTTCTGCTGCCGATGCCAAAAGCAGCATCCCCGCCCCGACGACAAGCGTCCAGCCAAGAAATCCTGAATGAACGCGATCAGCGACCATGCTGTTCCTTCTCATGATCAGCCCAATGGAGCGGTTGTCGTTGAAGCCATGACGCCACATCCGCCCCTGGGGCCGAGGTCATCTCAGGGGAAGGCTTTTGAGCCGGCATCCCCAGCAATTCACGGAGATGTGCCGTATTGTTGATCCGTCCCAAGGAAATGAGATCGGTTGCCGTTGCTCCTACGATCAGATACTCGCCGGCGACTTCCACCACACTGATCGTCTTGCGCGGAGCAAGATACCCACTCGCTAACACCTGAACCAGTGGCCGGCCACCGGAATTCCCTGCCCGTGGCCCCATCACCCGACGGGCCACAAATGCGACGATACCGATACAGACCAACACCACGGCCAGCGCCAAGACGGTTCGAATCAGGCTATCCCAGACGTCAATCACGCGTTCTCCCTTTGACCATTTACCGGAGCTGCTGAACCCGCTCGGCCGCACTGACCACATCGGTCAACCGAATACCGAACTTCTCGTTCACCACGACGACCTCGCCACGTGCAACCAGTTTATTGTTGACCATCACCTCCATTGGTTCGCCTGCCAATTTGTCGAGCTCGATGACGGACCCTTGCGCCAACTGGAGCAGATCACGGATCGCCATTTTGGTGGATCCCACATACACCGCGACATTCATCGGAATATCTAAAATAAAGTCGATATTCTTTGAGCTGCCTCCGGTTTCTGAATCCTGAACAGGCGGAAACGATGCAAGCTGTGGAGACATCCCTCCACCGGTCTGGGAATCATGAGGCGTCGTGGAATCTGATTCGGCCATGTCGTTCGCGTCCTCCGGTCCCGCTTATGTCAGCACTTTGGTCACGCGACATGCGTGATTGCCCTTATAGACCCCGGGACTGCCCTGAAATTTATGGTACCCTTCGATAAAGCAATCGAGTGGATCACCCGGTCGCTGATTGAGTAACACCACATCCCCGGGAGAGAAATTGAGAACATCCTTGACCGTCACCGTGGCAGTTCCCAACCGAACGGCGATCGGCAGAGGACATTCCTGCAAGCGTTCTCGGAATCGTTGACTCCAGTCTCCATTCTGATCGACTTGGTCGGATACCAGGCCTGAATACAGTTTTTCTTTGATCGGTTCGAGCATGGCATAGGGATACACAATATAGAGCTCACGAGCGGTTTCACCGAGCACAACCTGCAACGTGACGACCATCACGATTTCTGACGACGTCACAACCATTGCAAACTGCGGGTTACTTTCCGACCGTACATATTCCACTTTCACCGGTGCGACAGCCTGCCATGCCTTTTCAAGATCGACCAACGCCTGCAGCAAGAGCTTTTTGATCACACGTAACTGCACAGGAGTAAAGTCCCGGCCTTCCGGCTTCACGTGAGTTTGCCCCTTCCCGCCGAAGAAGTAATCGATGATCAAGTAGACGAGAAATGCATCCATCACGTAGAGCGCGCTACCGCGCAATGGCGACATGTGAAACACATTCAGCGAAGAGGGCTGCGGGATTTTCTTGAGAAATTCACCGAACTTGATCACTTGAGTCCCGACCACCACAAAATCAATGGCGTCACGAAACATATTGGTCCAGGCCACCGATTGCCGGCGAATAAACCGGTCGTTGATCATTTCCATCGTGGGCATTCGCCCGCGAATGATCCGCTCTTGATTGAAAAGATCGTATTGCGCGACTCCCTTTGCGGTCGTTTCACCTTCCTTGGGAGTCGTGTCGACTTCTCCCGAGACGACGCCTTTCAAGAGGGCATCAATTTCGTCTTGTGATAGGATTTTTTCCATACGAGCGATCTTTACTGAACGACAAAATCCGTGAAATACGCCGACCGCACACCCGGCTTAGGGAGCAGCCCATTGATCCGTTGCGTAATCTCATCTCGCAATTGAAACTTCCCTTGCGTGGTTCTGACCGCATTCACATCCTTACTGCTGAGTAACACCAGGACTGCGTCGCGGACCTGAGGAACCCGGGCGGACAGATCGGCAGAAACCGCATCACTGTCGACTTCAAGCTTGACCGTCAGCTTCAAATAGCGGACGTCCGGAACGTCAGCCAGATTCACAATGAACGGATCCAAATCGAACATCACTCCTGGGGCGGCAGTCTGTCCTGGCTTTCCACTTGTTCCGCCTTGTGGGTCGGGTTTAGCCGCTGTCTCAGTCTTATGCTCATCGGTATGTTCCGCATTTTTATCGGATCCGCCGAAGAACTTGACGGCGACAACCGCTCCTCCCACACCGAACAGGAGGGCAACCACCGACACAATAATAAGCAACTTGATCGGGAGTGCCGGAGCGAGGGCCGCTCCAGCGGTTTTGTCGTCTGTCTCGGCTGCATCTGCCATAGCTCCTCCTTGAAGGCCTCACCGCCCCCGTGAAGCAACTGCAATGCATATGCCATTGAACGGCTTGTGGTTGCCGGCCACGGAGCTTTGCAATAGATGTATTTCCACGAGGTTTTAGGAGAGGTGGGCCTGGTAGCTGGTACCTTCCCACTATACCGTCAGGCGAGTCGTTGACACCGTCAAGAAACTGACATGAGGGGAAGACGCGAGGAGTGGCACGGTGCCCCCAGTAGGGCTCCGTGCCTGAGAACGAGGCCCGGGAAGAATCTTCCTCCCGGGCTACAACCGATACATCTATCGTTTCAGATTCACCAACTCTTGAAGCACTTCATCCGAAGTCGTGATGACCCTCGAATTTGCCTGGAAGCCTCGCTGGGCTGCAATCATCTCAATAAAACTTTCCCCCAGATCAACGTTGGACAACTCAAGCGTATTGGCAAGGACTCTTCCAAGACCAGCAGACGTGGCTGCCCCGATCAACGGTTGTCCGGAGGTACCGGATTCGGCAAACGTATTTTTTCCGGTTCGCACAAGCCCGAGGGGATCAGGGAACCGCGCCAACGCTAACTGGGCCAGCGGCCGGACCTGCCCATTTGAGAATCTTCCATTGATCATTCCGTTGGTCTCCACACTGAATGTCTGGAGCGCTCCGGCCCCGAATCCATTTTGAGATTGCTGAACCAGCCCTGAGGCGGCCCCGAACTGAGTGGTCAAGTTCATGCCGTTTCCCCCATCGGTCGTGACACTTGTCCCGAAGTTGAAGCTGATCGCTTGATCGGCAGTCGCGCCGACAAAATCGATCTGTGACTGTCCAACTGTACCTCCGGCCGTGCCTCCAGCCGTGCCGCTATCGTAGCTCGTCACGACACTCTCCGTGTCCAATGCGCCTGAGGTGTTAAAGGTCAACGTCCCCGAGGCTAACCGCACCAGTCCGAGCGAGGTATTCACATTCGATGTATGGTAATTACCCGTGACGATTTCGCTCGTACTGCCGACCACGTTATACGTCCAGGTGTTCGCTGCCGTCTTCGTAAAATAACTCGTCAGGAGATGACTGTTGCCCACGGAGTCATAGACCGTGATCGACGAGGAGAACCGAGCCGTCCCGGCCGGATCCGCAAGGGAAAATGTATCGGTCGCCGATTGTGAATTGAGATTGGCGCCGATATCGACGGTGCTGGTCGGATTCGGAGGAGCCGTGGTCGTCGGAAGTGTTACACCGCTGATGCTGGCAGTGATGAGCCCAC
This sequence comes from Nitrospira sp. UW-LDO-01, assembly GCA_002254365.1. Classification (GTDB taxonomy): domain Bacteria; phylum Nitrospirota; class Nitrospiria; order Nitrospirales; family Nitrospiraceae; genus Nitrospira_D. The sequence goes on from NIUT01000162.1 coordinate 13,184, forward strand.
TGGTATTGACTTGAAAACCCTGGAGCAGAAATCCGCTTGGATCAACGATCTGGTTCTGCGAATTCAAGTGAAACTGTCCAGCCCGAGAATAAAACGCCGCCCCGGCTGTATCGCGAAGGACAAAAAATCCGTTACCGTCTACAGCCAAGTCCAATGCGTTGCTCGTGGTGCTGAGCGAACCTTGGCTGAAGTTTCCTTGCACGCCGTTGAGCGCGACACCCAGACCGGTCTGAATCGCTCCGCCCGCCCCTCCCAGTGAGGAACTGATCAGGTCGGCGAAGACAGAACGGCTGGACTTGAATCCCACCGTGCTCAAATTCGCAATATTATTTCCCACGACCGATAGCGCATTGCCGTTTGCGTTCAGCCCGCTGACGCCCGTAAAAAGCGACGACAGAATTCCCATCGGTACAGTCCTCCTCTTGTGTTATCTCAACTCGACGATCTCGGACGGATCAACCGACAAATCACCGACCAGGAGTTTTGCCTGCCCTTCTTCCATGCGGATACCGGACACGGTGAGGGTCGCACGCCCCTCTACGTTCACCGACCTTCCTTCCCCGTCTGCTGCGGAAATGACATAACGGTACAGGCCCTTGGGCATCTGCACTCCGTTCTGGTTCTTTCCATCCCACTCGGCAGCATTGGGTCCGGCCAATCGATCACGATACTCTAGCGTCCTCATGACTTGTCCGTCTGCATTCTGAATGCTGACGAGAACTTTCGCAGCATTCTTCTCCAGCGAGTACCCGAACGTGGCCGGGCCCTCTCCCAGCTGAACCAACGGATGACCGATCGTCACCGTGCGGCCAACCATGGGAAGCAGTGTGAATTGTAAAGACGCCGTTTGCGCATCGAGGCTCTGCTGCAGCAGCTGCGCTTGTTTTGCACTTTGTTCGAGCTGGCTGAACTGCGCGAGCTGCGAGACGAACTCGGTATTGTCTGTCGGCTTCAATGGGTCTTGGTTCTTCAGCTGCGTAACCAATAGTTTGAGAAAGTCGTCCTGTCCCAGGGATCGAGGTCCTGTTTTTTCAGGCGTGGATGGGGTCACGGTCGTGCTCAGTCCTGCGGGATCGATCATGTGGAGTCTCCCTTCGTCTTACGCCACCACGTTCAGCCGCCCCTGGAGGGGACGGTACATCTCATCCGACCACCCGTGAGCCTGCTCCTGTACGCCCCTCTGGGATCCTTGCTGTCCGGATTGTCCCTGTTCCTGAAACAATCCCTGTTGGAACGAGCGCCCACCACTCTGGCGATCGATGTCGACTCGAAACTGTCCCATGTCGAGTCCGCTCGCTTGCAGCGTGGTTTGAAGTCTGTCCTGTCCGTTGAGAAGGAACTGCCCAACCTCCACCCGATCCGTCAAGAAGTGAGCGTGAACGGACTCGTTCATCATGGCAACACGGATGTTGACATGCCCCAACTCTGGCTGGGCCACTTCCAACACCACTGAGCGCAAAAGAGAAGGAGTGGGTGGCTGGGTCAGATCAGGCACTGGGGAGACTGGTTGTGCCGGCGGCACAATGACCGTTGGGGAAGATGCCGTGGGTACGGAAACGGCTTGACTTTGTGCGACAGCCGCATACTGTTCCATTGTACGGCCATTCATGGATGGAAGGTCGACAACCGCCCCCTGAACGAGCTTGCTTTCAGGATTGCCTTGCTGTCGCCCCTCATGCTCCTGCCCTGACTGACTGAACAGTTCCTCCTGATCAGCAACGAGTTGCCGTCCATGAGGGATGATCTCCTGAGTCTTTGGACCAGCATCTCCCTGATCCTCATGAGCCGGCACAAGTTGAGGCCCCTGATTCTCCGCTGAATGGCGCGCGACACCATTATCGCCTCGATCAGGGGCCGCCAGGTTTTGATCAAATTGACTCCCTGGTAAGAGCTTTCCGTCATGGGTCTGGACAAGCCGAGCACTAGTGTGATCGGACGCCGAAATGGTTTCACCGGATGGCGAGGTTTGAATCGCAGCGTGAGTGGTTACAGAATCGGTTGCGCTCCGCTGCAGGTCATGATCACCCTTGGTGCCCCCCAGCTCAGTGGTCTGCTTGACGTGGGGCTCAGCTTCTCTCTGAGACGGCGATGCCGCCTGAGCCTGTTCCGGCCCGTCAGCCGATACAGGAGGTGCTCCTTTCTCAAGTGAACGATTCTCGGTTGGTCGCACTGAAGCGTTAGTCACCATTGGTGTTGATGAAGATCCTTCATCGGAACTACATTCGCAGTCTGAGACCTGCAAGCCATCGTGCGTCTCCGGTACCACATTGGCCACCATCGGAGCTCCTGCCTGAGACACATTCGCTGGCGTCATCGACACAAACATGGATCCATCCGCTGTTGATCCGGAGTTACTCTGCGACAATGCCGATTCAGATTCGTCCTGAGAGCTATCCGTTGTCTGACTTTGACTATCGCTTAACTTTTCACTACCTGAAGTACGAGCCTGTGTGGCCTCAGCCCGTTCAGTGTGAGACGCCGCAGAGCTAAGGTCTTTACTCTGCTTGGGATCCGGTCGATCCTCGGCCTTATAGGATCCTCGTGGACTCTCCGCTTCCTGAGTGTTCCCCTTCCTCTCTTCGCCACGAACCCCTTGCAAAACAGAAGAAAAACTCTTCTGAACGGCAGGACCACTGAAAGAAGCAGAACGAGCAGTCCGCACTATTCCACCTGAGGTAGGGTTCGATGTGGTGGAGAGTAGATCTGGGGTAATGAAATCCATGTCTATCCGTCCTCGTGAGATTCCGGCAGGACGAAATACAAGCCCCATGCCAGGCTAGCGGTTCCTAATGATCTGAAATATCGAGTGGTTGTGATTCCACTTACAATCACAGAGAGGGAAAGAGGCAAATTTTACTCGGTGGTAGGCAAAAGGAATCGGAATGGGGAAAGAGCTCGTTTCAACGTTCTTAGAACGGAGGCTCCATGTGTTGTGGATTCTCCGTACCAGGCTCCTCTGGCAGTTTGAACCGAAAATGCCAATCCGGGTGTCAGCACTCCGGAGGCGATCGGACTTGGACTTGCCTTCAGGATCGTACTTGAACCGCAGCGAGCGAAAAAAGATCCAAACTCAGCGCCTCCTGAAATGGTTGATCAAGATTCACGGAATCAGCGGCCTTGACCACAGCTGGCACTCCAAGACACATTAGCCCCACGGCTGCGGATGAGAGAAGTCAAATCATGGTCCTACCCAACCTACTGAATGGGAACTGGTTAGGTCATCTGAGGTGTCTCCGGTTCACAACATCTGTCCGTCGGCCACTGTGCGCTGTTTCCAGCATCTACCCCAAAACTTCTACCCTCATTGCACCCACTGACCGACGATCGTGAGCTGGCCGGCCACAATACTCGTGATGTGCCCTTCTTGGTCAAGAAGCGCGATCAGCCATCCACTCACATTCCCCTTGCCTTTGGCCCCGCTTTGAAAATTCATTCTGCCGTTCAGCAACAGTCCTGGCACGAAGTTGCCGACCGGTGTCTCAAGACAGGTCGCACCATCCGGTATCTCACAGGGCACCGGAGTAGGACCGACACTGGATACCATCGTCATATTTGCCTCATACACACCGGCAACCATTCGAGCGTGAATGGGACCAGACTGGGTGGCAAGTGGAACATTGGTATCATAGGTGACTGTGAAGCCACCACTGATGTCGCCTGCAAATGTACCCGTGATGTGCCGATCTCTCACAATAAACCGCGCGCTGTGACCAGCAGGCTTGACGTCACCCTCATCGATCGACCAAGGCGTATTCTGAGCATGTGTACTTGAGACAATGAATGGAACCTGCTGGCCGGCAACCACCGGCTCAGAAAGAGCATCAAGCGTAACCATGATTATACAAGCCAAGAGCGAAGCCCTGGATAGAGCTGTTCGTAGAGACTGACTAATAGAGGCGCTGCGTCGAGACATGCCAATGTTCTCCATTAAATTTAATAACATACGTATTATGATTCAAGTTATTATATCGTATAGTATTTATTTAGCGAATGCAACTCTCGAGAGAGCGGCCAAGCCGTCGATCGTCCTGAGGACGGACGGAAAGAGACTGAAGTTCATCTGTGTGGCTGAAACAACCAACGGTACGGTGGAATTCTACGGCGTTTGCGTCAGCAACTGTTCGGTGAGTTTAGCAGCTCGGTCAGCTTTCACCTGAGAAAGGATCGCTCCTGCCGTCTTGGACTTGACCATTCGTAGAATTTCAATCGCTTTTCTGTCCGGCATCCGCTCAAGACGTGCTGCAGCATCCTCCGACGGCATCGATTCAAAGATTTTAGCCAGTTGAGTCCGCTGTTCCTGTGCTCCACGATCTTTGTCCGCTTGATTCTTGGTCGATTGAGCCGCAGGACGTTCCTCTTTGGCTCGTGCGCTCTGCATCCGCTTTTCCAGCGCCTCGTTCTGTTCAAGAAGCTCCTCGACCTGACTCCGCACGATCATGAGTCGTTCTTCATTCTGGCGAAGGACCTCTTCCCGTCGATCCAGGTCGCGCTTTCGTTGATCCAGCATCTCGAGTATTTCGCGGGGCATCTCAATGGCCGGTCCCTGAGTCGCCGATCGGACCGCGGCCGTTGCCCCTTCCTTGGCTTCAGGCTCGTGAAGTGGTCCCTCTTGGGCAGATGCTTGCCCTTCTTGCTTGGCGGAATTTTGTGGCGGCGAGGCTTTGGGCTTGGGATCTGAAGAGGCTTGCCCCAACTGCACCATCATCCAAAAAAGAATCGTCGAGACGACCAATCCCCCGACCATCGTCCAGAGGGGTGCACGCCGGTTCCCCCTCAATCGCGGCGTGAACCACGACCAGCGAGTCCTGAGAGTACACCCTGAACCTTTCATCCGTCTGACATACTTCGTCATGAGTCGACCCGGCTTCGCATAGACACCTGACGGCTGGCAGCCTCATCTGTTGCCCACTGCTCCCGACGAGCATGTGCCGTACGCACCACGCTCCGGCGCTGCTCAGCTACTCGTTCAAGAAGCTTGCACTCTTGCCTGGCCACAACAAGTCGTTCCTGAGTCTGCTGCCACAGACCGGTCGCATGATCGATTGCGGCACGGACTTGCTGCAGCGCAGAACGCTGGGCATCCAGCGTCGCCTGCCATTGCAACAGGTCTTCGATCGTCAGGCCCTGCCTGGCCTGTTGAGCATAGGTCTCAGTATCCGCCTGAAGCTGAACCTCCATGGTGCGATACTGCTCTTCACTGTGAGTAAGCGCTTGTACGATATGTGATAATTCCATCATCAGTGACTCGACAGTCTGTGCGTGAACCTTACGTATCGAATCAAGACTCATGCCGCTTGCCGCGCTAACGCCTCAAGCTCCTGCACCGAGGAGGCCAAGCTTGCAGGCTGGTCGATCGCTTGTCGGAGATATCCGTTGATTGAATCCTGGGCTTGAACGGCTTTGTCGAGTACCGCATTCATCCCAGCCTTGTACGCGCCTAATAACACGAGATCCTCGGACTGTTGATACCGAGCCATCAATTCAAGCACCCGCCTAGCGGCATCATGATGCGTCTTCCCCACGATATCCCGCATGACACGGCTCGTGCTCTGGAGCAGGTCAATGGCCGGAAAGTGGTTGCGCGCGGCCAACGTACGCGACAACACAATATGGCCATCTAAAATCGATCGTACGGTATCGGCGATGGGATCATTCATGTCATCACCGTCCACTAACACGGTATAGAGACCGGTAATGGTTCCTGGTCCGGGCCCTGTTCCCACACGCTCCAAGAGCTGTGGCAGAAGCGCAAACACCGATGGCGTATAGCCTTTCGTTGTCGGCGGCTCTCCGATGGCCAGTCCGACCTCTCTCTGGCTATAGGCCAGCCGCGTGACTGAATCCATCAACAAGAGAACATGCTGTCCTGCATCACGGAAGTATTCGGCAATCGCCGTGGCCACCAATGCGGCTCGCAGACGTATTAAAGGGGCTTGGTCGGACGTTGCGACGACCACGATGCTTCGCGCAAGTGCATCGGCCCCCAGGTCACGCTCAAGAAACTCGTTGACTTCTCGTCCTCGTTCTCCGATGAGGGCAATGACGTTGACATCTGCCTTTGTATAGCGGCTAATCATCCCTAACAGGACGCTCTTTCCGACCCCGGACCCTGAAAAAATCCCCATCTTTTGTCCACGGCCACAGGTTAAGAATCCGTTGATCGCACGAACGCCGAGATCAAGTGGATCCTGGATGCGAGCCCGCTTGAGCGGATTCGGTGCGGCAGTATGCAGCGGATACGAATGACTCGTCTTCAACGCTCCCTTACCGTCGATAGGATCCCCGCATCCATCCAGAATCCGGCCTAACAAGCCGGACCCGACTGCGAGGCTCGCCACCTGGCCGGTCATGGTGATGCGGCTGGCGGGTCCGATCCCGCGCATATCTCCAAGCGGCATCAACAACACACGCTCCCCACGAAATCCGACCACCTCCGCCGTAATCGGAGCTTCACCCACCTCCCTGGTAATGCGGCAGAGCTCGCCGATGGTCGTCATCGGGCCATAGCCTTCCACCACCATCCCTACGGCCTGGGCCACCCGTCCGGATATCTCAAGAGGTTCGATGTGCTCAAGGAGATGACTAAGACTCATAGGACACCCCATCCTGCACGGCCCGTCCTAAACGAGCTGACTGCATCATAAGGGACGCATCCACCACCCCCACGGCCTGGGCCACCCGTCCGGATTTCTCAAGCGGTTCGATGTGCTCAAAAAGATGACTAAGACTCATGAGGCACTCCATGCTGCACAGCATGGCCCAAACGGGCCAACTGCGTCTCAAGGGAGGCATCGACCAATCGCGTACTGGTATGCAAAAGACAACTCCCTCGTGGGAGTGATGGAACCGCTTCAACGGTGATCGCGAAAGAGATATCTCGTTGTCCTGCGAGCTCAGCCTTGGCCGCTTCCAAGACACCGGCATCCAAGGGATGTGCCTGTATCACCACGCTCTCGGCGTCGCGCAACGCATGGATCCCAGCCTTAGCCTGAACGATGATCTGCTCCCGGGACGATTCAGCCGACTCATGCAGAATCTTGGAAGCCACTTGAAACGCCAACTCGATCACGTCCGCTTCCATCGTCTGCCGCACCGTTCCTCGCGCGAGGTCAAACTGTCTCGCGGCGTTGGTCAGCACGGCCAAGACCTGTCGACGTTCATCCTCTACGAGCCGTTGTCCCTCCGCCAACCCACGCTCGTACTCCCCAGGACCATCGGCTTCCCGAAACATGCCACCCTCATCAAAGGTATGAAAGGGTGTATTCTGTAGCCGGATCGCCCCAGACCGGACAGCCGCGTGCTTCACCACCGAATTTTCCCCGCGCGCCTGATGAACCGCCAACAAACGTCGAACTGTGGCACTGACCACTTCAGTCTGAAACGGCTTCAAGAAGAACTCGACAGCCCCTGCTTTCATTGCTCGCACGGCAAGCTCGATGGTGGCCGCTCCGGTCATCACCGCGCCGATGATCCGATTGTCCAGTTTCTGTACTTCTTCCAAGACGGCAATGCCGTCTCCATCCGGCAGCAACACGTCGACAATCATCAGAGTCGGCGCCATCTGCTTGACCATCGCCACCGCTTCCTGTCGTGAACCGGCAACGCGGACATTGATGCGCTCAGACCTGAAGAGTTCACGGAAGAGGTTCCGAATGCTTTCTTCATCATCGACGACAAGAACCGTTCCCTGCACTCTGGAGAGTCCCTGCCCCTGAGACGACATCGACGACATGGCCGTAGCTGCCACTAGAGCATCTCCTCTCCAACGCCGGCGATGACAATACGGCCTTCGTCCTCCAGCTTTCGGCAGACTTTGAGGATATTCTGTTGTGATTTTTCGACATCGGATACTTTAACCGGCCCCCTGGCTTCCATATCATCCTTCAACATTTCCGCAGCACGACTCGACATATTCTTGAAAAATTTCTCCTTCACCTCAGGATTTGCGCCGCGCAGCGCCACCGGCAAATCTTCCTTGCTGATCTCCTTCATTAATTCCTGGATTCCACGATCGTCCACTTTCACCATGTCGTCAAATACGAACATCAGTGCCCGAATGTTATCGGCAAGCGTTTGACTCTTCTCCGTGATGCGCGCCATGATGCCGCCTTCATTCGATTTATCCATTCGCATCAGAATATTGGCAATCACTTCAGCGCCTCCCACGCTATGTGCGCCGACCCCCTTGCCGGCCAGCAAGGTTTCTTGTAGCGTGTCGCTTAGTTCCTCCAGCACATCCGGCTGTACCTCTTCCATGGTTGCAAGCCGAAGCGCCACGTCCCCTCGCATCTCCTCCGGAAGCGCAGCCAGGACTTGACCGGCCTGGTCGCTCTCCAGATGTGCAAGGATCACAGCGACTGTTTGCGCATGTTCGATCTTGAGCATCTGCGTGAGAGTTTTCACGTCAACCCACTTCAATGCCTCAATCCCGGGATAATTTTTCTGCGTCATGGACTCAATAATCCGCGCCGCTTTGTCTGCTCCCAGGGCCTTTGTCAGTACCGTTTTAATGAATTCTCGTCCTTGGAATTGAATGCCTCCGGCCGCGCTGGCCGCCTGGAAATCGGAAATGACCACTTCTTCGTCCTCTCGGGAAATCTGTGCAGTCCCGCTCATGAAGCTTCCCAGCTTCTTGATCTCCTTCGGATCCAGCTGCTTCATGACTTGGGCAGCCGCCTCTTCTCCGATCGCACGAAGCAGAATCGCCGCTTTTTGTTCACCGGTCAGAGTATTTGCCATCGCCAGACTCTAGCTTGGACTCTTCAACCATTCTTTGACCACCACAGCCGTCGCATCAGGGTTTTTTTTGGCCATATCAATGATCTGCGCTCGATCCGGGGTATTCGCCAACGTCGCTCCACCCGCTGCGGTCCCACCAGCAAGCTCTGCCACGGACGCCTCTGCCTGTGCCTGTTCTATATTTGTTCCCAACATGGCCAACAAGGGCCGCACGACAAACAAGAGAATAACGGCAAAGAGAAGCATCGCCACTCCGTATCGAAGATAGGGCATCCATGGTTTCAACCCTTCTGAGGCAACTTCCGCCGTCCCCGCCTGCGGTTCCTCAGCCTCGGTCCCGAACTGCACGTTCACAACTTGCACCTGATCTTGCCGTTCAGCAGAAAAGCCCATCGCCTTCTTCACGATGTCTTCGATACGCTTGAGATCCTCCTCCGATCGTGGAACATACTTTCGTGCCGCAGCCGGCGCATCCCCCGCCTGACCTTCACCGGCCTTTGCCGCTTCATACACCCCGTCGACCAACACCGCGACCGACAGTTGCTTGATGGCACCGACAGGTTCCACAATTTTTGACACGGTGCGGCTGATCTCATAGTTGACCGTTTCATTTTTTGTTTGACTGCTGTTTGAACTGGTTTGTGCCGGCTCAGCATCGGTTCCTGGCGGCACGTTGGACTGAACGCCGGGCACACCGCCACCAACCCCATTGCTCCCATTGGACTTTTCTTGGCCTCGTTGTTCGCTTCTCACGACTTGGCTATTCGGATCATATCGCTCCTCCGTCGTCTCGACTTTTCTGAAATCCACGACACTCGACACACGAACAACGGCCTTATTGGGTCCGACGATCCGTTCCAACATCGTTTGGATACGCGTCTCAATGTCCTTTTCAATGCTGCGCTGATAATCGAGTTGCGTATTGCTCAGCCCGGCCGTCTCATCCGTCACCGTCGCCGACAGGAGACGCCCGTGTCCGTCCACCACGGTCACATCGCGGGATTGAAGCCCTTCCACACTGCTCGATACCAAATGGATGACCCCCTGCACCTGTGCCGGCGAAAGTTGCTGCCCACCACGAAGCGTGACGATCACGGAGGCTCTCGCTTTCTCCTGCTCACTCGCGAACAGTCGTCGCTCCGGCATGGCCAGATGGACGCGGGCCCGTTCCACTTCCGGCATCTGAGCGATGGTTCGCGCCAATTCTCCCTGCAATGCCCGACGATAATTCAACTTCTGAACAAATTCGGACATCCCGATTGAGGTCTTGTCGAAAATCTCGAATCCGACTCCACCGCCGTGGGGAAGCCCTTGGGTCGCAAGTTGCAATCGCAGGTCGTGAACCTGATCGCTGGGCACCAGTACGGTTGATCCGCCGCCGGTCGTCTCGTACGGCACTTTGGTCTCTTTGAGCTTGTCGATAATGGCGGCGGCGTCTTCGCTGCCAAGGTGGGTGAACAGCACTTGCATATCGGGCTGTTGCGTCCACAAGGCGATGGCGATCAGACCGGCAATGGATCCCGCCAAAGCGACGAGGATGATCATCCGTTGATTGATGGAAAACTTGGAGAACATGCCCACCCCTTACTCGTCAACCGAGACGACCGATCAGATTTGCATCCGTTGAATTTCCTCATAGGCGGTCACGAGCTTATTTCTGACCTGCATCATCAATTGGAACGACACATCGGCTTGCTGCAGTGCAACCATGGTCCGATGAATGTCTTGCGTATCGCCGGTCATGAGCGCATCGACCGCTCGACCCGCTTCCCTTTGCGCATCGTTGACATTGCCGATCGCCGACTTGAGTGAATCCAGGAATCCTGGGCCGCCTGTTTTTCCAGTCGTGCCCGTGGATCCAGTCGATGCCACATCGACAATAGGAGCGATGCCGGATGCCACACCAGTGATTGGCCCCATGATTACCTCCCGATTTCCAGCGCCTTGTTCCACATCGTGCGTGTCGCATTGATCGCCTGCACATTCGCTTCATACGCGCGCGACGCCCCGATCATATTCACCATTTCCTCCATCACATTGACGTTGGGAAGCCGGACGAATCCTTTTGGATCGGCATCCGGATGGTGCGGATCATAGATCAGTTGCCCGGGCTTGGGATCTTCTTGCACCCGTGAGACAGAAACCCCTTCAAGCGCATGGGCCGATGGGCCCACGGCCACCTGCCGAAACGATCGCTGAAATGCACTGGGAACTGCCGTCGATCGAAAGACCACGTCCCGCCGCTTATACGGACCGCCGGACGGCGTTTTCGTCGACTGCGCGTTGGCGAGATTGCTGGCAATGACGTTGAGTCGTCGCCGTTGAGCATCTAACCCGGAAACCGAAACAGCCAGACTGTCTGACATCTCCATGGTGAACCTCCTCGATATCAAGAATGACTCGTCAACCGTCTTCCCGCTGTGGAACACTCGCTACATCGTTATCGTCCCTCTCGTATGGCATTCAACAGCCCGTTGAACTTCTTCGCAAGAATGGTGGCAGCCGCGTTGTACTGCATGACGTTCTCAGACAACTTCGCCATCTCCAATTCGAGATTGACCGAATTGGCATCGAGCGGAATGTCTCCGGCCGGCACCTCACCGAGCTTTCCCGTCACCGCCTGCACTCCTTCCGCCCCGTGAAGACCAAAATGCCGGGGCTGGGTCGCCGCTAAGACGATTGGGAGACGCCCCTTGTGCGCCGACTGCAATTGATCCATGAACGTCAGCTCCGAGGCTCGATATCCTGGAGTTTCTTCATTCGCGAGATTCGAGGCGATGACCCGTTGCCTGCCACTGCGAAGGTCAAGCGTGCGCTCCAGCAACCGCATCGTTCGATCGAAGATCGTCATGCTTTTTACTCCTTTCAGGGTGACACCCTATCGTTCTTGCAACCTGAGTGCCGATCTCCCGGTATAAACGTTACCCACGAGTGCTGCCCTAGGCCACACCCCTTGTGTTCAGCCCTCCCACCTCTTCAGAGCTCTGTTGCGCACAGCAATTGCCTGGGACAATTTTGCCCATCGGCAATTGTGGTCACCCTCCCGGCGAACCGAAGGCCGAGTGTTCACCCTCCCGATACTCCCGCAGTTTGTTACGGAGCGTGCGGATGCTGATGCCCAACTCTTTTGCCGCATGGGTCCGATTGTCTTTCACACGAGCCAAGGTTTTGAAAATCAGCTCTCGTTCCATCTCCCACAGCGATCCATTCATCGGTGGTGATGCACGCACTAACGGAATCGTGACGTCCTCGTTCCTTTCAGGAGGACAATGTTCCGGTAAAATAGGCCCTTGGCCGGCCAACAACAGTGCTCGTTCCATCACGTTCTCCAACTCACGCACATTTCCTTTCCAGGGCAAGCGTTGCAAATGCGCCAGAGCACTGTCCGACAGAGCCGGTGGAGTCAGACCATTTCTCATGGCTGATTGGTTCACAAAATGGCGCGCGAGTACGGGGATATCGACGACACGCTCGCGTAACGGTGGCACCGTCACGGGGAAGACGTTCAAGCGATAATAGAGATCTTCGCGAAAACGGCCCTGCTCAACCTCCCGATAGAGCATGCGATTCGTCGTGGCGATCACACGAATGTTGACCGGAACCGGATCACGCCCACCGATCCGATCCACCTCACGTTCCTGCAAGACACGCAACAATTTCGCCTGGAGGGCCAGATTCATTTCGCTGATTTCGTCCAAGAGTAAGGTGCCTGTATGGGCCATCTCAAACTTCCCGACTTTCCTGATGACGGCACCGGTAAATGCCCCTCGCTCGTGGCCGAAGAGTTCGCTTTCCAGTAATCCATCAGGAAGCGCGGCACAGTTCACCGCAATGAACGGTCGATGGGCCCGCGGACTTCGCAAATGAATAAACCGTGCCAGCAACTCTTTGCCCGTTCCACTTTCGCCATGAATCAGGACGGTGGCCTGACTGGAGGCCACTCCTTCAATCGTGCTCAGGAGTCTGACCATCCCAGGGTCTTGGCTGAGCAGCGCTCGGTGCTCTACCTGATGGATCGGCCGACCGAGTCCAATCCCTTCCTCACGGCCTGCTTTGAGATTGGCAATGGCCCGCTCCAGTACATCCATGGAAAATGGTTTCAACAGATATTCGCTGGCCCCCAGCTTCATGGCCTCAACGGCTGTTTCAACTGTTCCGTAGGCCGTCATGAGGACAATCGCCGTTTGCGGGGCTCGTGCCTTCATCTCCTTGATCAGCTCAAGACCCGTAAGGCGAGGCATGCGCAAATCCGTCAAGACCAACCACGGACGAAACTTCGTGATTCGCTCCAAGGCCTCTGTCCCATCAGTCGCCCCCTGCACGGCATAGCCAAGCCGCCTGATGGTTTCCATCAAGGCGATACGCATCGACGGATCATCATCGACGACCAGAATCCGCTCCTGCTCCTCACCGGTCTCCGCCATCGGGATTTGCTTCTCACGATCAGTCATAAGACGAATCCTCCATCAGGACGACCTCTCGCACTGCTCGCTCGGCGTTCTTGACGGCACCCTTTTCGCAGCCTGGGCCGTCCTCGGGACTTACGTCTCCGGCTACTGAGGGATGAGGGAGAATGATTGAACAGGCCGTGCCCTGCCCCACCGTGCTCTCGACATCGATCCGTCCATGGTGGGCGTCCACAATGGAATGTACGATAGCGAGCCCCAGACCGGTCCCCTCGTCTTTCGTCGTAAAAAATGGGTCGAACAGGCGCGAGCGATGCGCTGGATCGATCCCCATACCCGAATCACGGACCGTTAGTCGCACCGCTGAGGTTCCCAGCGACTGAAGCGGCTCTTGGGACAGACTGATCGCTAACTCGCCTCCGTTCGGCATCGCTTGGACGGCATTGACGATCAAATTCACAACGACCTGTTTTAACTGCCCGTCGTGACACCAAATCGACGGCACCTCCCGGCTGATGTCCATGCGAATGTCTACGGGTGATTTGGCAATCGCATGCGCAGCCAACTCCAGAGATTCGTTGAGCAACGATTCCGTGTGATGCCACGATCGCGTCAAGTGCACCGGACGCATGTACAGCAGCAGATTCGCCAGAAGACCATCCATCAACTGAACGGCCTGTGAAATCTGCTGCGCGTACCGTTGCGTGGGCTCATGCTCGTTGAGGTCGCGTTGCAGCAACGACGCAAAGAGTTCCACACTGCCCAACGGATTGCGGATCTCATGCGCGATCCGACCGATCAGTTCACCCATCGCAGCAAGCCGATCCTTTCGTTGCAATTGTTCTTCGAGTTGATAGACCCGGGTAATGTCCTGAAGCAGAACCAGCTGCCCGGAATCCTCACCGGAGTCGTTTCGAAGCGGGACCTGACTGATGGAAACTACGCTCTGCCCAATGCGTTGCGGACGATCAGAAACCGTCAGACCTCGACCCGCTAAGACCTCCGGGATGCAACGACTGTGTAGTTCCACATCGCTTCTCCCAAGGAGCTGCTCCGCGGCGCGGTTACTACGAGTGATGATCCCGCGCTCGTCCACCACCACTACCCCGGTCGACAACGATTCGAGGATTCCATCTAAGCGCACGCGCATGGCTTCGTTGTCGACAAGCTGTCGACGAAGCGCCTCGTTGCTCTGCGCGAGTTCGGCATCCATCTCCTCCACGCGTGCCGTGAGTGCGCTATAGGATTGCTGTAACGTGTGTGCTGCCTCGTCAAAACTCTGAAAAGCCGCCTGTAAGAGGGCCCGTTCCTCCGGGTTTGTCGTCATGTTGGTCATAGCCCCTCCGCCTTTCCTGATTGCCGGACCGATTGCACAGCCCCCTTGAGCGATGCTGAGAGCCGATTCACTATCTCATCATCCGCACGACCGAGTTCCGCCAGAGCCACCGTGGCGCGATCGTATTGCTTCAGCGCGGTCCAATGCTGAGCCGTTTGCAGGCGAGCCCATTCAGCTTGGCGTACTTTAGGCTTCTTCTCCAACACCGACTGATACACCGCGATCGCTCGTTCGTGGCGATTCAACCGCGATAATGTGTCGGCGTACGCCAACAGTGTCTCGGAAGACGCAACGGCCCCGGCCTTGAAGCCTTCTTCATAGGCCAGAGCCGACTCTTCAAGCTTGTCCAGCTCTCCCAACGTCTTAGCCAACTGAAGATACATCGCAGGACGCTCTCGATGACCGGGATGGCGCAGCAGCCATGTGCGGCACAGATGGAGGAGGCCCTGCATATCTCGCTGCTGCCGCATCGCCTGTACCAGCAACAGCACGACTTCCCCTTCGTAGGTTCCAAGCGGAAACTGAAAACGGTATCGTTCAAACACCTTCCGTGCCGCATCGGGGTCGCGCTGATCCAGATAGATTTTCCCAAGCCCTATCAAAGCCGGCTCGATCAACGCCGGATCGTTGTGGACTTTAATCACCTGCTGGTACAGACTGCTGCCTTCTGCCGCGAATCCCAACCGGCGATGTGCGTCGGCAATCTGCAACAAGAGTGGTGATCGCGCATAGCGTTGTCTGGCCACGCTTCCATGCCGATGGAACAGACTGACCACCGTCAGATCATCCTGCGATGCGATGGCTGCCTCAATCCATGGAGTCAGCAGTACAGCCAGACGGTCGACGGCTTTTGCAGCCCAGGGATCATTCACCTGCCCCGTCTTCAGAGTGATATCCCGGTAGAGGCCAATCGCCCGGTGCATGTCGTTGCTCTGCTCTGCGGCCTTCGCCAGGTAAAAGAGCGCCTCGCTCCCGGCTGGGTTCGCCGCTTCTCGCGTGGCAATGTCTTCCAATAAGGACCGATACGATGCGGCACTCTGGAACGGAGTCGGGACATCGTGCATCATGGCACTGACCGTGCGGCCGAGTGACTCGACTCCCCCGGTCTGCATCATCTCTGTCTGCTGAACCGCTAAGCGGAGCTTGGCGGTCGTGGCCGGCACGCTATAGGGATAGAGCGCCGGAAGGAGGGCGTACACAAACTCCGCGAGTCGCTGGTTGGCACCGGCCCTCAGGCTCTCGGCAAGCTGCAACAGCGCCGCAGGCGTATGCTCGTGACGGGGGTATAAATTGTATAACAACAGGAGCAACTCTCTCGCGGATGCCTCATGCTGAAGCCTGATTTCCGTCACCGCGAACCGTTGAAGCGCAAGTGGGTCCGCCTTCACCAGGCGAGGCCACCGTCGATAGGCGAGGTCGAAGAGCGGTTGCGCATCGGCGTATCGCTGTTGCCGATACAAGGCATGGGCCATCCCCAGCGTGGCACCTTGCAACAGTGGCTCGTGCTCAGTTCGTGTGCGTACATTTGAAAAAGCATGCTCAGCCTCGCTCCACTTGCCCATGGCCATATACGCATAGCCCAGACCGAGCAACGAGCGTGGACCGTCAAAGTGACGGCTCTCAGCATGAGCCATCGCTTGCTCATAGAAGACCTGAGCCTCTTGATACCAGCCTTGTTCAAAGTACAGATCCCCGATCCGCCACTCTGCTCGCCGAGCATTGATCGACTGCGGATGGTCTCGCACGAGTTTCTTGTACTCCTGGATTCCCAACGCGCGACCTTGGCCTGAGGAGTCCTCACGAAGAGCCAGTTCAATGAGAAACGCTTTCGCGGACGGCACAAGCGGGCTTTCAGGGTAATCCGTGACAATCTTCGCAAAGAATCGTTGCGCCTCTGCCCACGCTTGCTTCTTGTAGGCAGACTGCCCCTCCTGCCACGCCAACCCATCGATCCCGGTCGACTGACCTTCTAGGCGTGGACCATCGTCCGGCAATAACAGGGCAAGTCGTTCAACCGGCGCCTGGTTTTTCACCGCTGCCGGCCGGCTACCGACAGGACTACTGGAACTCTTCCCGGAGGGAAGTGTCTGTCCAATGGCCACCGAAGGCACAACTGTCCAGACGACGATCAGGACAATCAGTCGGACATATGGAAGACGGCATAGATTCACAGCGGGAAGACACCAGCAAAGCTCATGCCCTTCGCATCAGCCAAAAACATGAGGAAAATCAGAAGAATTATCGCGAGGAATTGAGAATCTATACGAATCGCGTCAGGACTGGCATCGACTAGGTCGGAAGGTCGTCAATCTTTTGACTGGATATGCGGGGCCAGAGCGGAAGGGTTTCCACATGGGAGCGAGGATCAACCCCCTTGCGTTTCAGCTTTTCAACCAACGTCGTTCGATTCAAGTGCAGTAACTGCGCGGCTCTGGAGGTGACACCATTCGCTTTGCGCAACGCTTCCATGATGAGATGCTTTTCGTACTGCTCCACCTCTCTCGAGAGATTGATCCCCTCGTCGTTGAACCGAATGAACTGCTCCTTGAATTCAGGCGCGATCGACCGGCGACCGATTTTGGGAGGCAAGTCTTCAACCGCCAACGTCCCCTGCTTTTTTAGAACGACCAATCGCTCGATCATATTCTCCAACTCGCGAATGTTGCCGGGCCAGTCGTACTCGATCAAGAACTGCAGCGCATCTGACGAAAAACCCGACACATCCGTATGCTTACTCTGATTGAAGCGCGTCAGAAAGTGCTCAATAAGCAACGGGATATCACTTCGTCGTTCTCGAAGTGGAGGAATCACAATGGGAATGACATTGAGCCGATAGAAGAGATCCTTCCGAAATCGCCGTTCCTCCACCTGCAGTTCTAGATCCTGATTCGTCGCCGCGATAATGCGGACATCCACATGAATCGTACGATTGCCGCCGACTCGTTCAAACTCCCGCTCCTGCAACACCCGCAGGAGCTTCACTTGCAACGGGAGACTCATTTCGCCGATTTCATCAAGAAAGATCGTCCCGCCGTTCGCCAATTCAAACCGACCCATCCGCGAATGCGTGGCTCCGGTGAAGGCACCCTTTTCGTGTCCAAAGAGTTCGGACTCCAGCAGGTTTTCAGGAATGGCCCCGCAGTTGACCGGAACAAGCGGGCGGTCCCTTCGCAGGCTGTTGAAGTGGAGCATTCGGGCAACCAACTCCTTGCCGGTGCCGCTCTCACCTTGGATCATGACAGTACTGTCGCTGTCGGCGACCTTTTGCACGAAATCCAACACCTGTTGCATCGGCTCACTGACGCCGACTAACTGCTCCAACCGATACTGATCACGGACGGCTTTCCGTAGCAGGTGATTTTCCTGTCGCAGCCGATAGAACTCCGCCGCCTTTCGCACCACGACCGCCACGGTCTCAAGATCAAAGGGTTTGGTAATGAACTCAAAGGCCCCGGACTTCATGGCCCGTACCGCGGTTTCGATCGTCCCAAACCCAGTCATCATGATGGGAATGATTTTGGCATCCTGCTTGGCCAAACGATCGATGATCTCCAGCCCATCGATATCGGGCAACTGCAAGTCCGTGATCACGATATGAACGACCGACTCCTTGACAATGTGAATCGCCGCGTTGCCGTCTTCAGCCATGGACACACCGTAGCCTTCGTGCAGGAGCACCTCCTGCAGAATCGCCCGGACGGCCGCATCATCGTCGATAATTAGTACGTTGACTGGGTTTATGCTCATAACATTTGGAATGCGAAATGCGTGGCGGGCTTAGAATAATGGCCCAAGGCATCCATTGCAAGCGATATCAATTACTTTGATGAGGCTTGGAGGAGCGGAAGGTTTCTTGACAGGCTTGTTGGCCTATTGGTACTGTTCCGCACTGCATGGTCATGTGGACATCGACAGGCTGGCGTAGCTCAATCGGCAGAGCAGCGGTTTTGTAAACCGCAGGTTGGAGGTTCGATTCCTCTCGCCAGCTCCACATCTTCCTACAGCAATTCCCTGGGCGGTGACGTTACCCAAGCCCTCGTATAATTTCTTGATAATAGACATCCAACATCCCAGCGCGAGCCTGCTCCACGATGACTAACTGGCGTTGGTCGAAGGTATTCGCGCAATACAAATACTGAAATCCTCGAAACTGTCCATACTCGACATGGACCTGTCGACCATCCGCCCCCTGACGTGTGGTGTCTGCAAGTACATCACGATCAATGAGTTGTTCCCATGCGGTTTGAGCCGAAGGCCAATGATTTTCATAGAGGGGATTCTCGGCATCGGGAAAGGTCGCAATTGTTTCAGGAGAAAATGGACGACCATCATCCGGTTCTGGTGATTCATCCCAGGCAACAGTCTGCTGACTTCCCCGCTGCAACAAATAGAACGGTCCATCCTCAACCGGTTCTTCGACTGATTGGTATCGGACTAGAGTCGGAGGTTCGAGAAGTTGCAATCCCCGCGCCGCCAAGGCTCGCTGAAAGGGAACTCGTCTGGCCAGTTGCCTGGTCTTCTCACACAACATCACGCGGCCATTGGACGACAGAACGTTCAGAAGGTTGTCCAGCCGAGGGCCAAGCCCAATGCGCTGTTCAAATGACCTCTGGAGCACTGGATCATGCCCTCGTTCAAAGGTTCGCCAACTTCGACTTGGAAGACCGGGATCCTGCTCAGCCTGAACCAACACATGCGTAGCCACCACGAGGTCGTAACCACCGGAAAGCGGCTGGATGTTTCCATCCATACAGTCGAAGCGGAGATTGCGCAAGCCCAGCCGGTCGGCTTGTTCCTGTGCGACTCCAATAGACGCGGATGACCGGTCGATTCCTAGAAAACTCTTCTCTGGAAACAGACGTGCACAAAAAGAGGTCAGAATGCCCGGCCCACAACCAAAATCGAGGATGCTCTTCGCGTCACCACACTGCACAACCATCCGTGGAGCAATCGCCTCGTAATAGTCATACCGCTGGCTGTACAGCACCGGAAAAATCTTCGGATGGGCAGCGAGATCATAGAACGCCGTCTCATCATGATGATCGCCTTCACGTTTTCGTTGAGCGCGTGACGCAAGCTGTTTGAGATCATCAGGGGAGAATTGTTGCTGTTGCCAGGCAAAGTAGTCCCGGTCGGATGTGAACCGTCGAAGTCCCCACCAGGCCAGATGCTCACGGAGCAATCGTTGCAGTGAATCATTGGCCATTCGTCAGGCGCCTGCTCAAAACGGTTCCCTGCAAGGCCGCAGGGAGCGAGAACCACGAGGCGTACGCAGCAGGGATACGGTGAGTGGTTCGAACGACTGAGAACGAAGCTGGGAAGCCTTTTCAGTAGGCGCCTACGGCCGTTTCAACATGATTGCGTCGAAATATGTCTCCGGCACCGGATGGGGTAACCGCAGTTGACCGGATCCGAACGCGACATACTTCTCACACGTCAGCTGCTCCAGACCAATCGGGCCCTTCGCATGCAGCTTCCCAACACTCAACCCCATATCGCGTCCCATTCCAAAAGCCTCCCCGGCATGGAGCCTGGTTGACGCATTCACCAACACGGCGCCGGCATCGACCTCTCTGGTGAATCGCATCGCCGACTCATAGCGGTTGGTGGCGATCACCGCTGTCAGGCAGGGGCGATAGGCGGCAATGTGAGCCAGTGCCTCGTCCAAACCTTCCACCATCTTAATAGCTAACGTCGGTCCGGCAAACTGGGTGCGCCAATCCGCCTCCGTTGCGGGGACGATTGCCGTATGACCCGTCATGGCCATCTGCCCCATGAGGGCGACGGTCTTCGGGCAGGCATGCACTTCTACCTTAAATTCATCAAGTAATCGATTAATCACCGGCGGCAGGAACTGTCGTCCAATCACCTGTTGCACCAGCAACGTATCCAGGGAATTGGAGGCTCCCGGCTGTTGGACCTTCGAGTTAATCACGAGGTTTTGCGCCATTGGAATATCGCTGTCGCCATCGATATACAGGTGCGTCACCCCACCGTCATCGCACAACACCGGCACCTTCGCCTGCTCCGCGACAGCCTTTCGTAACCCGGCGCCGCCTCGCACGATGAGAGCATCTACCGCTTTTGCCGATCGCATCAGCTCGAGCGCTACATCCTTGTCCGGCCGATCAATCAGAACCCACGCCCCAGCCGGCACTCCGCTCTTCACGGCCGCCTCACGCAATCCCGCATCGATCGCCTGATGCGTGTACCGCCATTCTGGAGCCCCACGAAGAATACAGAAGTTCCCAGACTTCAGCCCCAAGGCAATCGACTCCATGCTGACGAGCGGATTGCGCTCTGAAAGCACCGCAAGCACACCGATCGGCACCTTAACCCGCGAGACGAGCAAGCCATCCGGACGCTCCTGTCGTGACACCACCAGCCCCACCGGATCCGGTAGCTCGGCAATCTGATGAAGTTGTTCAACCAGCTCGTAGAGCTGCTCAGCCGTCACCCGCACATGGGCCACGGCAGCCTTCATCCGCTCCTTTGCGGTCCCCTCCCCAAAAGACTTTCCCACCGCCTCGACATCCTTCGCATTCGCCGTTAGAATTGTGCCATGGTCGGAGGCTACGCGCTCAGCCATGGCGTGTAGGACCGTCGTCTTGACCGAGCCTGGGAGGATCCCCAAGGCATTTGCGATACTCCGTGAGTCTTTCAGGAGCTTCTCGATGTATAATTTGGCAGGAACGTCAATCGCCATAGGCCTCATGGTCCACAAACAGGTTTAACTGCGTCGTTGCCAGCACGATCACCTCGTGAGCACCGACCTGATGATGGAGACAGCGGACTATACCACGCGATTTTTCAATCAGTAAACCATCGTTGAGACCCAAGGCGTACCGAATACGGCACTGATCAATAAGGATGACGAATAGCAAACCGGCGCGAGCACCTCGAGGTGAGCCGGACGAAGGAGGAACAATGCGGTCTGGAGTGCAAATGAACGGACGCGGGTGCTACCTGGCGTTCTGCCTAATCCTCACAGCAACGTTGGGAGCCTGCGCGCAATTGAAATCCTCACCGACGTTGGCGGCACCGACGCAGGCCACCCCTGAACAAGTCGCCGAACGAGAGCGAGAGAGCCAACCACCCAAAGCCGTGCAAGCGCGTTCGGCCGAGGGTTCTCGCCAATCGTGCCTGGTCACGTTCGACGACGAAGCTGCACTGGGGCAGATCTACGGGCATGCCAGATCGACCTTGGCCCTCAAAAGCAGCCGGGGACCGAATGGGCAACTGCAAATGTGCGACAGCACCAAGCACACCAACTGCTGGACCTACCGTCAGCACTGTTCTCGCAGCGACGTCAATCTTGAGACCATCGGCTCGGCCCATTATCATTTGAGTATGGAGACAGGCATCGAGTGCTACACCCTCCCGGATCCGGGAGACGGCCTGGGACGAGGATTCGGCAGACTCGTGGAATGGAAATGCACCGATGTGGATTGGGCCAGAACCCCGCGCGTCCTGACCTCTCATGACCAAAGCCAATGGGTCAAGATATGGCTCAGCACAACTGACACCCACGCGCCCAT
This sequence comes from Nitrospira sp. UW-LDO-01, assembly GCA_002254365.1. Classification (GTDB taxonomy): domain Bacteria; phylum Nitrospirota; class Nitrospiria; order Nitrospirales; family Nitrospiraceae; genus Nitrospira_D. Next base: position 35,203 of record NIUT01000162.1, read on the forward strand.
GTACTTTGACATGGAATCCATTCAGGTGCTCCCTGATACCTCGATCCAGCTCTGGTTCCGGAAGCGCGATGGTACCTGGTGGTTCTGGCCCGAGCTGCAAGCCAACAACACGTGGACGCTCCGTGAGCATATACGCGATGTCTCCGAAGTGCGGATCCGAGGAGCCAGAGCAGGCCGAACCAGCTCGTACGTTATCGGATCGGTGACGGTCCGCGACTAAGCGGTAGCCCCTGACGCAGTCTTAGGACAAGTCTCGTTCGTGGTGAGCTAGTCGAACCACGAACGAACCCGAGACACCCTCTCATATTCACAGGGCTGCTCTGATCTCGCCGACACGCTCAGGACAAATGAGCGGACGCCGCTACACTCGACACGCACGTGCGAAATTTCTCGAACCGTAACGTCAGCAACCCCACCGCATGACAGGCTTACACAGCCTGCGAGGCTGCCGGGAGCCGTTGTATGCCATCTCTTCATGAGACGACTGCTCAGACGCGCCAAGAGCTGAAGCACCTCATTCGATTTTCAGAACGAGACAAAACAGCTTCACAAAGTCTTCTACGAAGATGATGACGACCGATGGCTCTCTTGTCGAGCCAGCACCGTCGCCAACCAAGCCCAAAGGAACATCAACGGCACCATGGCCCATGCAATCTGAGCCGTCGTGGCACCAAGGGCTTTTACACCCGTGACCAGCCATCCGGTTGAGGCATCACCGCCACGCGAGATGGCCGTGTCGATGAAATTCTTGGCCTTATATTTCTCTTCACGACTGACGACAGTGAATAGCACTTCACGTGCCGGCTTCGAGAGCGCATACTCCCCCACCCGCCGTAACACGGAAAAGACCACGTAGAGTGCAAGAGTCGGCCATAAGGCGATGCCCAAAAATCCCATCACACTAATCACGGGCAAAAACAATAATGGAGCGACCAGACCAAATCGCCGAATGACTCGTTGTGTGAGAAACACCTGGGTCAACCACGTCAACAGACCTGTCGTAAAGTCCAGACTGGAAAAGAGCCGCGTGCGGGCTTCGGGCTGGTCGAGATATTCCGATACCAAGCGAGTCTGCTCAAGATAGAGAAATGTGGCGGTCATGGTCAGACAAACCAGGTATCCGCAGATCTTCATCAAGTACGGGGAGGAGAGGGTTAGACGAATGCCGGCGAGGAAGCTGCCGTGAAGCGGATCACCTGGTCGTGGCTGGTGATGTTCGGACCGTTCACGTCCCCATCGCTCGAGTCGATAGATACATCCCAGACAGAGGAAGAGAAATCCCGCCGAGGCCAGCATAAGCACCGGCACCGGGAAGACAAACATCAGTCCCGTTGTGATCAACGGGCCGACCAAGGCTCCGCTACTCCCCCCTGCCGCAATCACTCCGAACAGTCTTGTTCCCTGCTCGGTTGTGAAGAGATCAGCCATGAAGCTCCAGAACACCGACACGATCAATAAGTTGATGACTGAGAGCCACACAAAAAAGCTGCGGGCCACCCACTCGGGATACACATGACTTGTCATCAACAGGTAGTAGGCCAGCAGATTCGTAATAATGAACCCGTACACCGTCAGCAACAATCGATAGCGTGAGCATCGTGCGGAGAGCCACCCGAAGAGCGGCGTGGCCGCGAGCATCGTGAGAAACGTCGCCGTCATCATCCACGGGAGATGCTTGAGTCCCCCTTCGATGGCCATTTCGTCACGTACGGGACGGAGGATGGCATACCCGCACAGGAGGCAGAAGAAATAGGCGAACGCCCAGGCCAAGGGCACCAACTCTTCCTGTTGTGCTCCCAGGAAGTCGGCCCATCGCTGAAGTCGAGAAAGACGTGGAGCATCCATGGCGCCCGCAGTGTATCAGGTGTATCGTCGCCTGCAAGTAGAAGATCTGTTACAATGCCCTGCCAAATGCTAGCCCACATTATTCATGACAGTTCGTGACGAAACCGACGACACGCCAGGCGAGACGGGCACGCGGAGCACTGAGAGACCAAGGCATACTTGAAACAGTATGTCGAGGTCACGAAGGGCGAGCCTGCTCGCCTGGCCGCTGACAGACCGCGGCCAGGCTTGTCGCAGCGGCGTATCGGCGGGTGCAGGAGAAGTGTTCATGAATAATGCGGGCGAGGGAGGCCGTGGGAATGATTGATCTTCGTAGTGATACCGTCACCAAACCAACCGATGAGATGCGCAAGGCGATGGCCCGCGCGGACGTGGGCGATGACGTCTATGGCGAAGACCCGACCGTCAATCGACTGCAAGACATGGCCGGAGCGATGCTGGGCAAGCGGTTCTGCCTCTTCGTTCCTTCCGGCACGATGGCCAATCAACTGGCGATTCGCATTCAGACCCAACCAGGACAAGAAGTCATCGTCGAAAGCACAAGCCATATCGTCCGATACGAGCAGGGTGCAGCCGGTGCCCTAGCCGGTGTGCAGCTGCACTGGGTGCCGGGAGAACGCGGCATCATCACGGCTGAACAGGTGGAAGCCGCGATCCGACCGACTGATCCGCACAGCATCACAACCGCGCTGATCTGTCTGGAGAATACACACAATGCCGGCGGCGGCACCATCTACCCCCTTTCAACGATCGAAAAAATTCGCACGGTTGCGGTGCGGCACGGCATCCCGATGCATCTGGACGGCGCCAGACTCTTCAATGCCGTGGCCGCCACGACGCTTCCGCCGACCGCGTATGCTCAGCACTTTGAAACCATTTCTCTCTGCCTCTCGAAGGGACTCGGCGCACCCGTCGGATCGCTGCTCCTCTCCAACGATCCCAAGCTCATCGAGCGAGCCCGTCGCTTTCGTCGCATGTACGGAGGCGCCATGCGTCAGGCCGGCGTGTTGGCCGCCGCTGGAATCTACGCATTGGAACGACATGTGGCTCGTCTCAAGACCGACCACGAACATGCCAAGAAACTGGCCCGCTTGCTTCAACAAATTCCAGCGATCCAGATTGCTCCACAGCATGTGGAAACGAATATCGTGATCTTCGACATCCTCGACGAGGGACGCTCACCGAGCGAACTGGTTGCCGCGCTCAAAGAGCAGGGGGTACTCATCAACTCGGTCGGCGGCAAGAGCTATCGCGCCGTCACACACCTGGATATTGCAGAACCTCAGATTGAAGAAGCCGTCGTAGCTTTCACGCGGGTGCTCCCTCGGTAAGCATTCGACATTGACAGGCTATCCCTTGATCCATAGAATGCCGAAGTGATGTCGTGGGATGGGGGACATCGCGTCATAAATGTGCAAGACAGCCATCATCCATAACCACCCGCAATAAGTATAGATGTCTATGGAATCCATCACGGCGTCCACCACTCCTACTCGTGAAGAACTGAATGCCGAGTTGCTCGAAGTGCCCGAGCCGCCGGAACAACCGGAGACTCCTCCCCCTCCGGGATTTGAAGACGGCATTGAAGTAGCCGTCCGGCACGTGAAGGGCCGTAGAGGAGGCGACTTAGTCGGCATCCTCCTGGTCGGATCCGGAGCACGACGCACACTCACCGCCCATAGCGATATCGATCTGCTTGCTCTCGTCAAGGGTGAAACGGAGGGTCATGAAATTCTCCGAGTCGGCGAGCGACTCGCTGATATCCGCTATCATGGCTACCGCTCGGTTGAAGAAGACCTCGCCTACTCCCTGCGACTCCCTTCCCTCTTGCGAAAAAGTCGGATCCTCTACGATCACGACGGTGTCTGCGCCAAGCTCCTCGACAAAGTCCATCAGCGCTTCCGACAGGGCCCGCCGTCTGCATCCATCAATGAGCAGATTCGTCTCAAAGCGGAATGCTATCATCTCTTAGGCAAGGCGCAGGATCTCGTAGACAAACCGGGCACCGCCTACTACCTATTGACACTGTTTTACGAAGATTGCGTTTCCGCCTTCTTTCGGCTGAAAGGGTTTTGGCTGGTCGCACCGGTGGATGTCCATCGGTTCATGTTTTCCCGCGAGCCCACCCTCGCCGACCTAGCCGGACAGTTCCTGACCTCCGCGACTCTCGCCGACCGGCTCAACTTCGGCCGGCAATTTGCCGATCTCCTCTTTAAGGATGTTCCGAATCCGGCTCGTATCGACTGACCACGGAGGGTACAGGACCAGTACCTCTGCATGACAACATGACTTGCCGGCGATGGAAGTAGCCTGCGCCTCTGGCGGTGCCACTCCATCGGTCGGCACAGTTCTTCATCACCGACCTTCATACCAAGGAGCCTTTTTATGGAACTGGGATTTATCGGATTAGGCAAGATGGGCATGAACATGGTCACGCGGCTTCGACGCGACCAACATCGCGTAGTAGTTTATGATCGCTCAAACGACCTGATCAAGCAGGCCGAAGGCCTGGGCTGCATCGGATCCTCATCCCTTGCCGATCTCGTCGGTAAGCTGAGCGCGCCCAAAGCCGTCTGGGTCATGGTTCCCTCCGGAGCCCCGACCGAAGAAACCATCAAAGCCGTTGCCGCATTGTTACAGCCGGGCGATACCATCGTGGATGGGGGAAACACGCGATTCCACGACGACGTGCGGCGCGCCGCGGAGCTGAAGACCAAAGGGATTCACTACGTGGACGCCGGAACCAGCGGAGGAATTTGGGGACTTACGGTCGGGTACTGCCTCATGGTGGGCGGCGAAGAAGCCGTTGTCCAACACCTCGCCCCGGTGTTCAAAACCTTGGCCCCTGAGAATGGATGGGCGCATGTCGGCGCAGTCGGCGCCGGACATTACGTAAAGATGGTCCACAATGGGATCGAATACAGCATGATGCAGGGCTATGCCGAAGGATTCGAGTTGATGTCGAAGAGTGAGTACAAGCTGAACCTAGCCCGCATCGCGGATCTGTGGATGCAGGGCAGCGTCGTCCGATCATGGCTCTTGGAGTTGGCAGCCAGCGCGCTCAAACAGGATCCGAAACTAGATCAGCTGAAAGGGTACGTCCAGGATTCCGGAGAGGGCCGCTGGATGATCGCCGACGCCATCGAAAAAGACGTTCCGGTCCCTACCCTCACCACAGCGCTTTTCACACGATTTCGATCACGACAGGAGCAGTCGTTTGCCGAAAAAATGCTGGCGGCCTTGCGCAATGCCTTCGGCGGTCACGCCGTCCGCAAATCATAAGCCGCTTTGTCTGAGGAATCATCCATGACACCCACGAATACGCAACGCATCGATGTCAACCCTGTCCGGGAGCCGCTCCCTCCCGTTGAACCCTGCGCGCTGGTCATTTTTGGAGGTTCTGGTGATTTGGCTCGCCGCCGCCTGATTCCGGCCGTCTACAATCTCCTTCTTGATAACCTGATGCCGTCGAATTATGTCGTCATCGGTCTTGGGCGCACCCCAATGAGCGATGAAGAGTTTCGAGCCACCGTTCGTGAAGGGGTCATCAAACATTCTCGCCAGGAATTGCTCGAGGAAAAATGGACGGCCTTTTCCGAACACCTGTTTTACATGGCGGGAGGGAACGACGACGCGCAGACGTATGCGCAACTCAAGGCTCGCATCGAGGAACTGGAGCAGAAGTTCCAACTGCCGGGAAACCGCATTTTCTATCTCAGCATTCCGCCTAGCTCGTTCACCTCCGTCTGCGAAGGCTTGTCGCATGCCGGCCTGTCAGGCTCTCCCGGTGCTCACTCCCCCTATACCCGCATCATCGTCGAAAAACCGGTCGGGCGTGACCTGGCCTCCGCGAAAACCATCAACGAAGTCACCGGCCGAGTCTTTGACGAATCGCAGATTTTCCGGATCGATCATTATCTGGGCAAAGAGACCGTTCAGAATCTCATGGTCGTCCGTTTTGCCAACAGCATCTTTGAGCCGATCTGGAACCACAAGTACGTCGACCACGTCCAGATCACCGTCAGCGAAGCCGAAGGGGTTGGGACGAGAGCCACCTACTACGAAGAGGCGGGCGCACTGCGAGACATGATTCAGAATCATCTCCTCCAGCTTCTGTGCCTGGTAGCGATGGAGCCGCCCTACTCGCTGGACCCGAACGTCGTGCGAAACGCCAAAATGGAAGTCCTCCGCTGCCTGCGGCCCATCACGGCTAAAGATGTCGATACGTGTACCGTGCGAGCGCAATACACCGAGGGAAAAGTCCATGGCACACAGGTGCCGGGCTATCGCCGTGAGAAAGGTGTGAAACCAGACTCCACCACCGAAACCTATGTGGCCGTAAAATGTTTCGTCGAGAACTGGCGCTGGTCGGGCGTCCCCTTCTATCTGCGTACGGGGAAAGCGTTACCCTTACGGGCCAGCGAGGTTGCCGTCCAATTCAAAGAGATCCCGCAGATCCTCTTCAATGCCAACCAACAAAACCCTCAAGCCCCAAACGTCCTGGCCTTGAAGATTCAACCGGAGGAAGGCTTGTCGCTTCGTATCGTCTCTCGCGTGCCCGGCACACGCGCCCAAACCCATCCGGTAGAGATGAACTTTAAGTATGGAGAGGTCTTCGGCCGGCCATCCCCAGAGGCCTACGAACGCCTTCTACTCGACGTGATGGCAGGCGATGCATCCCGCTTCATGCGCCGTGACGCCGTCGAAGCGTCCTGGGCCTGGATCACCCAGATCCTCGAAGCGTGGGAAAAATCAGGCCAGCGCTGGCTCCCTGAATACCAAGCCGGTACCTGGGGGCCTGTTGAAGCCGATCGCCTGATCCAAAACGACGGCCGCACCTGGCGGGTGCTGTAAGAAGCCCGATGAACAGCGGAATCAGCCGGACAAAGCGGTTTCAATCTTCGTCCGTATGGCCTCCTTCTTCCCAAGCCCTCCGATGAAGGTCACCAACTCACCGTTCTTGTAGAGCGCCAGCGCTGGGAGCGACGAAATTTCCAACTCGGCGGCAATCTGAAACTGTTCCTCAACGTTCATCGTCAGGATAGTTACCCGCTCCTCCAATTCTTCCTGTAATTGCTCCAATTCTTTCATCAATGCTCGGCAATGACCACACACAGGTTTCCAGAATTCGACCAGCACCGGTACGGAGCTGGCTTCAACCACTCGGGCAAAGTCTCGATCAGTGACGGCCTGGAGCGTAGATCTCGTCATCGGCGGCCCTGCTCCAAGAGCGGTTTTAAAATCAGGGCGACTCGCTCAGCAAAGAGCCGATAGCCTGCGGTGGTCAGGTGAATGCCGTCGTTTGAATAGTTTACTGCCAGTTGGCCGCTCTCTGGCTCAGCCGTCGCAGCGAATAAATCAACGTAGGCAAGTCGTTTCAAATCGGCATACTCCCGGATCAGTTGATTCAACTGGCTTCGACGAGCCAGGTGCTCGGCGACCCACGCCTGTCCCTCCCGGCTCTCCGCCGCACCTTCCACGCGAATGGAGGGAACGGTCACGGGAATCGGCAAGCTCCCCATTCCTAAAACTTGCTCATACATCGTAATGAGATTATTGATGATGTCTTGCGGTGACGCATTCCAACCGAGATCATTTGTTCCGCCGAGGATAGGCACATACTTCGGCTGGTGATCGAGGACATCACGCCCAAATCGGGCAACCATCTCTCCTGTCAGTTCACCACAAACCCCGCTGACGCGAATCTCTACCGCATCATCCAGATACAACGGGAGGAACTGTCCGTACGGAGTGTCTCGTCCGGTCGGATTCTCCCTTGTCGCTGACTGGAATCCCGCCGTTAGGCTATCCCCAAAACAGATCATGAGAGGTGATCGACTCATCGCGTAGGTCGATTCTACCGATGCTTCTGATATCATACAAGCCGCTCAGGCTGCAGCCCTTCCACACCCCCAACAGCGAATAATGGTGATTTTCTTGACGAATACTGGATCTCTCGGTAGGTCTTACTCTTATGTCCACGAACGTCACGTCGGCCCAGGAGATGCTCGCGGCTGCCGTTGCAGCACGAGGCGCGGAAGATCCGGAGATCGTCTCAATCAAGCGTGTCCTCAAGCTGTTAGACAAAACTGCAAAGTCGAATCGAACCTACGGCTCCGCCAACCCCGTCGCTCAGAAATTTTCACATCAGCTCTACGAAGAACTGACCGCACATCTGATCACCTATTCCAAACTCACCTTCCTCGTCCAACGAACGGCGCTCCTGTGCAAAGAATGTGTAGTCTATCAGGCAGAACAGGATGGTGGTGGGGAAAGCCTGGCATTTAAGCTGTACGCGGACGGAATCCGAGAATTGGCGCTGCATCAAGGTCTGACCGAGGAAGATCTGGGATTCTTCCTAGACTCCCTGTGGGGCGGACTTGACGCCACTAAGGACGATGATGACATTGTGACGCGCATCTGGGAAAAGAATCTTTCGAGCATCTCCATCGTCACGGCCGAAGAAGTCGCAAAAGCCTCCATCGGAAATGAGGGATTCTTTCGCCTGGATGGCGGAATGAGTCTGTCCGATTCGACACTCCGAGAACTGTTGGATCGTGAACGAGGTCGTAGCCGGCAAGGGGACACCGGGACTGGGGACGGAGATGGCACGAAAACCTCCGGCAGCGCTCTCGGCAACCGTTTTCAATCAGGACTCGTCGGGTACGAAGTCACCGAAGAAGAACTGACCGCACTCGCAAGAGAAATTGAAGCGGAGAGTAAGCAAGATGGCCTCTCGTACATTTTAGATGCCATGACCTCAATTCTGGTCTCCGAGACATCCCCGGCATTGCTGACCAAACTGTTCGGCCTGTGGGGCCATGTCGTCGAGACGCTCCTCCGCGAAGGGAAATGGACGGTGCTGGAGCATGTGTTGAGCCTGCTGCATGAAACTGAGGCTGTGAGACCTGATATCAGCACGGAACACAAGCAGCAACTCGCCTCAATCATGGACGGGCTCGGACGCACCGAACGCATCAAAGCCATTGAAAGTTATCTGAATCGAACTCCGGATGCCAATGTCGAAGGACTCTCGACCATTTTACTCCTCATGAAGCCGGAGGCAGTGCCTGCTCTCTGCACGCTCCTGGCAAACCTCACATCCGTAGCACATCAGGCTATCGTGGTCGAAGCCCTCACCCTCTTGGCAAAAGACAAGCCGGATCCTGTGGTCCGGGGATTAATGGATCGTCGACCGATCTATGTCCGCAATCTCATATCCATTCTTCTGACCTGGAATAGTCCAAAATTCGTGGAGCCGATCGAAAAGTTGATCCGGTATCCTGACGCACAGATCCGGCGTGAAGTCGTGCGCGCAATCGGTCGGCTTCGTCCGAACGGCTCGGGAGTGAAACTTGTGCCAGTAACCAACGATCAGGACGAAAACGTTCGCTTTGCGGCACTGAAACTGCTCATGTCAGGCCAATATACCGCACCCTTCACACAATGGGCTCCAGTCCTTTCCGAGGACGACTTCATGGACCGGCCCATCAGCGAACGTCGCGGCATCTTTCAGGCCATGCGGGTCTCTTGCGGAGACGAAGCGGTGCCGTACTGGCAGGGACTCATGACGGCATGGGCCTGGACCAATCGCAGGAAAAAAGAAGAGCTTGCGATACTCGCCGCTGAGACGCTCGGGAAGCTTGCGACGCCCGCGGCAATCGCCGCCTTGGAACGAGGGGCAAAAAAGGGAAGTTCGGCTGTTCGTCAAGCGTGCAGCATGGCCCTACTGCAAACGTTAAAGCCCCATCGGGAACCCCGTTCCGGCACCCACTCGACGGATGGAGAACCATCATGACGGCCCCCAGGACAGCACTGCCACAGTCGAAGAGACACACCGCCCAGGCCGAACCGCTCCTGACTCATGAAAAATCCTTGTCTCAGAAAATCGGACAGGGTTCCGAAGCCGGTGATATTCTCGACCAACAGCTGGCGATGTTGGGATTCCAGCTCATTACGCAGCTAAATACGCTCATCAAGACATCACGCATTCATGGCAGGACGAACGCCGCGCTCGATAAACCGGTCGAAACCATGTTGACCCTGATTCAGACGCTGGCCAATGACCACCCCGTGACGTTGCGGATTCAGAATGATTTTCTCTTTCTGGGAGAGCGACATCTCAAGATCAGTGCACAACAGATGCTCGTTGCATCGAGCATGATCGACACCATGGCCAAATGGAAGATCGGCGGATTGACGTTTACCTCCTCAACGTCGTCCAAGGATCTTCGCGAGTTCGCCTATCTCTTTGTCACGCTCGACCCGACCACAAAGTCACTGGAAGAACTCCGACAGGAACTCACGGCCAACGGGGTCACCGCCATCCAACTGGAAGATCCTCGTGAGCTTGCCCTTCGTGAGGACCCTGCTGGAACGGACCAAGGATCGGCGTCCGGCAACGGGACAGGATCCGCCTCAAAGGCCCATCATAAAGCTCAGTCGAAAGTCGTGTACGGGAAAGCCGCCAACGAAGTCGGACAGCTGACACAATCGGTACGTGATGGCGGAACGCTGAACTTCAAGCAAGCCAAACGAGCCATCCAAAACATCGTGGATCTCATGATGCAGGATGAGTCGACGCTGCTGGGTCTCACGACGCTCCGTTGCCACGACCAATACACCCACAACCATTCCGTCAACGTATCTCTCTTGTCCATCGCCCTCGCAAACCGCGCCGGATATCCCAAGGTCGAACTGGCCGACCTTGGATTGGCAGCGCTGTTTCACGATATGGGGAAAGCCAACATTCCACTCGACGTGCTGAACAAACCAGGTGAGTTCACGGAAGAGGAGTGGACGCTGATGCGCAATCATCCGACTGAAGGCGTCTTGAGTCTCACTCAGATCCGTGGCATCACCAATCTTCCATCGCGCATGGTCGCAGCATCGTTCGAGCACCACATGAATTTGGACTATTCCGGTTATCCCAAATTAAAAACACCGTGGAAACTCTCTCTGACTGGCCGCATTCTGATGATCGCAGATTGCTATGACGCGATGACTTCATCACGCGTCTATCGACGAGAACCAATCTCTCCGTCCAAAGTGCTGAGCATCATGTTTTCAAAATCCGGAAAGAGCTTCGACCCCACACTGCTCAAACTCTTCGTCAACTGTGTCGGCATCGTCCCGATCGGAAGCCTGGTCATGTTGGACACCGACGAACTGGCCGTGGTACTCAAGCCAGCCGTCGACAAATCCAACGCTGAACGACCTCTGGTCAAAGTGATTACCGACCAGTATGGCACCTCCATCGACAATGGGCCCGAGCGTGACCTCACCGAACAGGACGAGACCGGCAACTATCGGTACAGCATCATTCGCTTAATCGATACCACCGAATATAAGATCGATACCAGCCGGTACTTTGTCTGACCAGACCAATAATATTCATCATCGCCATTGATAGTCCCCGCTCGATTTCCTTCCCCTCGCTTGACAGGTCAAAAGAGGATCTTCGACAATGTGCTCATGACCGACCAGATCTGCATCGAGAGATTGGAATTTCGTGGCCGTTGCGGCGTGACACCTGAAGAACGCGCGCGCCCGCAACCCCTTGCCGTCGATCTGGAGTTGGGATGCCGGATGGATGACGTAGGGATTTCCGATGATCTACGCCACACCATCGACTACGCAGCTGTAGCCCACCGCATCGTCGAAATCGGAACCGATCGAGAAGCGCAGCTTCTAGAGTCATTCGCCGAACAGCTCATAGCCGCTATCTTTGCTGAATTCCCTGTTGATCGGATCAAGCTCTGGTTGCGCAAATTGCATCCGCCACTCGTCCATATCACCTCATCCGTCGGCATCACCATTGAGCGGACCAGGTTTGCCCAACTGTTGCTCCGCGCAGATCCACCCCCAGCAAGGTTTCTCGTGCAGCAGCTGAATCGCCTCCCCAAGGGACTGGTTCTCGACGTCGCCGCAGGAAGGGGACGACACACGCTATTTCTTTCATCTCTCGGGTACCAGGTCGAAGCCATCGACCGAGATGAGCAAGCGCTCGCACAGCTGTTGGCCGACGCGCGATCGAGACACCTCGCCGGCGTCACGACGCAAGCACTGGACTTGGAATCCACGCACCCGCCGGATCTTGGCGAGGAACGGCATGACGCTATCCTCGTCTTCTTGTATCTGCATCGACCGCTCTTTCCACATCTCATTCGCGCACTGAAACCTGGTGGACTGTTGGTCTATGAGACTTTTCTCATCGATCAGCACCTCCATTACCAGCATCCACGGCATCGGGAGTTCTGCCTGAGCCATGGGGAACTTTTGGGCCTTACCGCCGGGCTTCGTGTCCTTCACTATGATGAAGGATTACATGAAGGGGCTCGAGACGGAGATTCGGCCTACACGGCGCAACTCGTAGCACAAAGACCTTTCACCCCTGGAACTTTAGTATGAGCCGCTTGGACCTTCATCTTCATACAACCCACTCTGACGGAAGCTGTACGCCCGCGGAGGTCATCAGCCTCGCGCATCAAGCCGGTGTGACGGCCCTCGCTATCACAGATCACGACATCATGACCGGTGTGGCCGAGGCAGTCACGGCGGGGGAGCACTGTGGAATTGAAGTCATCCCAGGTGTTGAAGTGAGCTCCATCAGTGGTCGATCAGAGTTGCATATTCTCGGCTACTTTCTTGACTGGCAAGATGCTGCCCTCAATGAACGATTCAAAACCTTGCGTGACAGTCGACACCGGCGCAATCCACAAATCGTTGAACGGCTCCAAGCACTCGGGATTGACATCACCTACGACGAAGTTCGAGCGCTTGCGGGCAGTGACTCGGTGGGTAGACCACACATCGCTCGTGTCTTGATGGACAAACAGGTGGTCTCGTCGGCCAAGGAGGCCTTTGATCGTTTTCTTGCCGATGGAAAACCTGCCTACGTGCCTCGCGATCTCCCAAGTCCCGCTGAAGCTATTCAATGGATTAAAGCAGCTGGAGGGTTGGCCGTCTTGGCCCATCCGACCTGGGTCAAACTCGCTGATCGCTCGTTAATCGAGCTGGTTCGAGATCTCAAATCTGCTGGACTCGATGGTGTGGAGGTCTACTACAGCACCCATGCAACCCGCCAAACGCGCGAGTATCTGAGCCTTGCCCAGCAGCTCGGCCTGTTGGTCACCGGAGGAAGCGACTTCCATGGTCTCACAAAACCGGACATTGACGTTGGAATCGGCAAGGGCACTTTGCATGTCCCCACCTCTCTGCTCACGAAAATGAAGGCCGCTGTCGGACGGGTCTAGCAGGTTGCGGGCAAACTCATCGTGACCTCTGTAGCCGTCACAGATATCGAGACGTGAGACGACGCTGAACAGCCAGGCAGGATGCGCAAAAAGGCCGTACGGCGAGGCCGCAGCGAGCGAAGAGGCGAATCCTACTCTGGGCCGTACGGTGGGCCTCTGCGCGAGGCGAGAACGCCGCTGGCGGGCTTTTCCCGCACCCTGTCAGATGGGCTTCGATCCGTTCGTGTCCATCGCATGATTTCTTCAATCCGTTGACTCCCCTCTCAGATCGGCTAGACTCTGCCTGTCCTCTCAACACGTCGGTTATGATCAATACGTCACGCTGGGCTCTACCGTATTTTCTGATGACCTGCGCGGCTCTCTTCGCTGGTCCCATATTGAGCAAATTATCTGCGGCTCAATCGTTCCCACTCACCCTCTTCGGTCTGAGCGGCTCCCAAACTGTTCACCTGATCACCGAAGCGATCGGAGTTGTGACCCTCTTCCTGATCTCAGCCCGCCTGGTTCACACGATGCCGGATGACGGACAAGGCCAATCGTTCCTCAAACGGATGACCCGTCCCGTCACGACCCTCTTCATCGTCATGGCAGTGGACAAAACCCTTCGAGTTCTTGGCCCCTCGCTCATCGACAGCCTTGGGATAGCACGCTATGCCATCGCTCAAACGACAATCCTCACTCTCACCGGTCTCTGGATTACCACGACCTGGTTGTTAAATGTTGATGCGCTCCACCGATTCTTTGCAACACCATCGAAGACAACTCACCATACAGCCTCCCTCACAACACCCGATGCGCTCGGACAGGAAGAGGATGACGACTGCGAAGTGGGCACCTCACCTCGTCACCCCACCACACAGGGCGGCTCACCTTCGACACTTGGTCGCTATAAAGTCTTAAAGGAGTTGGGACGTGGAGCAATGGGCGTGGTGTACCTCGGAAAGGATCCGACTATTCAGCGATTCGTGGCGATCAAAACCATGCGGCTCGACGAGACCGACGACCCCGATAAACTCCAGGAGCTAAAGGCACGATTCTTTCGAGAGGCTGAATCCACGGGTCGGTTGTCACACCCAAACATCGTCACGATTTTCGATGCAGGGGAAGAGGGGGCTCTTGGATACATTGCAATGGAACTGCTCGAAGGGACGACGCTCAAGGAGTGGTCACGGAAACCAAAGTTGCTGCCGTTCGATCATGTGACTTCGATCGTGGCCACCGTCGCCGAGGCAATGGACTATGCTCACCAACAAGGCGTGGTCCATCGTGATATCAAACCGGCCAATATCATGCTGACCAAGGAACAGGTCGTGAAAATCATGGATTTCGGTATCGCCAAGATGGCAATGTCCGCCAAGACTCAGACGAATATCGTGATGGGTACGCCCACCTACATGTCTCCGGAACAGATCGCAGGGAAAAAGGTAGATGGACGTTCTGATATGTTCTCGCTTGGCGTCGTCATGTTCGAACTGCTGACCGGCCGGCCCCCGTTCCTGGCCGACAACGTATCCGCGCTCTTATTCGCCATCGCCCAGACACCCCATCCGAGTTTGAAGGCGCTCAGACCTGATCTACCTCCCACCGTCAAGGACGTCATGGATCGCGCGTTGCAGAAAGACCCGGCCCAACGCTACCGCAGCGCCGGCGAGTTCGCCACAGCTCTTCGCTCTTGCACCCAAGGGCTGGCGGCATAAAGCTGAAATCCGTGAACCCTCGGTATCGTATACGCCAGGGCTCACATCAGAATACCAAGCAGGGTGGAGTGTTCAGTTCCTGAAATGAAGTCGACCCTTCAGCAAGCTTTGGTAGCAGGCTTCCGAGAGATCCTGTTCGTGTTCTTGTAGGCATGCGAGAATGCGGCCCTCCCCCGGCTCCACGGTCTGGCACATGCGCGTGGCATCTGCCGCACAAGCCAACCGATATCCATCGGCAGCTTTCCATCGTATCATGCGCTGTCGGACGATTTGCTGACAGGACTGATCGAACTGTCGCATGCGCTGCGTCACACAACGTCGTCTCTCGTCCCCGGTGAGTGAGTCGGGACAAAATTCCTGCACGTGTGCATCGCACCGTACTTCCGCAATTTGTCTCGCACGACTGTCTTGCGGAGCAACGTTCCCACTACCTGCTGTGCCACGTGATGACTCTTCAGTTCCAGTCGAGCCCTGCAGAGACCGGCGTGTCACGCCGGGAATTGTCAGGTCGAGCTCAACTTGGCGTGGCCGTTCTGCGGATACTGTTGTAGATTGAGCGGACAAGAGCTCGTCCTTCGACGGGAAATTCGTCCAGATGATCGCCCAGACGAGAATCAACCCACCTCCCGTGACGAGACTCGCTGTGGCCTTTGCAGATTGGTTCGTCTGTTTTGGTTGCACCATCGAGGTGAGAATAAAATAAAGCCGCTCGAAAATCACCGAAACAGGCGTTTTGCGCAGACCCATTACATGGAGTGATATCACACAAACTGAAGAAATCTCGAGAAGTTAAACCGGAAGGGGACAGCTAGGGCCTGTTAACGCTACCGTAAGCCATCCACGATCAACGCGAAATTGATGAAGGCGACGAACATGAC
>NIUT01000163.1 GCA_002254365.1 Nitrospira sp. UW-LDO-01
CGGTTTCGTGACGAACCGTCATGAATAATGCGGGCTAGCGCCGAGTCAGGCTACAAGCGATCGCGATTCGTTCATTGACAAGACGATACGCCGTTGGCGTGTGCTCCTTCTCCTGCTGGACAGCACATCGAACCCACTCCACCTCTATCAAGTCGATGGCTGGGATCAAGGCAACCAGCAAACAGTTGCCTGACTCCCCGTAACAGAGATGGACCACCGCTTGCAGGAATCCCTGGAAGTAAGATATCCTTACTCCATTGTGAGGAAACCATGCTGGCCAAAAAGACCTCGAAGAACCAAGTGACCTTGCCCAAGAAGGCGCTCCAGGATATCCCAGACACCGAGTATTTTGACGTCACGACCAAAGACGGCGCTCTGATTCTCAGACCTGTCACAGTGGTGGAACCTGGCTCTCGCCTCGCGGCGGTCCGCCGGAAAATCGCGGCGCTTGGCATCCAGCCCAAGGACTTGGACCGAGCCATTGCATGGGCCCGTGCCCGCCGAGGGTCGCGCCGGTGATCCGAGCCGTGCTGGACACGAACGTCATCGTGTCTGCTCTCCTCTTTCACGCCTCCCCGTCGCGGCTGGTGTCAGCGTGGCAATCCGGTCGCCTACTGCCTGTCGTGTCCGCTCAGATCCTGGATGAGTATGTGCGAGTTTTGGCCTATCCGAAGTTCACCCTCACAGCTTCCGAGATACGGGGCTTGCTCGAGGAAGAACTGCTCCCCTTCGTCGAAACCATCATCGTCAAACCGGCCGCAGTTCCCAAGCTACGAGATCTTGATGATGCCAAGTTCGTCACCTGTGCCGTTGCCGCTCGGGTCCGCTGGCTCGTTAGCGGAGACGACGATCTGTTAAGCCTCCGCCGAGTCCGTTCCGTGGAGATCGTCTCTCCCACTGCCTTTCTGCAACAGCTCAAGCTCACACGCTAACGTACAAGCGGCTCACTATATAGCATGGTTGCTCAAAGCCCGTTGAAGTTGTGTAGGCGCGATTCGTTGTGGGGACTGGCACGTACTGAGGAGCTGTCAGCTGTACTACGTGGTGAGTTCGACGATCAATTCGATTTCGACCGGAGCCTGGCGGGGCAGTTCAGCGGCACCGACGGCCACACGGGCATGTCGGCCGGCGTCACCAAAAACGGACACGAGTAGATCCGAGGCACCGTTGAGCACTTGCGGTTGATCCGTAAACCCAGGCGCCGAGGCGATATGGCCGACCATCTTGACGATTTGCTTCACCAGATCCAGCGACCCGGCAGCACTCCGAATGATACTGAGTCCATTCAACACGGCGACTCGGGATGCTTCTATCCCCTGCTCAATGGTTAGATTGCCTCCGAGCTTGCCGGTCATGATGAGTTGACCGTCTCGGGATGGTAACACGCCAGACAGAAAGAGGAGGTCACCAACACGTACGACTGGAACATAATTCGCGACGGGTTTTGGAGGATCCGGCAGCGTCACTCCCAGCTCTTTCAGTTTCGCTTCATACGACATGCTATCCTCTCATTGCCTTTCACCCTTCACGTGTTGCTCCCCCTACCCGGATCTGAGTGCATCCAGAAAACTCTCGCCATGGAGGACCCGATCCGCACCCAAGGCTTCGGCAATCGTCTGCCCCACGTCCGCAGCCGACCCCCTTGTCCCTAAATCGACACCCTGAGCAAGCTTGGGACCGGTGACACAAAGTGGAACATATTCGCGCGTGGACGTCTTACCCGTCAAGGAGCCGTCTCTCCCATGATCACCCGTCACGATGACCATATCGCCAGGACGCAACTTATCAAATAACTCCGGCAAACGACGATCAAACTCTTGCAGAGCCGTGGCCATCTGCGTCGGCTCTTCTGACCACTGATCCACACTGGCAGCAAGGAGCCCACGAGGAACCTTGTTCAATAGGCCGAGCACTTCCTCCAAGCCCGCAATCCCCGATGCAATCGGAAAGGCTTTCGTAAATCCACGACCGCTGAAGAGATCATACACCTTCCCGACCCCCATCGCGATCTGACCGGATCGACTCAAGACATCGAACATCGTCACACCGGGCGCTTCATGCACACAGTCTTTCCTTCCACCATACGGACGAAGTTGATCATGTCCTCCACTCACCGGTTGGGCGACGACACGAAGGAGCACCCCCGCCTCCTTTGCGGCTTTTCTAACTTCACGACAGCGGTGATGGAATTCCGACACGGCCATGATGGATTCATGCATGGCCAGGAAACAGGTATCGCCTCCATCGGCCCAGAGTATCGGCGCTCCCGTCGCCATATGTTCCACGCCATACCGACGGAGCATCGCCCCCATCAACGCCACCTCTCTGCCGATCGATTTTCGTCCGAATACTTGCTCGATCATATCTACGATCGGCGTGGGGACACCGGAACGACAGACGGCCGCTCCCTTCTGCTGGACCACCCCGCTCATTTCCCAATATCCCACCACGGAATCTTTCCCTGCCGAGGCGAAAGCCAGACGCCCAAAGCACCCGCTCAGTTGCCCCATGGCTCGTACACCCTTGATTGGAGCAACATGCCCCAACCCCAGCATTTCTAAGTTCGGCAGACTGAGTCCCCCAACGGTCTCAGCAAGATGGACAAGGGTGTTCGCCTGAGCATCGCCGTAGTCTGCCGCATCCGGTAAGGCCCCGACCCCACACCCATCCATCACGAGAAGGATGACGCGTTGAATCATCCGTTCACCTCACCTACATTACGACACGTCAACATACGAATATATGGAACCATCACAAAGGCCTTGGGCAAGGCCAGAAACCAGGATTCTGGCAACAAGCCCCCTTAATCCATACTCTGCTAGAAGAACAAGCGAGTTGGCTCACCCTCGCCGTCGTCTGCGCATTCGGCAAGACTTCGGTCGCACACCCGTCCACGACGAGAAGGATGACGCGATTGATCGCCAGCTCACTCTACCAAATCACCGTGAGTCGCCATAGAGACGTATGGAACCATCAAGAGGATCCAAGAGGACGTAGGGAGAAAATTATTGAAATGGGTCAAGCCTAGCCCGCTGATTCTCTCGCATATTCAGCTACCGACAGATCGCAGATCTGTTTTCAATCTTTCAGTAGTTTCAAGAGGTGTTCGACGATACGCCGGCCAAACGGTCCGCAGAATTGCGAAGAGATTGCCCTTACTCTCTATGAGCCTATCCACCCTGGCCAAGCGATGTATGCCATTGTTGAAGAATCGTGAGGCTTGCACTCGTGCCGATCCGATCCGCACCAGCGTCGAGCATTGCCAGGGTTGTCGTCCAATCCCGGATCCCGCCTGAAGCCTTGACCTTGGCCTTCCCCGCTACGGTCTCTTTCAGTAAACGCACATCTGCCACAGTCGCTCCGGAAGCACCGAATCCCGTCGAGGTCTTCACATACTCCGCTCCCGCCTCAACCACGAGATGACAAGCGGTTCGCTTTTCTTCCTGCGTGAGATAACAGGTCTCGAGAATAACTTTATGTTCGACCCCTGGCGTCGCCTTCACAACTTCCGCGATATCCGTCCGCACATAGTCATGGTCACCGGATTTCAGTCGGCTGACGTTCAGCACCATATCCAACACCCGTGCCCCGCGAGAGACCGCATCGACCGCTTCAGCCACTTTGGTGCTCGTCGTATGCCCACCCAGCGGAAATCCGATCGGGATCCCAAGCCGGATGGTCGTGCCAACGATCGCCGCTGCCGCTTCATCGACGTAACAAGGCGGGACAAATATGACGGTAAACCCATGGGCCTTCGCCTCCTCGCAGAGCCGAAGCACATCGCGCTTCGTCGCCTCCGGCCTCAGGACAGTATGGTCGATCAGTGCGGGAAGATTCCAACGTGACATGGGCTATGAGACTCCCTCTTCGTGATGGATGGCATTGTTCTTTGGAAGCATGAATGTCTGCGAATGACGCTCTTTTCTGAACGGACGTTTTTGGTACTTTTCCACCGCCTTGTTGTGTTCGACCAAGGTGGCGGAAAATTGATGGGTCCCATCGTTTCGAGACACGAAATACAAGTACGCGGATGGAACCGGATACAAGGCCGCGCGGATCGCGTCCGCTCCAGGACTGGCGATCGGGCCAGGCGGCAACCCCGCCCACCGATACGTATTGTAAGGACTGGGATGGGAAAGGTCCTTCTTATGCAGATTCCCATCGAAGGTCGGCAACCCATAGATGACAGTTGGATCACTCTGGAGAGGAATATTTTTCTTCAATCGATTGTGAAAGACAGCTGAAATCTGTGGGCGTTCATTTCCTGCCCCAGTTTCTTTTTCAATCACCGAAGCGAGAGTCAAGACTTGATGGATCGTGAGGTTGATCTCTTTGGCCCGCACTTTCAACTCTTGCGTCATGACATGATCGAACTGTTCCACCATCGCCCTAATCACGTCCTTCGCCGCCGTCGGTTTCGCAAACCGGTAGGTGTCGGGATAGAGGTAGCCCTCCACTGAATCACCCTCCACTCCCAGCGTTTTCAGAAATGACTTGTCCGAAGCCAGGCTGAGAAATTCCTTGCGAGTGGTAATGTGATGTTCCTCGAGAACATCAGCGATCTGGCTCATGGCATAACCCTCAGGAATGGTGATGGGATGCAAGACGACGCGCCCGGCCAGAAACCTCGAGAGAATCTCGGCCGGCGGCATGGCGGCATGGAGCGCATATTCTCCAGGATGAATTTTGCGGTCCGCCTCCTGGGATTTTCCCATGAGGAGAAAAGCGGATCGACTCCTGATCAATTGCTCCCGTTCAAGTAGGGTCGCCGCTTGGTTGAAGGTGGCCCCTTCCGGGATGACCACAATTTTCTCGGGAGGACGATCGGCCTCGGAGAGGACGGGCGCTTCAGCCCATCGAATCATTAGATAGCCGACCACCCCGGCGAGCACGACGAGAGTGACGGCGGTGATGAGGATCCCACGAACCATCATGCGATTGATCGATTGACGACGACTCTACCCACTCTTCTTCTGTCTCTTGTGCCGAGCGATGTTCCTCGCCAGAGCCTCCTGCAGCTGTCTTGGCTTCAAGATAGCCTTGCAAAAGAATGGCTGCGGCAACACGATCGACGACTCCTTTACGTTTTCTTCGACTGACATCGGCGGCAATCAGTAACTCTTCAGCCGATCGAGTCGTCATCCGCTCGTCCCACATGACGATGGGAACGGATAAGATCTCACCAAGCCGGTCGACGAACATATGGACCGCCTGAACCGCCGGTCCTTCTTCACCATTGAGTCGTAACGGGAGTCCAATCACCACCTCTCGGACATCGTGCGCATTCACCAGCTGTTGAATGTGTGCAAGATCCCGATCCAGCGTCCTCCGTTCCAACGTTTCCAGCGGTTGAGCCGTCCAGCCCAGCTCATCGCTCAATGCCACTCCGATCCGCTTGGTGCCGTAGTCAAGAGCTAAGATCCTGGTTGCCATGACAGTTTACCGCTGGAGCAGAGTTTCGACCAGGCTAAAAACCTTTTCGAGCGCCGCATCAAGACGTGAGGCATCCTTCCCTCCCGCTTGAGCCATTTCCGGGCGGCCCCCGCCGGTGCCACCGACTTGGGCGGCCATCGGCTTGATGAGATCTCCCGCCTTGACTCGTCCGATGAGATCTTTCGTCACAACGACCAGCAACGAAACTTTGCCTTCATCCATGACCGCACCGAGCGCGATGACACCGCTCTTCATCTTGTCCCGCAACTGGTCGGCCAGCGCCCGCATGGCGTTCGCATCCAATCCATCAGTCCGCTGTACGTGGACCGACACACCGGCAATGCTTTTGATCGTTGAGGCAGCTGCCGCCCCCCCAGCCATCTTGAGCTTCACGTCCTCCAGCTCACGTTCCTTGTCCTTGAGCTGCGTCAGCAGCTTTCTCGTCCGTGCGACGATCTCCGACTGCCCCACTTTCAACAAGTCAGACAGCTGTCGAACTTCACCCTCCAATGTCTTGAGTTGATTGTACGCGCCGCTGCCGGTTTGAGCCTCAAGTCGTCGCACACCGGCGGCGACACCGGTCTCGGACACAATCCGAAAGAGTCCGATCTCACCGGTCTGTCGGCAATGCGTCCCTCCACAGAGCTCCTTACTAAAGGACTCAACGGACACCACACGAACCTGCTCGCCATACTTGTCACCAAAAAATGCCAACGCGCCTTTGGCCACCGCATCCTGAATACTCATCACCTCGGTGGACACCGACTCGTTCTTTCTGATTTCCTCGTTGACCGTCGATTCAATCTCGTCGATATCGCGAGAGGACAGTGGCCGGAAATGGGCAAAGTCGAACCGAAGCCGATTGGGCCCAACTAATGAACCATACTGTTTGACATGTGGCCCAAGCAGATCACGCAGAGCCGCATGGACCAGATGTGTCGCCGTATGATTGCGCGCCGCATCCTGGCGTGTCGAGGCATTGACCGTCAGGTGTAGACGCTCGCCTTCACGAATGCGTCCTTGGCGAACCGTCCCCTTGTGAAGAATCAGCGTCGGCGCAGGTCTTGTAGTCTCCATGATCTCCACCAACCCCTCCGGCCCCGACAAGGTTCCTCGGTCTCCGACTTGTCCACCCCCTTCGGCATAAAACGGCGTGACATCGAGGGCCACTTCAATCTCGTCCCCGTCCCTCGCTTCCTTCACCAACTGCTCGCCCTTGAGAATCGCTCGGAGTAGTGCATCGCTCTCCAGTCGGTCATAGCCGATGAATTGTGTGGCACCAACCCGCTTCGCTAACTCGGCGACAGCGGGCCTGGCCGTATCTTGTTCAAACCCGCCGGTTTTCCTGGCTCGAGTCCGCTGTTCGTCGATCGCTGCATCAAACCCCACCTCATCGACGGTCATACTTTGTTCACGACAGGCCTCGGTCATGAGATCCATCGGAAACCCGTAGGTATCATAGAGTTTGAAGACATCTCCGCCGGCCAACACCGTTCGCCCGGCAGATCGCGTCTTCTCGATCATCTCGTTCAAGATCGGCAACCCCTGATCGAGCGTCGCAATAAACCGTTCTTCTTCCCCACGGGTCGCCTCAGTGATCGTGTTGGCCGCGCGGGTAATCTCCGAATAGGCAGCGCCCATCTGGCTCACGACCGCCGCAGTCAATTCGTGGAGAAATGGTTCAACGATCCCCAGCAATCGGCCATGCCGAGCTGCACGGCGCAGGATTCTGCGCAAGACATACCCCCGCCCCTCATTCGACGGTAAGACTCCATCCGTCATTAAAAATGTCACGGAGCGCAAATGATCGGCGATGACTCGCATGGACCGATCCGACACCTCTTTCTTGCCGTACGCTGTGCCGGCTCGCTCGGCAATGGCCGTCAACAACGGCGTAAAGAGATCACTGTCATAATTGCTATGGACTCCCTGAGCCACCGCAGCCAACCGCTCCAACCCCATCCCGGTATCGATACTGGGCTTAGGCAAGGGGTGGAGGGTTCCGGACGTGTCGCGGTTGTACTGCATGAAGACCAGATTCCAAATCTCGATGACCCGGTCGCCCTCGCCGTTCGGTCGATCATCGCCTGGGACAATGGCTCCTTGATCAAAATGGATCTCAGAGCAGGGACCGCAGGGACCGGTGTCCGCCATCTGCCAGAAATTATCTTTCTCATCGCACCGCATAATACGCGAGGCAGGAACCCCGATCTTTCTCCACAAGCGATCCGCTTCGTCGTCCTCTCGAAAGGTCGTCACCCAAAGCCGATCTTTGGTGAGTCCGACTGTTTGCGTAAGGAATTCCCATCCGAACACAATCGCGTCTTCTTTGAAGTAATCTCCGAACGAAAAGTTCCCCAACATCTCGAAGAAAGTGTGATGGCGCCTGGTATATCCGACATTCTCCAAATCGTTATGCTTCCCCCCCGCGCGCAAACACTTCTGAACCGACACGGCCCGCGTATAGGCGCGTGTGTCCTCCCCAAGAAACACCCGCTTGAACTGATTCATCCCGGCATTGGTAAAGAGCAAGGTGGGATCGGCTTGCGGCAGGAGGGAGGCACTCGGCACCGCCTGATGCCCGTGCTCTTCGAAATATCGGATAAAGGCCAGCCGCAGCTCGGTTGCACTATTCGTCTTCATGGACCACGTCCTCACTTCTCTTGAACTCCGTCATCATACGTTCAATCACCTCGTCACTGAAACCCCGCTGATGGAGGAACCGCGCCATGTAACCTGGGACCAATCGCGTCCCCTGATGGGGTATGGCCTGGAGGGCACGGCGGGCAACGATCTCCTCGCTATTACGCTGAAAAACCTCAGTGAGAACCAGGTCGGCCACACCATCGGAAATGCCCTTGGCCTGCAATTCGGCCTTCAGCCGTTCCGATCCCATCGGCTTGGTCGCCAGGCGCTTCTCCACCCATCGCTGGGCATAGGCAAGATCGTCGAGGTACCGGAGGTCCGTCAAGCGGCAAATGGCCTGTTCGATGTGGGGAGGGTCGACCCCTCGTGCGCGGAGGAACCGTTCGACCTGAGCAACCGTCCGATCTCGCTGTGCCAAAAAACGAACCGCGAGCCGGATTACTGCATCCAGGCTAGTGGGTGTCGCACGCGGGCGAGCCCTTGTCGTCCGTCCGTCACCGATGCGCCCGCTTTTCCTCACTTCGCGCAACCGGTTTGTCCTCTTTGCTCTCTTTCGCGTCCGCCTTCTTCTCACCACGTGCGGGAACGCCGGCCGCCTCCCGCAGTTTCTGTTCAACCTCGCGAGCGGCGGCGACATTCGTCTTGAGAAACTCTCGAGCCGCATCGCGTCCCTGACCGATCCGTTCACCTTTATAGGAATACCAGGCACCGGACTTTTCAATGATCTTTTTATCGACTCCCATATCCACCAACTCGCCGGCTTTTGAAATCCCTTCGGCGAACATAATGTCGAACTCTGCCTGACGAAACGGGGGTGCCATCTTGTTCTTGACCACCTTCACACGGACCCGGCTCCCCATGACCTCCTGGCCTTCTTTAATGGATTCAACGCGTCGAATATCCAAACGGACGGAGGAATAAAACTTGAGCGCGTTCCCGCCGGTCGTGGTCTCTGGATTACCGAACATCACACCGAGCTTCATGCGGATTTGATTGATGAAGATCACCGTCGTCAATGATTTCGAGATCGCGCCTGTAAGCTTTCTCAAGGCCTGCGACATCAACCGTGCCTGAAGCCCCATATGGGCATCACCCATTTCACCTTCGATCTCGGCACGTGGTGTCAGGGCCGCCACCGAGTCGATGACGATCAGATCGATCGCTCCGCTCCGCACCAATGTTTCGGCGATCTCCAAGGCCTGTTCACCAGTATCGGGCTGCGACACAAGGAGATCATCGGCTTGCACTCCCAACTTCTTGGCATACGTCAGGTCCAACGCATGTTCGGCATCGATAAACGCGGCGACCCCTCCCACCTTCTGTGCCTCGGCAATACAATGCAGCGTCATCGTCGTCTTCCCTGACGCCTCTGGCCCAAAGATCTCAATCACCCGTCCACGAGGAAGCCCACCGACTCCGAGGGCAATGTCGAGACCGAGCGAACCGGTGGAAATGGCCGGGACATCGACCTTCTCCTCGGCGCCCAGCTTCATGATCGCCCCCTTCCCATACTGCTTCTCGATCTGGGACAGGGCCAAGTCTAGTGCGCGCTTCTTGTCGTCTTTTTCGGACATACGAATCTCCTCCCAGGGTGAACGGGATGTATCGGGGGATTATACCGAAGCAGCCAGGGGAAACCTAGTCTGATCTCACTGGAGGGATGTCATTCATGATCTTTAAGGGAGCACATAAAGCTGATGAGTAAGGAGTGTGAGATCGATAGTGGAAATCCGTCTGAGGTGAATCATTGAATTATGGGGAGTCGTGCCCGTGACAGGATGGCTGATGCGCAGTATGAACCACATCAACAAGGGCAGCACGACCTCCCTCTCGTCTTCCATAGACATAACAAATGCCAACATTTGCGATGCAGCCTACAACTTGGTTTTGGACAGCGTGTCTGCTAGACTTGTTTCCATGGGGCAGCCCCTTACAATAGATATCCCTTCGGAATTGTTGCAGGTCATCGGAACAGAGGCCGAGGCGCGCCAAGAAGCCAAGACCGCCCTTATCTTGGACCTGGTCCGCCGAGGAAAAGTGTCTCGAGCTCGTGCAGCGGAGTTTCTCCAGATCTCGTTAGCTGATTTCCCAACCTTCCTCGCGCAGTATCAAATCCCCTGGTTTGATTGTTCCACAGATACTCTTCACGAAGATCTGCGGACCTTAGCGTCTCAACCACCCACACCTTCCGCGTGATTCTCGTCCTTGATGCCAGTCCTTTGATTACGCTGGGACGGATCGGCTCGCTCGACCTACTGCCGTAACTGGCTGATCAAGTCATCATTCCCGAGGCCGTCTATGCAGAAACCGTGCGCCTTGCGGAAGGTCGTCCCGGAAGTATTGAGATTGCTCAGGCCGACTGGGTCATACATCGGAAAGTCGTCAATCGAGCACGGGTCGAACAACTGCACACTCGAATCGGCTTGGGAGAAGCCGAAGCCATCATCCTCACACAGGAGATCGGACGAGATACCATTGTGATACTCGATGATGCCACGGCCAGACAGATCGCCGCACAAGAAGGATGCCACGTTGTGGGATTACTCGGTTTACTCGTGGCGGCAAAACAACGTGGCCTGCTGTCGGCGATCAGACCACTCCTTGATGCGATGCGGAACAGCGGCTTCTTTGTCAGTGACGAGCTCTATGCGATCATCCTCCGACAAGCCGCCGAGGAATAGTCCATCTTGCCGTATGGATCCTTCATGCGCTGTTGCAGGGGATGGGCAGCGCGTTCCTGACGTTACGAACCGGCTATCTCACGCATGGCAGTTCTTGAACCTCGTCTCCATTCAAGCTCCCACAGAAACAGCCACCCGGCCCTATTGTGTTGCATCTCCGGTGAGACCGGCATGTACTTGAACCGCACCCTAAATCATGCGCTCGTTGATATTGCCCCCGGCACCATGAAGCCAGATCCTTCGAGTCACGGCCTCAATGGACCGGAAAAGACTCAAACAGGTAGAATATTACCGTTACACTTCCGTGAAAGGATTTGATGGACTTCATCTCTCATGGGCTCTGGGGTTCGATTACGTTTGGTCGCAAGAGCCGATGGAGTTTTGGGCTGGCATTCGCCATCGGTATGGCGCCGGATCTTTTTTCATTCGGAGTGCTGTACATCGCAGCCGCGTTCGGCTTCTCGCCGAAGCCCGACTTCAGTCATGGCACTCCTCCGGAATCGACGATTCCGCAATACGTCCATCAGCTCTACAATTTTACCCATAGTTTCGTCGTCTTTCTGATCGTCCTTGTCTTCCTGTGGCTCTTCCTGAAACGACCGGTCTGGGAACTCGGAGCATGGGGACTGCATATCTTGGCCGACGTGCCCTTGCATACGTACGCCTTTTTCCCGACCCCGGTGCTGTGGCCCATCTCGAACTGGAAATTCGACGGGTGGCAATGGACGACGCCCGGTATCCTCATTCCCAACTTTGTGCTGCTGTTGTTGCTCTACGCCTGGTACATCCGGCGTCTCTACTTGGGCAATAAGAGAGAGCAGACTCACCAAAAAACCATTTCTACCTACCCACTGAAGGAACACAAATAACGCAGCCTTGATCGTCCCTGTCGTTACAATCAGAAGAGCATATTAAAGAGGTCGCCCATCTCGAAGGCTCCGGTCAAGAGGGCACAGCCGATCATGCCCTCCGTATCCTACAAACGGGGCGAGGTCTCCGACGACGTCTTCCCTCGCC
>NIUT01000164.1:0-1024 GCA_002254365.1 Nitrospira sp. UW-LDO-01
CACACGCGCAACCAGGCTTGTCGCAGCAGCGTCTTGGCGGTTGCAGTAGAAGTGTTCATGAATAATGCGGGCTAGGATGGCAATCGAAGCCCGTCTGCTCCAGCATCGTCGTCGGAGGAAGATACGAGGGCACGACCGGATGACAATCAGCTTAAGGCGCCCATGCTGATTCCAAGTCGGGGTGCGGGATGCAGGTCTGAACGGGGTTTCACGTCGCGCACTGTTCACTCTAACAGTTGTACTCTCCCGATCAGCAGCCATGCTCTATGCTCTGTGAAATACTTTACCGAGCTGGCCTGAGTCGAACAAATATCCCGCAGAGGCTTAACACAATGATGGCTAAACAGGTCATGAGGGACTTCGCGAGCAAGAGCCCTATTTGTAGCCGAGTGCCCATATGCCTTTCCTCCCTCTGTTTTGTTGAGAGATGCCGTTACCTTTTCGATTCATCGCACCAGATAAGAGGCTATCGCTTGGGTGTCACAGTTTGATTGCTGAATGGTTAATATCGTGTGACATTCCACCTTCTCCTTTGAATAGTTTACCGAGCTGTAATGTCTAGCTAATGCTTGCGCAATGGATCGTCGGTAGATTGGAGTCAATACAATAATAAAAATGGAGGGTCAGATGGTAACAGTAGGTAACGTCATGCAGTCAGATTCCGTGACAGTGGAGACCGGTACGTCGGTCGTCGAGGCAGCGAAGTTGATGAAGTCCCGCAATATTGAGAGTGTGCTGGTCACTCGTAAAGCCAAGATCATCGGTATTGTGACGGAATCGGATGTCGTCAAGAAGTTCCTTGGGGGAGAGAACACGTCGTACTACCTGCCGGTGGAGGTGATCATGAGCAGCCCGTTGCCCGGTATCGAAGAAGGGCGGCCTTTGATGGAAGCGGCCGACCTCATGGAAAAACATCGCACGCTCTATCTCGGTGTCACCAGAGCAGGTGCATTTATCGGTTTGATATCGGTCCGTGACTTTCTTCGACCGGTCCCTATCGACGAGTTTTAATGGCGTTAACTTG
>NIUT01000164.1:1045-9111 GCA_002254365.1 Nitrospira sp. UW-LDO-01
CCTTTGATGGAAGCGGCCGACCTCATGGAAAAACATCGCACGCTCTATCTCGGTGTCACCAGAGCAGGTGCATTTGTCGGTTTGATATCGGTCCGTGACTTTCTTCGACCGGTCCCTATCGACGAGTTTTAATGGCGTTAACTTGTTCTGCCTCCTGCTTTCGTCGGGATGCGGCACTTCTCCTCACCTGTCCTGCATGCATGGGTGACCTCATCCGGATAATCTTTAATGCCCTCCCTGCCTTGCATTTGCTCCCGTACACGTCCACACTTACACGTGCTCTTTGCCTAGGCGAGTGTTCGAATGGCTCGATCTCACACGCCTCAGCGGTTGCTTGGCGGTCCTTCTCGAATGTCCTCACATGCTGAACGTAAACTCAAACTGTCGATTGACGATGACTTCCGTCTGCCTCGGCTACCAGGCACACCGCTTCTTCGACGACTGCTGCTCTCGACCTATTACGACACAAAGTTCTACGATTTAGCCAATGCACGGATCACCCTTGGTCATCGAGTCGAACGAGGGAAGCAGTCCTGGCAGCTCAAGCTTCCGCTGGGTGATGATCGGCAAGAAGTGGAGATGGCTGACAACCAGACCGATCCGCCGGCCGCACTCCGCGAGTTACTGATTCTTCACCTTGCTGAACGGAAGCTAGTGCCGATCGTGAGACTGCGTGTCTGGCGAAGCGGCATCCTTGTGCGTCACGGACGGGTGCCTGTCGCTGAGGTCGCTCTGAATCACGTCACGGTTGTGAAGCAGGGCACTGCTATCCAGCACTTCCATGAACTGGAAATCGAACGGAAGCAAGGCGACGAAGCCTCCCTGCGTACCCTCGAACAGCAACTGCGGGACGCCGGTGCATCCAATCACGATGGGCGGCCTCAATTCTTCCGCGCGCTCTCACTTCCGGCTCCCATAAGACCTAATCCGCCTGAACCGAAAGCACCGGTGGTTGACCATCTGAAGTGGTCGCTGACTCAACACGTCGGATGGCTTCTCGCGCATGACCCCGGCACAAGGCTTGGAGCTGAGATCGAAAGCCTCCATCAAATGCGTGTGGCCACAAGACGACTGCGCGCGGTGCTCCGCACGGCGCGACCAATCCTTATTCCGGCATGGGTTACTCCACTCGAACAGGAACTTGATTGGCTGAGCGACTTGCTCGGGCCAGTTCGTGACCTCGATGTTCAGATCTCATATTTTATGGGGGAGGCGGCCGAGCTGGACCAGCGTGATCGCAAGCTACTTGAACAATTTACCTCACATTTCCGAGGCCGTCGGGAGACTGCTCATCAGCTGCTGCTCAGTGAGCTGTCGAGCACCCGCTACCTCGGTCTTATCCAACGGCTTCGGCAGACTGCTCAGGTCCCCCCGGTGATGGAGTTGCCCCTCACCATCAGCCAGCTCGCGGGACGTGCCTTTAAGAAGCTGCGCAAAGCGATCCGACGTCTCAAGGCCGCACCATCGGATGCCGAACTCCACAAAATCCGTATCCTGGTCAAACGAGCCCGCTATGCAGCAGACCTGGCCCGCTGGGTTGTGGGAAAGCCAGCAGTCCGTTTCATAAAGGCGGCTCGGGCGACTCAAGATCTGTTGGGCATCCATCAAGACGCGATCCAGGCCGAACGTCATGTCCGACAGTTCCTCAAGTACTCGACCAGTGTGCGTGCCGGATTTCTTGCCGGACGCATGGTCGAACGACAGCGCCATCGTCGGAATCTGGTACGCCAGGAAATGAAACCGCGCTTCAAAACGTTGGTGAAGCAAGGAAAGAAGGTATGGGGATAAACGGCAATCACAGGTGTCGGTACGCGGTCCAGGACAGGTCTGCCACCAAGATCCAGCAGACCTCGTCTCAGGAATCCTCACGTCCCTTGACTCGGGCTCGCTTCCCGAAGGCCCGTAGTTGCGTGGGCTGCAGCCACCAACGCAATCGCCCCTGGCCAAGGGCCATGAGCTTCTCTGACTCAATACAGGCAGCCCCGGCTTTCTTGAGTGGAAAGTTGGGAAGGGCTTTCCCGCAGAGCAACAGACTCACCACCTCGCCAAGCTGAGGTTCATGTCCCACGCAGATCACCACCGCGTCAGGTGGGAGCGTGCGGAGAAACGCCACAAGTCGCTCTGGCTTCGTCCCAGCGGCCAATTCGTCTCTCGTCTCGATCTTGAGCGTCGGACAGATGACCGTCTGCAGCAGTCTCGCCGTATCATAGGACCGTACGAATGGACTCGTGAAGAGGTGGGTCGGCGTACAGTCTAGGGTTGCCAATCCTTCAGCCGCCTGTCGGACACGTCGCTTCCCTTTCTCCGTGAGCGGGCGATGCTCCTCCGTCCCTTCCCATTCATCAGGCTCCACAGCAATTCCGTGACGAACCAGAATACAGTTCATAGTGACCTCCCCGCTGACTGAGGTACAACCCTACCACAGAGAGAGTGCCCAGTTAACGAAAGTTTTACCCCTTTGTGATCTCCCTGGAATGTGCATCCGATACCTTTATTGTGAGTAAAATTGAGCGGAAGGAAAGACGCTATGTCAGCACTCGAAGCAATTCGTCAGTTTGATGGTGAACTTTTGTGGCGGCGGCTCTCTCATCTCGACCTCTTGGAGATGTGGGGCACGGGGATGAAAGGAGTACTCAGTTTAGTGATGCTGACACTTCTGGTCGCCCTGACTGGCGGCGCGTTGAAGACTTTGTGGGAGGTTCGGCTCCTCATAGATCACTCTTCCGAAGTTGTTTTGCGTCAAGTCATCGTCAATACGCTCATGTTATTGGCCCTTGTCGAGGTCTTCAAGACCACCGTCACCTACTTCCGGGAGGGGCGTGTCAAGGTGACCTTCATCGTGGACACGATCCTTGTCGTCATGCTGACCGAATTGATCTCCCAATGGTTCAAAGGAGGGGATTGGCACCCTCTGACGGTGCTCTTGGGAATTCTGGTGATCCTTAGCGTTGTTCGTGTCATGGCTGTGCGATGGAGTCCTACTATAGGAACACGGTCTCACGATGCGGTGCCCGGTGATCTCTGATGCAGGAGGAGGTGCTCAATGACTCAATCACCGACCACAAAACTACTAGCCATCGGTCACGAGCGGCAACGGATTCCGCTCGAAGAGCTTCTGATCTACTGTCCTGAACTCACCTGGAATCAGGTTTTCTCACTTGTGGATGACCTCAGTCGTCACGAGTTAATCGGCTTGCATCGGCTTGGTGCCGACTACGAATTACGAGCGCTTTCATAATTCAACAGGCGGCGGGCTCGCTCATTGAGAGGGCCTCAGAATGGTGGGTTTTGGACGAGTACAGTAAGATGCTCATGTCGAAGGCCAGGGCTTGGCCGAGGCTTTTGTACAGAGCCTGCTTCAAATGGTGACCCAGATACGTGTTCGTTTGAAATGACCTCCCCCCTGTGCTAGCATTCATTTCTTATGGGTGCGACCACTTCGGGTAAGCGGGGCGAAGCCCGCCGGGCCCCTTCTCCTTCTTCTCATATTCAACGGGAAGTCTTCGGTGTGATCCTCATCGCGCTGAGCTTACTCATGCTCCTCAGCCTCTTGTCTTTTGTCCCAGGAGAGGCGACGGTAGTGGCCACTGGAGATCCTGTCGGACATCCGCCACGAAACCTCATTGGTTCGTTTGGGGCGTTGTTGGCCGGCGGTTTCTTTTATGGGATCGGTGGCGCAGCGTATCTCTGCCCACTGCTGCTGGGGCGATGGGGTCTTCGCTGCTTCTCTCAGGTGCCGATGAGTCTTGAACTGTGGACTGCCGCAAGTTCGTTGGCCTCCATGGTGTTTTTTAGTGCTTTTTTGCACCTTGAAGCGAATGGCATTCCAACGATGACCAGTGGAATCATCGCCCAGGGGAGCGCCGGTGGTGTCGTTGGCGAGACGATTGCCGAAGGGCTCCGGACTGTGTTCGCAGGGACCGGCGCTCACATTGTGATCATTGCAGGATTCGTGGTATCGCTCCTCTTGTCGGCGCCGCTCTCTTTGGGAGAGGCGGTGCGTCGCATTCCGCAATCGTGGGCCACAGTCCGTGAAGGGGCGGCCTCCCTGATGCCTGAACGCTCAATGGAAGTTGAAAAGGTGGTCAGCAATCGACGGGTACGAAGCAAGTCTGCAAGGTCGGCCACTATCAACGATGAAGACGAATCAGTTGCGGGAAGAGATCAGGAGCCGGGGGTGATCTCCGCGCTACCCGCTCCGATCATTCAGCCCTTTCGTGTTGCGAGTTCATCCAGAGACGTAGAGACTACCGACTCGGAGGTGATGGTTCCGACAAGAGAGTCCGAAAACTACCGCCTTCCGGATCCGGAGATGTTAAGTGATTCCTCGGGACCACTGGATCGAATGTCGGATGAAGAGTTGAAGGCGCAATCCGAGATCTTGTCTCGTGCGCTCAGAAGCTTCGGAGTGGACGGCACTGTGACGGAGGTAAGGCCGGGCCCGGTTGTAACGATGTATGAGTTTGAGCCGGCGCCTGGAACGAAAGTGGCCCGCATCGTGAATTTGGCGGATGATCTCGCATTGGCGCTGAAAGCGATCAGCCTACGAATTGTTGCGCCGTTGCCCGGCAAGTCGGTGGTGGGGATCGAGGTGCCGAATCGCTCGCGAGAATCTGTCTCGCTGAGAGAAGTCATCATGAGCGACGCATTTCGTCGTGCCCGATCGAGATTGACGATGGCCTTGGGAAAAGACATCTTCGGTGCGCCTGTTACGGCGGATCTCAAGACGATGCCACATCTCTTAGTGGCCGGCGCGACGGGGGCCGGGAAGAGCGTCAGCCTGAATACAATGTTGCTCAGTATCCTCTTTTCTGCCAAGCCCAGCGAAGTCAAACTCTTGCTGATCGACCCAAAGATGCTGGAGTTTCAGTCCTACGATGGCATTCCCCATCTCCTGAGACCGGTGATTACGGACCCCAAGTCCGCTGCGAGGGGATTGGGGTGGGTGGTGGCTGAGATGGAACGGCGGTATAAGCTCTTGGCGGAAGCCGGGGTACGAAATATTGATGCCTATAATCGGAAGGTCGCCGATCTGCATGAGACGTTCGCGGAACAGGATTCGTCCCTTGGGGGACAGACGGAACGTTCAATGGCGTTTCTTTCCGAGGAAGCGCGTCTTTCAGCCGGGGAGACGTCGATTGCCGAGGGAGAGCAGGGGTGTATGCAGCCGAAACCGACACCACCGGAACCTCTCCCTTTTATTGTGGTCATGATCGACGAGTTGGCAGATCTTATGATGGTGGCTCCCAAAGACGTGGAGGATAAGATCGCCCGTCTGGCACAGATGGCGCGTGCCTCAGGGATTCATCTTGTTCTCGCGACACAGCGCCCGTCGGTTGATGTCCTGACGGGCTTGATCAAGGCGAACTTCCCGGCCCGGATCGCCTTTCAAGTATCGTCCAAGACCGATTCTCGCACCATTTTGGATGCGAATGGGGCCGAGGCGCTTCTTGGTCGAGGTGACATGCTCTATCTGGCCTCTGGAACCGGTCGGCTTGCCCGCCTGCATGGCTCCTTTGTTTCGGATGACGATGTACGTTCGGTCGTTGAGTTCGTGAAAAAGCAGGCCCTCCCGGTCTATAATCCAGAGCTGCAGTCGCTTAAATTAGATGACGCAGCAGAAGAGGAATCCAAAGACGAAGTGTATGAGCAAGCGAAAGAGTTGGTCCTCTCGAGTGGTCAGGCGTCGGCATCATTGATCCAACGGCGACTACGTGTCGGCTATCCTCGGGCAGCGCGCATGATTGAACAAATGGAAGCAGAGGGGATCGTAGGGGCGGCAGGGCGTGATGGGCGACGGGAAGTGCTTGGGCGACGCGGCCCCGTCGGTGCGGCGGAAGCATGACACGTTGGTGGGCGGCAGCAACGATCTCTGCGCTCTGCGTCTTGCCGGTCTTTGCGGCTGATGGAGCAAAAGGTGAGAAAGCAACGCAGGAGGTTCGCGACGTCGTCAAACAATTGCAGATGCGATACGAGAAGACAACCGATCTCCAAGCCGACTTTTCACAAAAAACGAAGATCGAAGGATTTGAACGCCCGGTGACCTCGTCCGGAAAGGTGTACATCAAAAAGCCTGGTCGACTGAGATGGGATTATCTTGATCCTGCAACCGAGCAGATCTATGTGAATCAGGATGATGTGAAGGTGTATGTGCCTGAACACAAGCAGGTGCTGGTTGGAAAACTCACGCACATGGCTGCCTCTAAAGCACCGCTGGAACTGTTGCAAGGCGCCGCCAAATTGGATGAGTCGTTTGAGATTGAGCCGACGAAGGGGAGGGAGCGAGGGGCTACCGGTTTGCCGCTGTTGACCCTGATCCCCAAGGGCAAGGAGCATGAATCGACGCAGAATCTGCAAAAGATCGTCGTCGAGGTGTTCCCCAAGACGTACTATATTCGAACCGTGTCTCTCTATGAAATCAGCGGAAATGTCGCCATCTTTGAGTTCTCGAACTTGAAGCCTAATCTTGGGTTAGGAAATGAGGTGTTTGATTTCAAAACACCTCCGGATGCCGAAGTGATGAAGGCCCCGGTATTGAATGGTCCGTAGCCGGCCACCGTCACGTGCGATGGAGGCATTCTTTTGAGGGACCAGGGGAATAGTTCAGTTTCTCAATAACGAACGTGGTGTCATGGATCAGGGCTCATCATCTGGAGCAGGGATCGAGGTGAAACATGACAGTAGAAACGGGCAGTCTGGTTGAAGCGATTGATCATGCGGTGGCGCGGTTGGATTTCGACCGTCTCCACCAGGAGTATTGGGAGCAAAATGAGTTTTTGGTCATCAAGCAGTTCCTGCCACGTACCTTCGTTGAAGAGGTTTTCGTCCCCCAAGCCCAGGCCGTCAAATCCGAGCTGAATCGTAATTACATTCCCGGCCATAAGAAAGGCGGGAGTGTCAGCTATTATACGGTGCAGGAAAAGGCTCCACGCTTTCTAGAATTATATCGTGCTGACTCGTTCAGAGGATTCTTAGATCGCCTTGTCCAGGCGAAGCTGATGTTCTGTCCGGATAACGACCCTCACTCCTGTGCCCTCTACTACTATACTGAGCCAGGTGACCACATCGGTTTTCATTACGATACGTCCTATTACAATGGTGCGCGCTACACCATTCTCATGGGGCTGGTGGATCGATCGACCCAATGCAAGCTCGTCTGTGAGCTCTTCAAAGATCATCCGACTAAACAGCCCCGTCATCTTGAGCTGATCACCGAACCTGGGGATATGGTGATTTTCAACGGGGATAAGCTCTGGCACGCAGTGACGCCCCTAGGAGAAGGCGAAGAGCGGATCGCGCTGACGATGGAGTACGTCACCAATCCTGAGATGGGAACGGTCAAGCGGCTCTATTCCAACCTCAAAGACTCTTTCGGGTATTTCGGTTTCGCGACAGTCTTCAAGCGGGCGCTGGGTCTCGATCGAACGAAGTAACGCGACAGCATCTGTGGCCTGGGCGTGCTCCCCCCCTCAGTCATTCTGCAATCGATGTTGATCTCGCGTCGAGAGCCCGGTGTATGACGCGACAGAGGTCTCTTCTCACCCAGGGTTTCGTCACGTGGGCGAATGCGGGCAAGGAGCCAATCTCTCTGTTCGACGCGGTTAAGATGATCACGGGAAGTAAGGGATGGGAGACGTGGAGCTTATCAAAAATCGAACTCCCATCTCCGTCGGGTAATCCAAGGTCGAGCAGAACCACATCGTAGACATTCTGTGCGGTTGCGGCGAAGGCTTGACGACAGGTTGGCACACAATCCACGTGAAGTCCCTCGAATTCGAGTAAGTCTTGAAGGGCCATGGAGATATCTGGGTCATCTTCAACGACCAACGCGGAATGCACGGCCCTGAGTTTTCTTCTTCCATCTGTTGCATGAACCAGCTCAGGCGTATCGCTACATGCCGAATATGACCACCTCGTTTCAGAGTCAACGTAACAGGAGGCAGGGTGGGTTACTTTCTCCGGTTCTGCTTCTGTGACCGCCAGCGCCATAGCGTGCTCCATTCCATGGATTCGGTTAGGGGTGAATCAGGAACTCCCCGTGCTCCTAGTTCTCGGTACACAGCAAT
>NIUT01000165.1 GCA_002254365.1 Nitrospira sp. UW-LDO-01
ACCTCAGGGCTCCGTTTCCGATATTCGTCGAGCGTCAGATCATGCTTAGCCAGTACCGCAGTCAGCTTCGTATTGATATCATCGCGCATCTTGTTCATCTGTTCAGGAGACGGCCGCTGGCCGCCACCATATCCCGCTCCACCCTGAAAATAGTTCGTCATCATCTCGCCGATCTCAATGCGGGAGTTGACGAATTTCTCAACGTCCGCCGGTTCCGCAGCTACGGCAATCCCAGAGAACAGAAGCCCTCCTAAGACACACATAATCGCCTGAGATCGAACATTCATCATGCTACTCCCTTCATGAATGAGTGACTCACACCATGACTCTCTTTTTTGTCCGCTGCCTTACCTCAGAAGCCGCCCAACCATCGGGAGACCACCGGTTAGGTCTCATCGTCGCCTTCGCTGTACGCCGAGGGGATCCCATAGCGCTTACACTTTTCCCACAAGGCCTTTCGGGACAACCCCAGAATCTTCGAGGCGGTCGTACGGCTCCCGTCGACTCGATCCAACACAGACAGGATATAGTCTTTCTCAAATCCCTCTCGAGCCGTGGCCAACGAGGTCAGGGAGCCCGCTTGCTTTCTATTCTCGCTGGTCAACCCTTCGTGACAGAACCCACAGGCCTCCTGCGTACTTCCTCCAGAATAGGGGCAGGACTGAAATCCACAGAGGTCGTTCGGTTGAACCGTCGTCTGGTCTCGGCTCAAGGCGACGGCCC
Source organism: Nitrospira sp. UW-LDO-01 (assembly GCA_002254365.1). Classification (GTDB taxonomy): domain Bacteria; phylum Nitrospirota; class Nitrospiria; order Nitrospirales; family Nitrospiraceae; genus Nitrospira_D. The sequence goes on from NIUT01000165.1 coordinate 724, forward strand.
GCTCCACGAGATTCTGCAACTCTCGTACGTTCCCTGGATACGAATACCGCAGCAACAACTCCCGTGCCGGTTGGGAAAATCGGCGCAGCTGTTTATTGAGTTTCAGCGAACCGGTTTCCAATACATGCTGGGCAATCACCATGATGTCTTCTTGCCGTTGCCGAAGCGGTGGCACGAGGATCGGCACGACGTTGAGTCGATAAAAAAGATCTTCCCGAAACCGGCCCTGTGCGACTTCCTTGCGCAGATCTTTTTGCGTGGCACAGACAAGCCGGACATCGACCTCAATCGGCTCGTTACTCCCGACCCGCTCAAAGACTCGCTCTTGCAACACACGCAAGAGCTTCACTTGGACGACAGGAGAGATTTCTCCGATTTCATCAAGGAAGAGCGTCCCCCGGTTGGCCATTTCAAACCGCCCCCGTCGCTGGCGTAAGGCGCCGGTAAATGCGCCTTTCTCATGGCCAAAGAGTTCCGCCTCCAACAGCGTCTCGGGCAAGGCCGCGCAGCTGACCTTAATTAATGGCGATCCCTTGCGCAGGCTGTTCTGATGGAGGGCATTGGCCACCAGTTCTTTCCCGGTGCCGCTTTCTCCGATAATGAGGACCGTGGAATCGGTTTCCGCCACCATCTTGATCTTGTCCAAGACCGCCCGCATCTGGCTGTTGGCCCCCAAGATACCGTGAAAGCAAAACTTGTCTTCGAGCTGATGTTTGAGGTCTTGATTTTCTCGCCGTAAGGCGATGATCCCGCCGATCCGCTCAATGATGAGCAGCAATTCATCCATCTGAAACGGTTTCGTGATGTAATCAAAGGCTCCCAACTTCATGGCGCCGACGGCCGTTTCCACGGACCCGTGAGCGGTAATCATGAGCACTTCCGTTTGAGCGGCCTTCTCTTTGGCTGCCTTGAGTACCGTCAGCCCATCGGCTCCCGGCAACCGGAGATCGGTGATGACGAGATCAAAGGTCCGTTTGTCGATGGCCTCGATCCCTTCTAAACCCGTCGCCACGGCCTGCACGTCGCAGCCGACCGCTTCCAATGCATCCAGCATCGAAAGGCGCATCAGCGGTTCATCGTCGACCAGCAGAACAGCCAAGCCTTTCATGCGTCCTTCTCCACCAAAGTGCGATCGCGCAAGATAGGTAAATACAGGGTGAATGTACTGCCCGTCCCAACTTCGCTCTCCACCGAAATTTTCCCTCCATGTCGTTCGACGATACCGAGGCTCACCGAGAGACCCAGCCCTGTTCCCTCTCCTTCGCCCTTGGTCGTGAAGAAGGGATCGAAGATACGTGGGAGGACCGAGGCCGGAATGCCGGCCCCGGAGTCTTGCACATCCACACGACACACGCCTTCCGACACGGAAGTCCGGATGGTCAGTACGCCGCCGCTTTTCATTGCTTGCACGGCATTGAGGATCAAATTCATCAGCACCTGCTCGATCATGTGCCGGTCGACCATGACCGGCGGAAGGCCCTGTCCCTGTATGATCTCCAAACGAATTTGACTGGGAGCGAACAGATGGGTCGTCAGCGTCAGCACCTGATCGACGATTCGGTTGATATCGGCCTGGCTGAATGCCGGCTCATGCTGTTGCGAAAAATCGAGCAATTGGCGAACGATTTTTTGAACCCGCCGGACACCATGCTCCATCGATGCCCAGTATTCCTCCTGGCGTGCCGGAGAGGGTGTCCCTTTTCGGAGGTTATAGAGACAGTTCAGGATCCCGCCCAGTGGATTGTTGATCTCATGCGCCACGCCGGCTGCGAGTTTCCCGATCGATGCCAGTTTTTCGGCATTTTGAATCTGTCGTTCCAGCTTCTTGGTCTCCGTCATGTCTCGCGCGATACCGAGCACTCCCAGGATATGACCATCCACCCCATGCAACGGTGAGACACTGACCATCACGGTGCGTAGCTCACCCAAACGAGTCACAATTTCGACCTCGTACACCTGTTTGGCACCGATATCCAACGTGCTCTTCAGCCGGCGCCCACGATGACGCCGTGACAGAAGCAAGAGATAGGGACGGCCGATCAGATCATCCTTGCGATACCCCCAGGCATTGACCTTGCTATTAACATAGGTGAACTGTTGATCCAGATCGAGCGTATAGATGACATCATTGGCGTTCTCAAGGAGATTCTCCAGGTATTGTTTTGTCTCTTCGATTTCTCGCGTTCGCTCGCTGACTTTCAGCTCGAGATCTTCCCGATACGATTGAAGCTGGCGCTCGAGCTTCTTCCGAACGGTAATGTCTCGCAGTTGCACCATGACGAGCAGCGGGTCGGTTCCGCCGACTCGAATCAGATCCATTTCCACGGGAACCTCATGGCGATCGGCATGGCACACGGCAATCTCCTGGGTCGTCACCTGCCCCTGCTCCGTACTGACATCGGCCAGCCAGCCTTCGAATACCCCATGATAGTCCGGGAGCAAGACATCGCGAATCGGCTTCCCGACAATCTCCGATTCCGCATACCCTAAGACCTGGGACTCCCGTTCATTCACAGCGACGATCTTTCCCGTCACGTCGACCATAAATACGGAATCCGCCACCACATCGAAGAGAGCCTTGTAGCGAGCCTGGGAAGCCGTTAACTGTCTGGTACGCTCCGACACAACCTGTTCCAACCCCACGGTATAGCGCTGCAACTCCTGCTCCAATCGGCGTCGTTCCGTCACATCACGCACAAAGGCGCGAGAGTGCACCAACCCACCCCGCTCATGGTCGAACAGCGCCGTGGCATGAATTTCGACGTCGATCCGTCGACCGCTCTTCGTCAATAACACCGTCTCGATCGAACTCTGCCCCCGGCACACCAGCTGTTCGAGATAGTGCAACACCCGGCCTTCCTGTCCTTGAGGCACCAGCTCCCACAATTTCATGCTCAACATCTCTTGACGGCTATACCCGAGCTTGTCGAGCCCTGTCTTGTTGACATGCACGAGCCGTCCGCCTCGATCCAGTTGGCAAATCATTTCCGGTGCATGCTCGATCAGGTCCCGATATTTCTCCTCCAGTTGCCGGATCTCAGCGATCCGCTGTTCCAATTGCCCAAAAGACAATTGAAGATTGGTCGCCATCTGATTGAACGCCCGCGCAAGCCCTTCGATTTCATCGCCGGTCCTCAGCTCCACCCGCTGGTCCAAACGGCCGCTTCCGATCTGCTGAACTCCGTCGTGCAGCACACGAACAGGTTTCGCAATCCGACGAGCGACAAAGACTCCGATTCCGCCGAGCCCCAGCGACACCGCGACACCAAACACAAGAACTTTAGCGATTAACTCGCCCAGCGGAGCGAATGTTTCGGCTGGATCCTGACGCACAATCGTCATCCAACGCTTTCCACCAAGACTTCCCGGTTCAATGAGATCGGTAAACCGCACCGGTGCCATCCCAATCAGCGCATCCTTGTTGCCGTGCCAATCGTCAGGCGCGATGATCCACCCTGGTTTCCCGGTGGCGACGGCTTCAAGGGACTCGGTATCGATCGAATGGGCTTCCGGTGCGAGGATCGGGCAAATAACGACTCCCCCATCTGTGGCCACCAGCATGGCATGTCCGGTCGCACCGAACGACTTCTCCGCGATCGATTGGAAGAGCGTATCGCGTCGTAACAGGATGGTAACGGCTCCGATCACCGCCTGACGGCGATCATCCAGAACCGGGGTTGCGACAGCCACCACATGCGTGCCAAACGTGGGATCGAAGGTGATGTCACTCACATAGGGTCGTCGGCCGCTGTGCTTGACGATTGCTTGCCACCAGGCCGTCTTGGCGTAGGAGTAGTCCACTTGCGGAATCGAGCTGACGACCAACGCACCCTGCCCGTCCGTCACCAAGATGCCGATATAGTCAGACTTTCGAATCTCGTGCCACTGAATCAAATAGTTGGTCACGATCCGGTTGACGAACAGCGGAAACTCACTTCGTTTAGCCCGCTGTCCCCATCGCTGCTGCCAGCCCTTGATGATTTCTGAAATACTGTGCGCATCCTTGCCTTCGTACGTCCGATTCCCCTCGGAGACGGCTGTGCGGACAAAGGGCATGGTCGCAAGCTGCTGGGCTTCGCTCATCCCTCTCGTGATCTGCATCTCGACCCGGCGAGCGGCTTCGACGGCAACTTCCTTGAAATCCGCCCCCGTCGTCTCACGCAGCACTCGTCGTTCTTCCGCATAGATCAGGATAAGCAGGAGGGCAAGTGGGAGGAGGCCGACCAGGACAATCGCGCCGATGATTTTCTGCTGGAGACTATATGACCGGCTCCAGATCGCCATGATGACACCAGGAGAAGCCGAACGGCGCCTCTCACGAAAAACGTTGTTGCGGCAGGCGTCGGCTCAGAAGCCCGTGCCCCGTCCACAGTTCACCATGGACGGGACGCAGGACGCGAATGAGGGACATGGCGCTACCGCACCACTCGATCAATTGCGTTTCAAGAGTCGGCCCTGCGTTCCGGGCCACAACAATAAGAGAGGGCTGGCCACAAATACCGATGAATAGGTCCCAAAAACCACACCCCCTAGCAGGGCTAACGAAAAATCATGGAGAACTTCTCCTCCCGCCAAGGTCAAGGGAATGAGGACGAGCACCACCGTCAAGCTCGTCACGATGGTTCTGCTCAAGACCTGATTGACCGCGCTGTTGATCGTCGCTTCCTCACTCTCACGGCGCCGCTGCTTCAGATTTTCTCTGATTCGATCGAAAACGACCACCGTGTCGGTCAGCGAATACCCTGCCAGCGTCAAGAGTGCCGTGACGATCAGGAGTGTGATTTCTTTGTCCAAGATGTAAAAGACCCCGACGACGGCCAATACATCGTGAAAGGTCGCCAGCGCCGCCGCGACTCCAAAACGCAGCTCAAATCTGGCCGCAATGTACAGAATAATGCCCACAAACGAAATGACGATGGCCACGAGCGCATCTTCTTGAAGTTTTTTGCCGATGGTCGGACCGATCTCGGTGGTGGAGTCGACCACGAACTTATTATTGGGGAACTCCTTGGAGAAGATGGCCACCACACGTTCCGCCACTTTTTCCTCAATCGTCGTGGACGCCTTGACTCGGATAAGCAACTTATTGTCCTGCCCGAATTCCTGTAATTCCGTCTCACTGAGACCGTTGGTCTCCAGCACCTTCCTCGCTTCGTCGATCCGAACGGGTTGGTCGAACTTCAGTTGAACCGCGGTTCCTCCGGCGAAGTCGATCCCCAGATTGGCCGCCCCTCGAGCAATCTGCACGAGCGCGATTAGCCCAAGCAGCACCATGACGCCCGAAAAGAGAAAGGCGAACCGGCGCTTACCCATGAAGTCAATGTTGGTTTTCCCTAGAATCTCTAACATGCGCGCTCCCTTTTGATAGCCCTGAGCTTCACCTTGGACAGTCAGTACCGATGGCGTCATGGTTAAATGCTCAGCGCTTCAACCTTCTGCTTCTGATACAAGAGATCAAAAATCACTTTCGTCCCGACCAATGCCGTAAAGAGATTGATCGCGATACCTAAGCACAGCGTCACGGCGAATCCCTTGATCGGCCCGGTCCCAAAGAGAAACAACGCCACCCCCGTAATCAAGGTCGTGACGTGTGAGTCGATAATGGTGAGCAAGGCCTTGTCGTACCCGGCATCAATGGCCGACCGCACCGCCTTCCCACTTCGAAGCTCTTCTCGAATACGCTCAAAGATCAAGACGTTCGAGTCGACCCCCATCCCGATCGTCAACACGATGCCGGCGATCCCCGGGAGGGTCAAGGTCGCCGTTAAGGCCGACAACGCCCCCATCAGACAGATGAGATTCAAGGCTAAGGCGAAATCTGCAATGAGCCCGGACAGCCGGTAATACACAATCATGAACACGACGACCATGACTCCAGCGATCAAGGTCGCCCTGACTCCCTTGTCGATGGAGTCCTGCCCCAACGATGGGCCCACCGTCAGATCTTGAACGATCTTCAACGGTGCCGGGAGGGCGCCGGCCCTCAGCACGATGGCCAGATCGTTGGCCTCCTGCGTGGTGAACGTCCCTGTAATTTGCGCCCGTCCTCCGGCAATCCGTTCTTGGATGACCGGCGCGGAATAAATAGTGTTATCCAACACCACGGCCATGCGCTTTTTGACATGTTCCGCGGTGATGCGCTCGAACTCTTGCCCACCCTTGGAATCGAAGGTGATCGACACGTACGGATCGTTGAATTGGCCGATGGCCACCCGGGCGTCGCTCAGGACATCGCCGGTCAACATCACGCGTTTCTTGACCACGTAGGGGGCGCGAAATTCAACTCCCGTGTCCTTATCGACCACCCGCTCGAACAAGATCTGATCGCCTTCAGGCAGTTTGCTTTCAAACTGCTGCAGCACTTCAGCCTCTTTATCCTTCGTCACATGCCCGGGCAAATCAAGCCGGATGTCTTCATCCAACATTTTGAATTCGAGCAACGCCGTTTCTTTGATCAAATCCTTGGCACGCTTTGGGTCCTTGACACCTGGAAGCTGGACGACGATCTGCTTCAATCCCTGCCGCTGCACGATCGGCTCCGCCACCCCGAATTGATCGATTCGGTTTCGAATGGTTTCCAACGCTTGATTGATTGCGGAGTCCTTGATTCGCTTGGTCTCCGCCTCGCGCAACACCCATACGACCGTCGCCGCCGATTCCGCCGATTCGTTTTCGACGAAGCTCGGAAAGCTATCGACCAGCTTTTGAGTGGACGCCTTGGCTTCGGCATTCGGGACTTGAATCGTAATTTGTTCATGTCCGACCCGCTTGACCGAGTCGACGACGATCTTCTTCTCCGCCAGGAGGTCTTGCAACGCCGTGACCGATCGATCCACGGCGATTTCCACGGCGCGATCCTCGTCCACTTCCAACACCATATGAATGCCGCCCTGCAGATCCAACCCCAGGGTAATGCCCTTATTCGGCAGCACCGTCTTCAACCAGCTCGGCATGGCTTGATAGAGCGGCGGGTAGGAGGGAAGAAATGAGACAAACGATCCCACCAACACCAGTGTCAACAACCATAAGCGCCCACCTACTTTTTTCATCTGGCCCCCAACCCCTTATCCTGTTTGACCGATGCGACTCTACTCCTTATCTTCGTCTTCCGTTCGCAGTCGAGAAATATTCTCCCGCTGCATCTTGATCTTGGTATTGTCCGCAATTTGCAAAGTAACAGTATCTTTCCCAAGATTGGTGACGGTTCCCCAAATACCTGAGGTGGTTACCACCTTGTCGCCCTTTTTAATGGCGTCCAACAACGTCTGTTGCTGCTTTTGCTTCTGTTGCTGCGGCCGAATAAGAAGAAAGTAAAAAATCACAAAGATGAGCAGAAAA
>NIUT01000166.1 GCA_002254365.1 Nitrospira sp. UW-LDO-01
AGTGTCACGGCGACCAGGACTTCAACGAGGGTGAATCCTTGTTGCCTGGGTGCCTTATGAGGGGAGGCGGGTTGCGAGCACATAGGTGCTGACCTCCAACGATTCTTCTCGCTCACCGCGCGGCCACGATATCTTGATGCGAACTTCTCGAACGAACTCGAGCGGAGTCGGTGCAATGGTGCGCTTCCACCGATAGCCCACTGCTCGTGGAACCGCTTGAAGCGCGGTCTGAGATCCCAGCGGGAGAGGCGAGAACTCTCCCAGGGTTTCTCCAACGGCATACTGACCAGCGAGTTCAACCTCAAGAAGTTTCTCCTGTGCCAAGAGGGTTGCGGCGGTGAGCTCGGTCGCCCGGCTTTGGAGATCGAGGTCAAAGTTTCTCAGACCAAGAAGGACAGGTAGCGCGATGGCCAGTACCGCAATGGCCAGGAGGACTTCAAGGAGCGTGAATCCACGCTCACCTGCCATGGGGTAGTTTGTCACAGAAATCATTGCACCCCGCGGGGGGGTGGGGAGCCTCCTCGTGCCGTTCCACCGGCGCCTGCTTGGGTGCTGGCTTTTAAGAGGATCTTCACACGGTCAGGGATCAGGCGGTTTAGTGGTAGATCGAAACGTTCGTCACTGACCCGAATGGCCCCGGTCAAGGAATCGACGGCTATCCCCAAGAGATGACTTTTGTCGTCCATGAGATACATCGTCACCGGCTCGATCCGTCCATTGGGGAAGAATGTCACTCCAACTCGTCCCGACATACGTTTGTCTTGTCCGATGGAGACCTCAGTCAAGCGAATGGATTCCGGAAGCGGTCGCGGTAATTTCCATGCAGGATCGAGAGGGAGCCGTTCTTCTTTTCCTTCCACCACCATCATCCAGTAGAGTCCCTGGTCTAAGTCCAGGTAGAGCCTGAGCGGTGTTTGATCGATAGCCGCTTGGCCTTGAAAGGTTCGCAGCAGTCCGACCAGTTTCCTCCCGGTCGAGCGCAAGTCTTCCTCAAAGCTGATGCGAGGCAAGATCACGGCTAGGACTCCACCCAGCAAAAACAAGGCGATCAGCATTTCCAGGAGGGTGAAGCCGGACGATGAGCGTAGGTCGTGAAGCGTGAAGGGTGAGGGATAGGAAGCGGAGGATTGCTCCTGAAGCGCTGATAGCCTGATGCCGAGCCAATGACGAATCACCATTGCTGTCTTTACTCTTTGTCGAGATTCCAATTCGTGATGTCGGCATTGATGCCCTCACCCCCGACTTCACCATCGGTGCCGAGTGAGGTCACCTCGTAATCAAGTTTCTGATCCGCCCGTTGCACCGGGCTGAGATACTTGTAGGGATTGCCCCATGGATCCTCAGGCAGCTTGGGGAGATATCCGCCGATCTTCCATTTCTTGGGAATGACTCCAACCGACGGCTTTTCAACCAACGCCTTGAGGCCCTGTTCCGTGGTGGGATAGATGCCGTTATCCAATTTATAGAGTTGGAGTGCCCCCTCGAGATTGCGAATCTGTACTTTAGCCGCTGTGCGTTTGGCATCATCGGTTCGGCCCATGATGCGCGGGACGACCAGCGCCGCAAGAATGGCCAAAATGGCCACGACAACCATAATTTCAATGAAGGTAAAACCGGCTGAGTATGCCGTCGTTCGAAGGAACAGGTTGGGAGCACCACAATGGTGTGTGCGCTGTTCCCGAATCTGAGTGCGGTGTGGGCCCTGAGTGTTGGAATCTGTCATGGTCACTCCCCCTTTAGCTCGTTCACAGTTGTCAGTGCTCATCTGTGGGATCGTTTTCTTAATGGACCATTTGGCCCATCTCAAAGATGGGTAATAGTATCGCAACGACGATGAAAAAGACGATCACGCCCATCACGAGAATCATGATCGGTTCCATCAGTGAGGTCAACCGTGTAATGACCCGTTCCACTTCGCCGTCATAGATGTGGCTCACCCGGCGTAACATCTCCTCCATCTCACCGCTTTTTTCTCCGACGGCGATCATGTGCGTGACGAGGGCAGGGAATTCCCCACTTCGCTTCAGTGGATCAGCGATCGTCTCACCCTCGCGAATATTCTGCCTGGCGCTTTCAACCGTTTCCTCGAGCACCCGATTGTTCATGACCCGCTTGGAGACATCCAAGGCATCGAGCAACTGCACGCCGCTTGCCAACATTGTGGACAACGTGCTCGTCAGTCGGGAGATGGAGACCATCCGCGCGACGTCTCCGATCAACGGGAGTCTCAATGTCAGGCGGTCTACCACCATGTGGCCTCGTTCCGTGCGGATAAATCGCCGAATTCCAAAGATACCGGCGAGAACCAGCCCGATCAACACCATCCAATAATCAGAGAAAACCTGGCTGGTCGACATGAGGGCGACGGTCGGCCATGGCAAAGCCTGTTTTTGTTGGGCGAAGACCTGCGTGATCTTGGGAACGACGAAGGTAATGAGAAAAAATAGGATGACGGTTCCAATGACCAACATGATCACCGGGTAGAGCATTGCATTGGTCACTTTGGTTCGGAGGGCTTGCTGTTTTTCCAGAAACTCCGCCAGCCTGAATAAAATCTGATCGAGTGCTCCACTTGCTTCACCGGCTCGCACCATATGGACATAGATAGGGGAAAAATCCTTGTCGTAGGTTTCCAAGACGATGCTCAACGCTTTTCCCCCACGAACTTGCTCCCGGATGTCAGCGAGAAGGGACTTGATCGGTTTCTTTTCGGCCTGATCAACGAGTACGCCTAGGGCATCGACCAGCGGTAAACCAGCGACGAGCAGCGTGGCAAACTGCCTGGTGAGCAGGGATAGATCGTTGGCCGTGAGTACCGATGTTCGGCCGATGACCCGTGAGGGTTTGGCGCGGGTTGTCGCTGGTGTTCGACCGGACGTCTGTCCCTGCTCTACGACGTCGGTTGGGTAGACGCCCTCTTTGCGAAGTTTCAACCGGGCGACTTTGACGTTTTCAGCGTCGATGATTCCAGTCGCTGGTCCCCCGTCGCTCCGGTATCCCTGGTATTGGTAGACGGGCATGATCAAACGATTCCGGGAGCGGCCCAAGCCGGCGATGCAGCCTGAGGCTGGTGGGACCGGACATGGTGAGGGAGGGGGAAATGGAATTGCATCAGTCCACGTCGATTTCTTGTTGGGTGATCCGCATGACTTCTTCCAATGTGGTCTGGCCCTGGATGACTCGCTCCGCACCTTCCTGCTTCAATGTCACCATGCCTTTTGCGATCGCTGTCTGTTTGATGGCCGTCGAGTCCGCCTTGCCACCGATGAGTCGTCGAATGTCATCGTCCAATACCATCAGTTCAAAGATGCCGGTACGTCCGCGATAGCCGGTTTGGGAACAGGCGGCGCAGCCGGCTCCTCGATACAGTGTCACTGCGGAGCCAGGCGGTAAGTCCAGCCGACTCAGTTCGTCTTCACTGGCTCGATAGGGGCGCTTGCAGTCAGGACAAATCCGTCTGAGTAACCGTTGCGCCAGCACGGCGACGACCGATGAGGCGACCAGAAAGGGCTCAATCCCCATGTCAATAAGGCGTGTGGCGGCGCTCGCGGCGTCGTTCGTATGGAGCGTCGAGAAGACCAAATGTCCGGTGAGTGACGCGTGGATGGCGATCTCCGCCGTCTCACGGTCGCGAATTTCGCCGATCATGATCACATCAGGATCCTGTCGAAGAATCGACCGTAGCCCTGCGGCAAATGTTAGATTAATTTTCGGGTTGACCTGCATTTGCCCGACGCCGAGCAGTTGGTATTCCACCGGATCTTCGACGGTGATGATGTTCTTGTCCGGCGAGTTAATGTGGGTCAGTGCGGCATAGAGGGTGGTTGTTTTCCCGCTTCCCGTGGGGCCGGTGACGAGGATGATCCCGTGTGCCAGTTGGATGAGCTGGTGAATGATCGCCAGGCGCTCTTTTGAAAACCCCATTTCGGAGAGATTGAGGAGGCGATTTTCCTTTTCCAGCAATCGCAATACGACCCGCTCACCATGCGAGGTGGGAAGGACGGACACGCGGAGATCGACGTCCTTTCCGGCCGTTCGAATCGCGAACCGACCGTCCTGCGGTAATCGCTTTTCGGCAATGTTCAATCCGGCCATGATCTTGAGGCGTGCGATGATACTGGCTTGCAAGTGTTTGGGTGGTGTGAGGACCGGGTAGAGGACGCCGTCGATACGATAGCGGACCACCAACCCCCGTTCAAACGATTCGAAGTGGATGTCACTGGCTCGTTGCCGAACCGCCTGGAATAGGACTGAGTTGACGAGTCGGATGATCGGGGCCTCGTCGGTCGCATCGAGCAGATCTTGCGGCTCGTCGAGTTCGTGCGCCAGCTGGTCCAGGCTTTCGTTCGCCGCAATATCCTCCATCACTTCTTCGGCGCCTGCCGGATTCGCAATGTCGTCGTAGGCTCGATTGAGTCTTGCGAGGAGCGCGACAGTACTGGTCAAGACCGGCGCGATCGGTTTCCCCAACAGCAAGCGAAGATCATCCATGGCGACGGTTTCCAACGGATCACTCGATGCCGTGAGGATAGCTCCGTTTTCGTCCCGCATCGGCAGAACGCGGTAGCGCCGGCAGAAGGCGATCGGAACCTTCTTGATGACCTCATGATCGACGTGGGTGCTGTCTAGGTGGGGGATCCAGGTCATGTCGAATTGCTGGGCCAGCGCTTCCAGCACCTGTTCCTCCCGCAGTATGCGCAGGTGCAACAGCACTTCTCCCAACCGACCACCCTTCTCCTGCTGGTAGGCGAGCGCTTCCTCAAGCTTCAGCTCCGAGAGCTGGAACTTTTCCCTGAGAATTTCTCCCAGGCGTGGCCGCGTCACACTGATATTGGGTCGCTGGGGCTCGTCTTGTTCAGACACGTGTTCTCTGACCTCTTACTCGTAACTCACGTACTTGAGATGGGGGTTCGCTGTCGAGTCTGACTATCGTTCCAGGGGTAAAGATACTCTCCCTGAGGACGACCTGGCAAGAACATGGAAAGATTGTTACGGAAAATCGAGGCCTTGTGCTTGTCGTTCAGGGTTATCTTTCGTGACACATCGAGTTTCATGTTTCACGATTCGGAGCTCGTGGATTGAGCAGGAACCAGCAATTTGATATGAGAAACTCGAAACTCTTCGGCTGTTGCGTTGCTTATGTTGTGCCACTGCCAACGGTGGGATCAGCGAAGTTCGTATGTGATGGTCGATCGTTGGTTGTTTCGGACCAGGTCGAGTTTCACGGTCTGCTCGTTTTTGAGTTGCTGAAGTAGATTCAGCATGGTACTTGGATCTCGAATATCGACGCCATTGACCCGCTGCAGCACGTCTCCAGTCTGGACCCCGATTTTTTCGTAAAAGCTGGCGGGTGCAATGTAGTCCAGACGAAATCCGTTGATGGCGCCGTTGACGGTATTCGGTACCGCCCGTGCCTGTGAGAGGAGTTTCGGGAGGTCGTTCATGGCCTGTTCCACTTCACGGCGGTCCACCACTTTGCGAAGCGGCGACATCGGTGCGGCGGCCGTCTGGGCACCGGGAATAGCGCTCGGAGCACCCATTTGCGCGGCCAGTCCTTCCGAGATCCCCAGTTCCAACAACTCTTCGACATTACCTTGACGGATGATAATTCCGTTCCGACGGATCTCGGTAACTTCGCCGAGATCGAGTACGGAGTCATGCAAGTGATACAACGACTGCTGTTTCGATGAAAGCTCTTCTACGATGGCAAAGACACCACGTTGATCGCCGAGTACTGTGCCGATCAAGCGAAGCCTCCCTGCAAGCCCGAGGGACGCTCGAACCACTGGACCGCTGGATCCTCGTCGGCCTGACGAGGTGCCACCTGGCGATCCATTCTCAGGAGTCTGTGGAAGCAGAAAGAGACCACTGGAGCGAATATGCTCGATGGCCTGCGTCGGCGAATAGGACGCGATCAGCGGTGTCCCTGCCGAGGGGCCATTCCCGGAGCCTGCAGCCCGTTCCGGAATAACGTAGAGGGTATCGGCCACAAACGCATTGATGGCGTGTGCGACGAGTAACCCGGAGACCCCTATCCACAGTAACAAGCCGATGCGCCGAATATTTTGAGGAGCAACAGTTGCCACAGATATAGTCTCTCCGCTCTCGATGATGGAGCATGGTACCTGGTCTGTCTTCGTCGACGCAAGATTCTTTTATTAACGATTTATTTACATGATGTGGGTAGACTAGTCCATCGAAGCTGGCAATAATCCCACTGTCCGATATAGAGGAGGAGGTTCTCACTCGTGAAGAAAGCACTCATTACCGGGATTACGGGCCAAGATGGTTCCTATCTATCGGAGTTTCTCCTTGGCCGAGGATACGAAGTCTATGGGATTATCCGTCGGTCCAGCTCGTTCAATACAGGGCGTATCGATCCTATTTATGAGGATCCACACGTACCGCATCGGCGGCTCCATTTGATCTACGGCGATCTGAACGATGCCAGTTCTCTGAATCGGATCTTGCGTACGGTCCAACCTGACGAAATCTACAACCTTGGCGCTCAGAGTCACGTCCGGGTCAGTTTTGATATTCCCGAGTATACGGGGGAGATTACAGGACTGGGCACGATTCGACTTCTGGAAGCCATTCGAGAGTCGGGACTCAAGCCGAAATTCTATCAGGCCTCGTCCAGTGAGATGTTCGGCAAGGTGCTGGAGGTGCCCCAGAAAGAAACGACGCCGTTCTATCCACGGAGCCCCTATGGAGCCGCAAAGGTCTACTCCTACTGGATTACCGTCAACTACCGGGAGGCCTACAATCTCTTTGCGTGCAACGGTATTTTGTTCAATCACGAATCACCCAGGCGTGGTGAGACCTTTGTCACGAGGAAAATCACCAAGGCCGCCGCCCGGATCAAGCTCGGCGTCCAGCAAGATTTGTTTTTGGGCAATCTCGACGCGAAGCGTGATTGGGGCTATGCCGGTGACTACATCGAAGCCATGTGGATGATGCTGCAGGCTCCGACTCCGGATGACTATGTCATTGCCACGGGGGAGACTCATACGGTCAAGGAAATGCTTGAACTGGCCTTCGATCGCCTGCAACTCGATTGGAAGAAGCACGTCAAGATCGATGCCACTTACTATCGCCCGACGGAGGTTGATCTCCTCATCGGTGATGCCGGCAAAGCGAAGCAACAACTGGGTTGGCAACCCAAGGTACGCTTTGAAGAATTGGTTGCCATGATGGTCGATGCGGACTTGGCTTCAGAAAAAGAACGAATCGAGGGGATTGGTCGAACGAGTCGACGCTAGCAGCTACAGGCACGGAAAGGGCAGGGCATGTCATTTTGGAGTGAGCGCAGGGTCGTGGTCACCGGGGGAGCCGGTTTTTTGGGATCATTCGTGGTCGATCTGTTGCAAGTCAAGGGCTGTCGCGAGATTATAATTCCACGAAGCAAGGACTATGATTTGGTCGACATGGAGGCGGTTCAGCAACTGTACAGCGACGCCAAGCCGGATCTGGTGATCCATTTGGCAGCGCGAGTGGGTGGGATTGGGGCGAACCAGGCGAACCCCGGTCGGTTCTTCTATGACAACCTGATGATGGGCACGCAGCTGATCGAAGTCGGACGCCAACGGGGGCTGAAGAAGTTTGTGGCCCTTGGCACCATCTGTGCCTACCCCAAGTTTGCTCCCATCCCCTTTAAGGAAGATGACATTTGGAATGGCTATCCAGAAGAAACCAATGCGCCGTACGGGCTGGCGAAGAAAATGATGTTGGCGCAATCGCAGGCTTATCATGATCAATATGGATTTAACTCGATCGTCCTCTTTCCGGTGAATCTGTACGGCCCGCGAGACAACTTTGATTTACAGACGTCCCATGTGATTC
>NIUT01000167.1 GCA_002254365.1 Nitrospira sp. UW-LDO-01
GGTGGGGTGATTATTGGATCGAGTCCGGTGGTGACGTCCGTGCTCTCGGCCCTATTGCTCAACGATGTGCCGTTGCGCGCGGTCTGGGCTGGTGCATTGCTGTCCTTTGCAGGGGTTGGGGTCGTTTGTGTCGTGGGCGCTCTACAGCATCGGCAGTCGTTCGATCATCGAGCGGATGTCGGCCGTGATGGTCAATTGGACGACGCTGATGGTGGCCACGGTCCTTCAGATCCCACTGCTCTGGACAGATCAAAAAATGATGAATGCCGGGATTGGATCGGTCACGACTTCCGATTGGTTGGCGCTTGGGTACCTTGTCGTCTTTGCGACGGCAGTGGCACAGCAGGCCTGGTTATTCGGCGTCAAGGGTGTCGATCCGTCACGGGCCTCGGTGTTAGGGAATCTGGCCCCAGTGGCAGCGATTGGGTTGTCGGCCCTGATCTTAAGGGAAGCCGTTGGTTTGATTGAAATTATTGGTGTCTGTCTCGTCCTCGCTGGTGTCTGGGTCGTCAATCGCCAAACAGCCGAACTCAAGAGTTAGGCTTATTCCATTCCCCTAGGGGCCGTCTCAGGTGAACGCCTGATTGCCGCTTGTAGTATCATGCGTCATCTATTCCCTCCGGTTACCACTGGTCTGTTATTCTCTCCCTGGGGGGACTGACATGGGGTTCTTGAGGTAGCCCGCCAAGGATTTTGATGAATAGTTATATTGCCAAATTCCTGATCGCAGTCGTGCTCATCTTGACGATGGTCTCCGATGCACTCACGCCATTGGGCGTAGCTGTCTGGGTGGGGTATGTATTCGCGGTCTTATTGACCCTGTGGGTTGAACGGTCGTGGGCTCCCCATGTGGTCGCAGGCATCGCGACGGTTCTCCTCCCGATAGGGTTTGTGCTGTCAAAGCCTGGGACGATCGAACCCTGGGTGGCGATCTTCAACCGAGTTGCCTGTACTGCGTATGTCTGGACCATGGCAAGTCTCGTTGTCCGTGTAAGAAACTCCAGACTAAATGACGCAACGAGACGCCTCGGGGCTATTGTCGACGGCAGCGACGATGCCATCGTGAGTTTGAGGCTGGATGGAACAGTGATGTCGTGGAACACCGGGGCTGAACGGATGTTTGGATACACCGTGGATGAGATAGTTGGGCATTCCATTACTCGGATTCTCCCATCAGGTAATCAGGCAGATGAATCCTGGGTGTATCCCGTACTGCGGGGAGAGGAGAGCGTTCAGAACTATGACACGGTCAGAATCAGTAAGGATGGGCGGCGCATCGATGTCTCGATTACCATGTCACCACTCAAGGACCAGACCGGCCGGATTCTAGGGGTGTCAAAAATTATTCGAGATATCAGTGAGCGGAAGCGGTCACAGGTCCTGTTGCACCAGGCGCTTGGGGAGTTGGAAAAAAAGGTCCAAGAACGAACGACCGAACTCAGTCAGGCGAACCGCTCTCTTCGAGATCTTTCCGGTCGTCTGATGCAAGTGCAAGAAGACGAACGAAGTCGGCTTGCCCGGGACTTACATGATGAAGTCGGGCAGTTGCTCACGGCGCTGAAGATCGATTTGCAAGCGGTTCAGCATGGCGCATCCGGTCAATTGCCTGAAGGGGCGCTCACGGATAGCTTGGGGCTGGTGGATCGTCTCCTGACTCAGGTACGGACACTGGCCTTGGATCTGCGGCCGTCCATTCTCGATGATTTGGGGTTGGTCCCGGCGCTTCGATGGTACGCAAACCGCCAGGCGCAGCGGAACGGCTGGATACTTCATCTTACGATCGATGGGGGCGTTGGGCGGATTCCAACCATCATCGAGGTGACCTGCTTTCGCGTGGTGCAAGAGGCTCTCACCAACATCGCGAAGTACGCGAGTGCGAAGACCATCGGGTTGACGTTGCGTCGACTGGCGCAGGAGGTTATCCTGATCGTCCATGACGACGGTGTCGGGTTTGATGTCGCTGCTGCGCGGCAACGCGCACGGGATGGAGAGAGTATGGGTCTGTTCGGGATGGAAGAGCGCGTCCGTCTCGCTGGAGGCCACTTGTCGATTCTGTCAGAAACGGGCCGGGGGACGAGTCTCGAGCTGCACTTCCCACTTGCGGACGATCCTCAGATGACGGGTGGTTCGTTGAAGGAGGTGCATGTGTCATGAGTGATCTCCGCGTGATGATTGTCGAGGATCATGCGTTGGTGAGGGCCGGGATGCGGGCGCTCCTGCAGAAAATCAATGGAATTGAGGTCGTGGCCGATGTCGGGGATGGGTGGGAAGCCGTGAAGGCTGTCCAAACGGATACTCCGGACTTGGTCCTGATGGATATCGCCATGCCGGGATTAAACGGACTCGATGCGACGTCCCGGATCATGAAAGAATCGTCGAACACACGTGTAATCTTATTGTCGATGTATGCCAATGAAGAATACCTCCGACAGGCGCTGCAGGTTGGAGCGTCGGGGTACTTGTTGAAAGGTGCTGATCTGGCAGAATTAGAATTGGCGATCAGAACCGTGGAGCGTGGTGAAACCTACTTGACTCCCGCCGTCGCCAAGTACGCTGTGGAGGCCTACCGAAATAAGTCTGGAGAGCCGTCTAGTCCCTTGGCCAGACTGAGCGGGCGTCAGCGCGAGATCTTGCAGCTGATCGCCGAAGGCAGTACGACGAAAGAGATCGCCCAACGTCTGAACCTCAGTGTAAAAACCGTGGAGACCCACCGAGCGCAGCTGATGGAGCGGCTCGAAATTCACGATGTGCCGGGACTCGTTCGCCTGGCGATTCGTGTGGGGTTGGTGCACGTCGACTCCTAAGTGTTTTTCTTCCTCTCTATTTCTGGCGCCTTTCAGTAAACTCATCGTGGTGCTTCAGGCACTCCGTGCATTCCCATCAGGGTTTCCCTGATAGGCCAATCGTGCGGCATCTGAGATGCTCTACGTATCAACTGTGCATGGTACGGAACGCGCTGAGTTGCGAAGATGTCGATGAAGCACAATTCGCCCATTCGGACAGTTCTGGTCGACGGCAGCCCGGAGTGTCTTGTTCGCTTGGAAAAGTGGCTGGGTACGCTCTCCAATTTTTCCGTTGTCGGGAAGGCCAGCTCGGGAGTCGACGCGCTCGAGCAATGTAGGATGCTTCGCCCTGATCTCGTGCTTATGGACGTAGCCCTCCCATGCATGAACGGCTATGAAGCGACGGCCCGTATCAAGGAGGATGGTCACTGTCCGATGATCATCTTAATGTCCCTCTTTCACATGGACGAAGCCTATGAGGTTGATAGTTATTCAAAGGCCGATGTGGTTCTGAATAAAGATGTCGTGTATGAAGAACTGATTCCCGCTGTGACCCGGCTCTTTCCCGGCAGAGCAGGGATACCGGAAGAGCGATCATTCGAAGATAACATGGTGTGAGATAGTCGCTACCCGGTGTGGCGGCTGGATGATGTTGGAATGGCCTGAGGGAGAGAGTGGGGGACAGGTTTGTGTCTATGAAAAGTCTTGGTGCCGTGTGAACTGTGGCAATGGTGTGGACTCGGTCATTGCCAGAAACCGAGCAGAATAGGGTGTGTTTCCATGGGGTCTGTCGGATGATCAAGGGGATGCCGTCCGCGAGGAAGCCGTGAGGGGTGGTGTCTCTGGTGAACATACGAAGGAGTATGTATGAACGTCAAAGGGTTTATTCTTGAAGACGACCAGGGGCGGGAGTTTGTGATGGTCTGTGAGAAGCCCTATCTGCAGCCAGGGAGGACCTTCTCGCTTCGAGGTTGGCAACGGCGGCGCCTGGTTCCGTTACACTATTCGGAACGAGAGCTTCGCCGAATCGTTGGAGGAGTGTTAGTCACCCTCGACGACCTCTTCAAAAGTCTCCCGAGATTCCCCAACCGCGTTGAGACTCCTTGCTCCGTCAAGGAAGGTTCGACGACACCGCCGGTGAAGAAGCCGCTGCTCTTGCGGAAGGTGGGTAGAGATGGGAATTGTGCCAGAAAATGAAGTGATCTGCTTCGAGTTCACTTCTTCGGGACCGTTCTGGACATGCCGTAACAGGAATGTGAGTCCATAATCGTCTGTTGAGTAAAAGTGGCTTTGCTGCTGCTGACGAGTTCGGAACACCACGTGGGGTCGTGATTGTTCCGATTCCGCGACTTACTCTTCGCTCTTCATCTTTCTCTCAGGATAAGTTGCCTGGTGGTCGCATATTTTGCCGGAGGCTGGACTCGGCGTAGGAGTACCCTTCCCAAGATGTCGTTGCGAAATATTCTCGCAGCGCCGGATTCTCTTGCAGTATGATACGGCTTCTCTGCCTAAGGGGTGCCGTGTGTTGAAACAGCGCATCGAAGCCGTTACGAAAGCCAATCAGAGATTCTACGAGGCCTTTGAAAGTCTCGACATCGTCAAGATGGACGAGATTTGGACGCATCAAGAGTATGTCACCTGTATTCATCCAGGTTGGACCATCCGCTCCGGATGGCCTGCCGTTCGCGACTCGTGGGTGCTGATCTTTAACAACACGTTCTCAATGAAGTTCGAGCTGGCCGATATCATGGTTCAGGTAGCAGGCGATATGGCCTGGGTCATCTGTGTGGAAAATCTTGTGACCCAACAAGCAGAGGAGCCACAACAGGCCAAAATCATTGCCACAAATCTTTACGAACTCATCGGTGATGAGTGGCTGATGATTCATCATCACGGTTCGCCGGTGATGGGGTGAGGTGTGCTCAGTCTGGCAGTTTTCTGTGCTCGTCGTGCCGGGTTTGTCGCTATAGCTTCGGCGCAGGGGTGGGGACTTCGTCGATCCGTATGGTTTTCATCCATTCGGCAGTGATGGTATCGCGTTCTGCCATGGACATACCGGCATAGGTCGAGAACATTTGCGGTCCACGACGGCGTCGCCATGTGAGAAAACTGAGGAAATGGTCTTTACACACGGAGTGCGTGCCGGCTGGCGCGTAGGGATTTGCAAGGCAGTTTGTTACGCAACAGTGAGTATCGTGCACCTAAACCTCTTTAAGTTCAGTCAGTATGCCGGTCAGTCCTGCTGAATTTCAAGCCCAATGCCGGGTTTGTTGCAAGATCTTCTGGAATGCTTAACCAAGAGGATTTCTGATGCGTTTATTGTTTCTGTTCGTCGGACTCTTCGCAGTTTGCCCTGTTTTGAGTGGTTGCCCTGCATGGCCTGGTCAAAACATTGGCTCTCAAGATTTATCAGCAGAGAACCCTGGGTTAGCCTCAGGACTCCTACCCCAGGGCGTTGCAATCGGTGATGTGAGCTCGCAGAGAGCTTTGTTATGGTTACGTACCGATGGGGCCGCTGTAGTGCGAGTGGAATGGGCGTCGTTATCACTATGGAGGCAGGTTTCAACATCGGCAACGGTCGTAGCCCCGATATCGAAAACGGTATTCCTCAAGACGGGTGCAGAGACGGATTATACATTGAGCATCCCTCTTGAAGGTCTGACTCCCTCGACTCGCTATCGGTACCATGTTGTGGTTGGTCCTGCAGAATCATCACCATCGCAGTTTCTTGGGAAACCGGCCGCGACGGGTGAATTCGTCACACTGCCGGATGTGACAACCTCTGCGGCCGTGAGTTTTGCCTGGAGCGGAGATCTTGGTAGCGGGGGACGATGTCGCCGAGGAGTGGATGGGTATCCGATCTTTGACGTGATTCCTCGATACCAGCCAGACTTCTTTCTCTTCCTTGGCGATTCCATTTATGGGGATCATCCCTGTCCCTCGCCTCCGAATGAACCAGGTGCGGACTTCAAGGCCACAACTTTGGATGCCTATCGATCGCGTCATCGCTACCAACGGAGTGCTGACGCATTGCGACGGTTTTTGATTGGAACGCCGGTCTATGTAGTCTGGGACGATCACGAGGTCCGAAACAATTTTGCTGGTCCGTATGACGAGCAGATGCCTGCTGGTCGGCAAGCGTTACGGGAATATTGGCCGATTGTGTCTTCCCTTGAGGACCCACATCGCCTCTATCGGACGGTTCGGTACGGTGCCGACCTTGAACTGTTTATCTTGGATGTTCGGCAGTATCGGAGTCGCAATGTGGATCAAGATGGTGCCTCCAAGACCATGCTTGGTGCAACGCAATTGGCATGGCTGCTCGATGGCCTTCAGGCTTCAACTGCGACATGGAAAGTCATTGCGACGCCCGTTCCTCTCTCGATTCCAAAGGGCGGTGATCGTTCAGTTCCTGGAAACGATGGGTGGGCAGGTGGGCCGGATGGTACCGGATTTGAGCGAGAGCGACAGGTCATTGTTGACACTATTCTCAATCGGACGATCAGAAACGTGGTCTTTCTCTCAGGCGATGTGCACTGGGTGCAAGCCAACGCCTATGACCCCAACCAGGACGGGATCATCGACTTTCATGAATACATCGCAGGTCCCCTCTCTGCACCGTCAGGGAGATTCGCTCCAACTCAAATGGGGCTTCATCCCACGGAATTATTCTATGAGACCGGGTATCATAATTTTGGTCTGGTCAGGGCCACGAAGTATGATTTCCACGTGAGCATGGTGGACGAAACGGGTAAGGAGCGAGTGTCCCACCGAATTGTGGCGAAATAGCGCATGCCGAGATCTGAACTTTGCCCCTTGCAATCCAGACTTGGTGGCGGGTACGGTACGGGCTTCCAGGGCATTTGAGATGTTTTCTTGAGCGAAATAGAAAGGAACACCATGTCAGGATTGATGTCCGCCGGTGATATTTTTTCGAGAGCGGAAGCGGCGGCCGTAGCAGCAACGGGACCGGATGAGAAGGCCTTACAGATTGATTATGCAGAGTTGAAAGAAAAATTTTGTCACATGTTGGGCGATCGCAAGGTCGCGCTCTGCCACGTTAATAAATTTCTACCGGAAGGGTATGAAGACCAAGGGCGGTTCAATCTGGTACTACTGACGGCGGGTCATGTGGTATTTGATGTCGTAATCGGGGACTCTTACTTCCGATATGATGTGGTCTCAGTCGGTCAGTTGGACAAGGTGCAGCTGATTGATGCGATGTGGGACAACAGAGAGAAACGCCGAGAAGAGCCGTTTCTAAGCCTTCGTCTGATGCATGGAGAAGAAGCACATTTGCTGTTGGCCTTGGACGACGAGGAGCGGGCCAGCCTGCTCAAGTTTGCCTCAGCAGTCACGATGGCAAGGAATCCTGAGCGCTAGGTTGGCGCTCAATTCCCAACCTGAGTGGTTCTGACAAAAAGTCTGTTGAGGGACCAGCTGGTGTCGGCTGCCTGATTTTAAATCAGAGTGCTTCTCGACACTGATGTCAGTCTCTGTCAATAGACCATTAATGCAATGAATAGCTAGTAGTTTGACGGCCTCTCCCTGTCGCCTCATCCCATCCCTCCCAAAGACGCGGATCATCTTTGGAAGTACCTTGCCAGTGGCTTCAGCGTCTTTGTGGGTAATCACCCTCAAGGATCATAATAGACCGGTCTTTGACTTGCATGTATCTTCCCTGAGTGTCAACGAGTCGCGTGAGTAGGGGAACAGTTAGAAGCACAACGGATCCTAGGGTACGGGACGGGTGCTTCTACCCCACAGCTGGTTCTGGGTTAACCGACTTGATCCTGTTGGCATTGATCTACACCGGAACATATCCGTCTCCGACAGCTGGCTTCTCATGTGATAAAGTACATTACTGATATTAACTTAGTACTAATTATTCTCTATAGATAAGGGTCTTCTCCTTCCCGAGTGGGTGATTTTGGGCTGATTTCATATCGGGTCGAGCATGCAGGTGAGAACTTTGAGGCGCAGATACTCCTCGTCGCGTAGGCCGTAGCGCCGCCGCTGAATGACGCGGAT
>NIUT01000168.1 GCA_002254365.1 Nitrospira sp. UW-LDO-01
CGGCGATGAATATCAATAAAGTCTCGGCGAACGACATGGTGCTGTTCCTTGGTCTGAAACAGGATGAGGCGGAGCGCATCGTGAGCAATCGCCCCTATCGGGTGAAAGGCGAATTGGTCGCGAAGAACGTCGTGCCGAAAGAAACCTTCGATCTGATTAAAGATCGGATCTCAGTCACGCCGTAGATCAGCGCGAGATCAGTGTTTCAGCAATTCAACGGGCCGTTCTCCTCTCAATGGAGAACGGCCCGTTTTTTGGGGAGTACCACCAACTCAGGTTGCTTGGCTCTGCTTATGGTTGTGGGAGAACGATTTGCACAACGATTTCCGACAGGGAGGGGTCTTGGTTGACGATATAGTGGATCGGTGGAGGGAAACCGGAGGTGTCGTCAGTCATCACTGATTCTCGTAGTTGGCCACGGGTGAACTCATCCAGCAGCCTGCTATCAAAAGTTGCCGAAGGTATTGCGCCTGTACGAGCAAATCGAAGGATGAGCATGCCAGGCGTCGCTGGTATGGAAAGAGTCAGTGGTGTATGGGCCGAGAGTTTGGCGTGAGACGGTTCTGTTTCAGCGGTTGGGAACAGGAGTTGGAGGTTTGACGAGCTCACGGACCTCCAGATCTGTAAGTAACCTTCTTGATTGGACTCAATGGTAAGCTCCGACGCCCTCTCCGTGGTGCTATCTCGGAACTGTTCAGACGGTTCTCTGTGGGTGAGACTATACCGAATGCCCACTGGTTGAACGGGGGAGGCAGGCTTGCTCTTGGCCATCGCTAAGGGTTGGGATGCGAATTCAGACCGATTTGGAGGCTGATCAGACTCGCTCATGGCCGTCTCACGTCGTCGGGTATCCTGTGCCATCGACTTCTTTTGGTCTTGCGGTCCTGCTCCATAGAAGAGCGAGCGGGCACTCAGAGAAGCACGTTCTTGGGAGGGCACTGCGCTGTCTACTTCGGATTGGTCTTGCAGGGATGGGGAAGCTGGCTGAGATGGCGCAGCGGCAGACACGGTCGGTTGATGCGCGGACGGCGAGGATTCGTCAGTTGATGTGTGTAACAGGTTGGTGACTGATTCGGCCTTGTTCGGAACCGTATCCGCCTCCGCTTGCGACGCTGGAGCATCATGGCGTGACTGACGGGCGCGTCGTTCTACTGGCGCTGTGTGTGAGGGCGGAACGCGATCTGATGTCTTGTCGGTGAGTGCTTCTTTCATCGGTGGAAGTGACGAAGGGGACTTTGGTTCTGACGTGGCCTGAGGTTCGTTGGTTGGAGGAGGGGGCAGTTGCGAGGGAGCAGGAACGGGCTGTGAAGCGGTAGGCCCAATTGTCTCTTCTTTGGCGGTTAGTTGGGATTCTTGTCGAAGACTCTCTTGGTAGATACGTGTTCCGAGCACGACGGCAAGGACTGCGCCGGCAAGCCCACCGGCCCAGGCAAGTCCGCTTGGGCGGCGGAACCAATCAAGCCATGAACTAGAACCACCGGTGCGTTCTTCGTGAGTAGCTTGCAAGGCCTGCAAGAGTCTGCGGCGCACAACGGGATCAGTGAGTAATTCTTTGAGTGCTTGCTCATCAGCGAGTGCGTTGAACAATTGTTGATCAGTGAGCGCGACCTTGTAGAGCTGTTGTTTCTCCCCAGCCGTCAGCGTATCTGACGCAAACCCACCCAGTAGTTTTTCAAGTTCGTGACTCATCCGTTCATACACTCAACATTCACAGCTCAGCACGTAGAACTTTTTTACTCCCAAGATCCTCCCATGAGGCCAAGGAGTTGTTTCCGACAGCGCAGGTCCCAGGTGTAAATCGTATTGATGGAGACTTGGCCCATCAAGGTTTGGATCTCTGGAAAACTCTTTCCCTCTAACTTCCATGTGAACAGTTCTCGGCAGCGTTCGCCCAGTTGCACGATGGCTGTCAGAAGCCGGTCAACTCGTTGCTTCTGATCGAGTTGAATCATAGGATTGTCGCCGGTATCGGCGAGCGGCAAATCTTCGACCGACTCCTGACTATACTCACCCCGACGTAAGGCCTTGCGATGGGCATCCAGCATCTTGTACCGCAGAATCTGAAAGGCCAAGGGGACAAGTTCACCCAGTTCAGTTACGTGTGAATACTTGTCATGCAGGACGGCTAAGACGTCCTGTGTCAGGTCTTCAGCGTGATCCCTCGATACACGTGATGTCGCAAACGCAAGAATCCTTTCGCGAAGGGCAGTTAGTATCTGGTCGTGATGCATTAATGATCAGTGGTCGTAGTGGTCGTCGGTTCAGATAATAGCTCTCCGATCGATCGGAAACGGAGATTGAGTCCTGCGCAGACTTCGACTTGCCGGTCAAATCGGTTCTTCGTGCGGATCATCGTCCACAAGTTGCCCAATCCTACGCGACCCCAGGCCGCCATATGGAAGACGGACAGCGGATAATCCGTCCCAAAGAGCAGGCGGGACTGCAGTTCTGGATGATGCCTGAGGTGCAACAACATCTTTAGTCGATGAGGCTGGGTGAGTGCAGAGATGTCGGCATAGAAGTTCGGATAACGTTCGCACAAGTCTCGAAAAGTGGGAAGAAACTTTTCATACAGCATCAGGCCATAGCTGCAGGCGTGAGCCGCGATGACCGTCACGCCTTCGTCCAGCGCCAGGCGGAGCCGATCAGGGTCTCCCAAGGATTGGTCTTTCCCGATCAGGCTGAATTCATAACCCACATGGCTCAAGAATGGCAGTTTGCGCTGGGCCAATGCACGATAGAACCGCCTGTAGTTCTCATCTGCCGGGTTGAAGTGCTGGGCGTTCGGTAAGACTTTGACAAGCACTGCACCGGCGTCCGCGCAACGATGGACTTCATCAATGGCATCTTCACGCTGCGGGTTGATTGAAGGGCCTGCCAGAAACACGTCTGGATGAGCCTGTACGGTTTTCAAGACATAATCGTTACTGACCAGAAAGTCCGTGTGCTGGCGGTTGAGGAGACCAGTTTGATCATAGAAGCCGTCCATCCCGAGGAGGACGACTTTCTGGACGTGCCGTGAAGCGTGTACCTCCGTCAGAAGATGGTCGAGGTACTTCTGGTTGGTGTCACGCGGATGGGCGGGTGAGAGATCATCTTTCCACAGGAGAAAACGAAAGAGGGGGCTTCGAAGCAATTTCTGTGAGATGAAGCATCCATTGTCTCCGTCCGGCAGAGCGGCCAGATGGACATGGCAATCGATCAAGGTTTTTTCTGAAGTAGATGCCATGCTGAAAGTTTCGGGTTTCGAGTCTTGGGTTTCGAGGAACTATCCCGGGTTTGGAGTTGGGGGTTGAGCCAAGACTCGAAACACCAAACTCGTAACCTGGAACTACTTCTTGTATTTCCCGCCCTTGATGCCAGAATTGCGGAGGTATTGCATAAGGGCTCCGATCAGTCGTGCGGTTTCAATAGTTGTGGAGGATAAGCGGTCAAATGTGGGTTTATTAAGATATCCGAGATCAAGGGCAACATAGAGATGGCTTTCGACCTCGCCTGCCGATCCCTTTGCCATACTCAGAAACTGAACGAACTCAGCGGTGCCACTGCGTTCATAGCCTTCAGCAATGTTGGCCATAATGGAGACGCTCGCACGACATATCTGATCTCGAAGTCCAAAGTCATTGGCGAAAGCTCCACTCTTAGAAACCAGATAGATATCCTTGGTCAATTCTCGCGCTTTCTGCCAGGCTGTGATGTCCTTAAAGCTCTTGAATGAAGGCATGAATCGAGTTCCGTGTTTCTGGTTGCGAGTTTCGAGTTAAACCCAGATTCGAGGCTTGCGTTCTGAATTCAACCTCGAAACACGTAAGGCGAAACCCGAAACGGGTTTATCCTCCCTGGAGCCGTTCTGCCGCCATGCGCTTCGCGCCTCGCAGATCGAGTTTGCCGGTACCAAGGACCGGCAACGCGTCGACCTTCACGAACTGGTTGCGGGCCGGGATGAAGAGATTCGGAAGTCCGAGCGTCGATAGCTGTTCCACAATCCCCGGGATACGATCTTCATCGAGCGTATAGAGCACCGCGAGCCGTTCACCTTTTTTGGCGTCCGGGAGTCCGGTGACGGCAAAGACCTGGGAGTCGGCTCCCGCCACCTGATGCAAGGCCTCTTCAATCTTCCCGTGAGGAACCATTTCGCCGCCGATTTTAGAAAATCGCGAGAGCCGGTCGGTGATGGTCAGGAATCCGTCGTCATCCAACGCCGCAATGTCCCCTGTGATGTACCATCCATCCCGCATCACTTGGGCAGTGAGGTCTTCTCGGCCCAAGTACCCGTTCATGACGTTCGGCCCTTTCACCAGCAACATGCCTGGTGTGCCTGAAGGCAGGGGAGTGTATGTGTCGGGATCGACGATTTGGACCGACACACCCGGAAGGGGTTGGCCCACGGTTCCACGGCGTGAAGCCGGTTGGTAGTAGCCGGCGGCGCGAAAGTCCGGGCAATTGACGGCAATCACGGGGGCGCATTCTGTGACTCCATAGCCTTCGATTGGTCCGATGCCGAACGTGTCCTCGACTGCCTGGGCGAGACGGGCGTGAAGCTTTTCCGCACCGGTGAGGATCACCCGGACTGAACTGAATTGTTCAGGAGTGCAACGGCGGGAATAGAGCTGCAAGAACGTCGGCGTGGTGACGAGAAAGGTGATGCGATGTTTCCTGATCAGTTCACCGATGGCGGTCACATCAAGCGGCGAGGGATGAAAGATCATCGGGGCATTGTTGGACATCACGAACCAGAACACCATGTATCCGAACGAATGGAAGAAGGGGAGGATGCCGAGCACACGTTCATCTTGATACAGATGGAGCATCTGTGTCGCGCCTTGGCAGTTGGAGTCGACACTGAAATGGGAGAGCATGACGCCTTTGGGTTCGCCGGTACTGCCGCTGCTGAAAATGATCGTGGCCAGGCTGTCGGGGGTAAGCGGCGTAGTCTGCCCGCAGGCCCGTTCGATGATGCGGCAGGAAGCGAAGAGGGCCAGCAAGGCCGCTTGAAGTTTGTGCTTCGCGCCGATCGTTTTTGCCAGGTCTTCCAACCAGATGATCGATGGACCATCCGGCAGGTCAAGCTTGGCCTTCTCAACGAACAGACGGCTGGTCACAATGGTGCGAAGTCCCGCGAGTTGTACCGCGGCTTCCAATCCGGACTT
Source organism: Nitrospira sp. UW-LDO-01 (assembly GCA_002254365.1). Classification (GTDB taxonomy): domain Bacteria; phylum Nitrospirota; class Nitrospiria; order Nitrospirales; family Nitrospiraceae; genus Nitrospira_D. Next base: position 5,151 of record NIUT01000168.1, read on the forward strand.
TCCGACCGTGTAGTTCAGATTCACGATGGTCTTGCCGCAGAGAGGAGCGGCGACGTTCACCAAGGCACCGGCGACTGTGGGTGGCAGAAGCACGCCGACCCGTTCCTGTTTGCTCCAAAAAGGGCGAAGGGTTCTCGCCAGGACAATTGACCCGATTAAGGCTTGCAACGATGAGACGTGGGGGCGATTCTGGTCGGCCATGGCCAGGCGGAATGGAGCACGGCGCATCGAACGAATAAATTCCCGATGGAGTGGACGGCGATGGGGCTTCCTCAGCTGCCAAGCGGCTTCACCCAGCTGGCGGATCGTTCCGCGCAGCTCATGGACAGACGTCGTGGGAGGCAGAGGAGCTCCAAATGAGACGGTGACAGGGTACGGGAGCTGTTCCGGGATCTTCCACAAAAAATTCCCACGATTGAAGCTGAAGATGCTCCCCCACACGCGATCCAAGTGGACTGGAATAATTGGAGTAGAGCGCCCCTTGACGATCCGTTCGAATCCTCGCCGGAACGGCAGGAGCGTTCCGGTGCGGGTGATCTGGCCTTCAGGGAAGATGCAGACGAGATCACCACGATCAAGCGCAGAGCCCGCTTCCCGGAGAGCCTTGAGAATGATCCGCAACCCACCATGGGATGAGATAGGAATCACGCCGAGCGCCTTCATGAAAGGTTTGAAGATGGGTAGCTCGGCATACTGAGAATCCACGAGGAATCGCACGGGGCGATCCGAACTGCTGATCAGCAGAAACCCGTCGATAAAGGAGACATGATTGGGAACAAGCAGTGCCCCTCCGGTTTGCGGAACATGGTGTTGTCCCACGACTCGGAGGCGGTAGAGAGTGTTGGTCAGAATCACGAGCATCATCCGGATGGCGGTGTCCGGCAAGATCCATAGCGCCCACAGTGTGCCGATCACGGTCATCCCGGCCGTCGTCAAGAAAATGCCGGTAGTGGAAAGACCGGCGTTCGCTAATGAACCCCCAGCCAGGGAGCCCAATAGGATGCCGGTGAAGACGCAGGTGTTGGAAACTGAAATCACGGCACCTCGCCGGTCTGGCGGTGATTTCCACTGGAGAATGGCATTTAAGGACACAAAGATGAACGCACTGGAAATCCCAAGGGCTCCCAACAAGAAGAAGGTTCCCATGAGGAGAGGTTTCAGGATGCCGAGCAGAAGCAGCGCCAGGAACACTCCGATGGCACCCAAGGGGATCAGCCCGTACTCCACGCGGTTTCGTGAGATTCTGCCGACCAATATGGCGCCGATTCCGATACCAACCGATAGCACTGTGAGCGGAAGTCCCGACTGCGCGTCGGAGAGTTGGAGCACCGCTTTCGCATAGACGATCACATTTTGCATAAACAAACTTGCGATCGTCCAGAAGCAGATTTCCATGGGAATGGCCATGCGCAACATGGGCTCGGTCCGAATTGCGTCCCATGCGACGCGGAGCGTTGCGCCCACTCCACCCTCCGTGCGGGCCGGCACCACCGGCGGAATGGAAAACGCCGTGACAAGGCCGATGACCGACAGGATGGTGAGCGCCAGCGGGGCCAGCCACGTCCGGTCGCCGGCCAGCTGCAAGAGAAAGCCTCCGGCAGCGGTTCCCAGCAAAATGGCCGAAAAGGTCCACAGCTCCAAGAGCCCGTTGCCGGCGGCCAGCCGTTCATGGGGGATCAGCTCCGGAAGAATTCCATATTTCGATGGGCTGAAGAGCGCACTGTGGACACCCATCCCACAGAGGACGATCAGCGGGAGCATGCCACCGGCTGGATTGATCCAGAGTGCGACGGTACCGGCTGCCATCAAGAGGATCTCGACGACTTTGATCGTGATGATGACCGTCCGCTTACTCACACGATCGGCGAGGGTGCCGCCGACAAGTGAGAGAAGCACCAACGGCAAGGTGAAAATGACGAACGCCTTTGCGGTTTGGGTTTGCGCGACGGTTTCCAGCTCAGGTCCTGGAGCCATCCCGGCGGTCGCCTGCCGGATGGCCAGCAAGGCCACCATCAGTTTCCAGGCATTGTCGTTGAAGGCTCCGCAGAACTGTGCAGTCAGGAGGCCACGAAGGGAACGGAACACTGGTTGTTGGTCTGGACCGGCCTCGGTAGTCATTCGTGTGGGCTATTGTGCCCGATTCTGAGGGGCTTGGGAAATAGGCAACCCTTCCAGTTCCATAATTCTCAGGGCATTTGTCGTTGGACAGGGGCCAGGCCTCAGCTGGTAGTCGAACGTGAGAGCCCCGTCCGACACCGTTTCTTGGAAATGGGCGTTCCGTAATCGTGGGAAGATCTGTTCTCGGTTTTCTAACTCCAAATCATGCGTGCTGACCAGGTCGAATCCTTGTCCCTTCGAAAGTGCGGTGATATAGGCCTGGCTCCCGATAAGCCGTTCACGGTTGTTGGTGTCCTTGAAGATCTCGTCGAGCTGAACAATCAGGAGGCTACGGAGGGAGCGGGAAACAGGTTGTTGGTCTGGACCGGCCTCGGTAGTCATTCGTGTGGGCTATTGTGCCCGATTCTGAGG
>NIUT01000169.1 GCA_002254365.1 Nitrospira sp. UW-LDO-01
GCCTTATCCGGCATGTGCGGTCCCGCCTCGACCGACCAGACCACATCAAAACTGGCATCGGGGAACGACAGGGCCAACGCATCATCGACCTGAAAGTGGGCATTCACCTCTGGGGCGGTTAGTTCTTGAGCCCGTCTGACTTGCTGAGGGCTGAGGGTGACTCCGGTGACCGCAAAGCCATACTCCCGCGCCAGCATGCGACTGCTGCCGCCGATGCCGCATCCCACATCTAACACCGTCGTACCGGGAGGTAGCTTGTCTAACCCACCCCAACGCACCATTTCATGCACAAAGTCTGACTTGGCTTGGAGAAAATCCTTTTTGCGGGGTGGAGAGCCATAGTGTCCCAGATGGATATGTTCGCCCCAGTAGAACTCGAGAATGCCGTCATTCGTCCAATCATCATAGGAAGTGGCGACAGAATCGGCAGACTGATATTTGCGGGGGGCTCGCACGTACAGCACGACTCCGATCAGCAGGAGGACCAGGAGAAGGACAATCATCATCAGGAACATGTTCATCATATCGAATGTATGATTACCGTGCTGTCGTTACCATTGATGACCCGTACCAAGACACGTGACCCAGTGCCCTAGCACAATGCTGAAAAAGTCCTCCAGCGGCGTTCTCGCATCACTCAGGCGCTCATCGTACAACCGTACGCGAAGCAGAAACCGAGTGTTTCAGCAGACCGCTAGAAACTTCCACCCTTCTCTCTTGCTACGCCGACAAAGGCAAAACGTGGCGCAGAGTAGACTCGAAAATGTGACCAAGTCAAGCAGCCGGAGATGACGCCTGCCACGTCCTGAATCGCCGTCTTACACAGAACCTCCCACCCTTTCGTTCAGCTCGAAGGGCTGTTGCCGAGTGACAGATTTGCGAGAGATAATGTGTCCCTGAACAAACAACCCACCGGAGATCAATCAGAGAAGGAGAATAAGTCTCCTCTCCCCTATTTCTTTTTGAGGGGGAAGTGCTGACTCTCCTTGATGGGAAAGAGGAGCATCGATCAGTCATGGATCTGAAGGTCGAGGAACAGCGAACTGAGCCCCGAGTTGCGGTGCAATTTCGTACTATGGTGTCCGGATCCGTGGAGTCTGAAGGGACGGGAACCATTCTCGATCTCTCACAGAATGGGTGCCGACTGGAAAGCCAACTCCTCATGTTGCCTGGCCTCTCGCTAGAACTGCGCATCGCGGTGCCTGGCCTGGAGTGGGCCCTGATGATTGATGGGGCCGATGTGCAGTGGGCGGACGAGGACCGCGCCGGCCTGGCATTTGTTCGCGTCAGAGAGACGGAACGGCAGCGATTGAATGAGGTCGTGGCGGCTCGACTCGCAAAGGGGGCTGATACCGGCGACGATGCACAGGGCGAGCTGATCCCATTTGAGTTCCAAGGACTGGACGCGGTGCTGGCCAAAGATCCTGAGCTTGCCGTCAGCAAGGGACTGGCCTGGTTCTCTCAAGACCGGGCGGAATTCCGTTTTCGAGGAGGGAGCCTCATCGGTAGAGCTTTCCCCACCTGCACGCCTGAGTTGGCGGCTGCGCTTGGGGAGTTGGTGAAGGCTGGTGGCGACAAGGAAGCAGATTTCTCTCTGGCGCTTCTCCAGAACTATCTTGGTTCGACCTCGACCGACAGTGTCTTGAAAGAGATTGTGTCTCGCTTTTCTGATGACGATCGCATCATGCGTGGGGTTCGGACCATCATCAATAGCCCCAACATGGCCTCCGTCTCCGGTGAATTCGCGCTAGCGGAAGCCTGGCGGGTCAAGAAAGAGTCGCTGACGAACTGGCTGACAGACGGACGATCGGTGGTCAAATCGTTTGCCGAACAGCACCTTGCAGAGCTCGACCGAATGATTGTGGCAGAGCGGCATCGTGTGGAGGCTGAAAGGGAGCTGCGTGAGAGGAGCCGACATGAGGACGAGTCCGGTCATGATCATGGGTACCGACCGAAACCTTTTTGACGAGGGAAACCCATGTAGAGATAATTGGCCTGCATACAGTCGCCTCTTCGAGTCAGACCGAGCGAGCTGTACAATGCGCAGATTGCACGCCGGCAGCGTTGTGCAGCTATCCTGCACCCAATCGACTGACGCGCTGCGGCCTGCTTGACCCAACAGCCCCTCCGCACGTAGCATGTCCGTAGACGTTTCAGCCACGCCGACCGTGTTATCTCTCGCGCTCCCTCTTCTCTCCTCACGCGACTGACGTCACGGTTTTCGCCGCTCCAACGCCACAGATCGTAGTATTCAAGCCCATCTACTTGAATACTGACTAACCGACCCACCACAAGGGAGAGCAACTATGTCACTTCCGATGCCCATCACCGAGCGAATCCTAGAATCACTCCGCTCTACTCCGGAATGTGCCTTTGAGGACCTCGTGGCTCACCACCCTGAATTTAGTTGGAATGAGCTCTACATTGAAGTGAGTCGGTTGAGCCGTAATGGGCAGGTGGTCATCACCAGAGGGGTGGGTACCTTTACCATCAGGCAGACAGCACTGTCGAAATCCTGATCGCCCATCTCCGCCTCGAAATGAATGATGTCGATCAGAGGATCGAACGTCTCAGGCACCTTTGTTAGAATGTCTTGTCTGGCGCTGGATTTATGCCTAACCGTATTGCTATTGGCCCTTGCCTCTGTCTCTGCTTTCTCATCTTTTCGTCCTGTGGAGACCATCAGTATCGGACCCATCAACCACAGGAATATGGCGAAATACCGCATGGTGAAACCTGGGTCGCCATCGATCGCGTCTATCAATCGCCGTCGCGCGAAATGGTGTACTACGATCCTAAAACAATTTACCGACACGAAGAACGCGTCACACTGTGGCAGTTAATCGATTACAAGGTGATGCAAGGAAATGCGCCGTTTGGGATGTTCATGATGAGCCCGCACCGGTTTTTCTCGACGAAAACGCACAAGGAATTGGATTGCACACACAAGACGGTTCGGCTATTGGCCTCTTCTGAATTCTCTCAGCATATGGGCACTGGACCTCACAATGCGGTATTGGTTAACCAAGATCATGGACAACCGTTAGAACCAGGGAGTATCAACCAAGCGCTCTGGGAAGTGGCCTGTGGAGCGGCCACAACTCGCCAATAAGCGTCCAGCACCGATGCGCTATCTAGCAGGCTGTTGACAAAGTCCACCAGCGGCGTTCTCGCCTCGCTCAGAGGCTCAACGTACGGCAGAGAGTACGATTCGCCTCTTCCTTCGCTGCGGCCTTGCTGGATGGTCTTTCTGAACAGCCTGCGCGGTATTCTCCAGACGTTCGTGACCTCAGGCAGGGCTCCATTTCCGAGCTCGTTCTTGAGTTTGTCAACACACTGCTAGTAATTGTCTGAATGATTCTGCTGGCAATGCTTCTTTTTCTCTTGGGACGCCACCTCCAAGCCCCAACCCATTTGAGCGACAAGGCCCATGACTTGGTGCTGTCTACCCTGCTCTCGCACAACGTATCGGCAAATTTAGTCGGTCAAATCGCATCCGGTGACTTTCATCTGCTTGATGCCCGCTCCTGCCGCAAACTTGACATGATCCGTATTCCAGGGGCTATCTGTAGGCCTTGAGGTGTTCCCGCTCTATAGGAAGGTTCGTTGGTCGACCAGTTGGACTTGCCATGCGCGTGCCTCAATGTCTCATCTTGCCTCGCAATTCTCCCCTTTTCAAATCCATAGACCCGGCGAGTCACACAAAGTACAATATGCCGTTTATCTGCTTATCTTCAGTCTGTAGAGACAATAGGTTCCTATTGTGAGTAGTTCGGTGAAAGGATGATGTCGATGTGGCGTTGTGTCGTAACGATACTGTTCCTTATAACCTGCACATCAGGAGCGAGACCTGAATCCGTTGGTGCCGCGCAGCCTCTTGAAGAAGCTGAATTTGCCTATGAGCGTGGCGACTATACCCAAGCTGCCAGGATTTTCAGTCCACTCGCAGAGCAAGGCATCCCATCGGCTCAGTACTATCTAGGACTGATGCATGAACAGGGACGAGGCGTCCGGCAGGACCACTCTGCGGCGCAGTTGTGGTTTCGCAAGGCCGCCGCGCAGGGGTATGCCGGCCCGCAGAATTACCTGGGGTTGATCTATGAACGAGGCCGCGGTGTCAGAAAAGACGTCGTTCGTGCGTTGATGTGGTACACGATTGCTGCGACCATGCTGAGTGGTAATGAGCAAAAAACCGCGATGAGTCGTCGAGACTATCTCACCTCACAAATGAACGCCTCGCAGATCGAGCAGGCGCAGGAGATGGTGCGCCGTTGTCAGCAGACCCACTTCACAGACTGCGAATAAAATCGTGGAAGGCTTGCATCACCTATCCTGAGTTCGCCGATGAAAGTGCACTCGCATGATTCGCTCTATGCGCGTCGAAGCGAGTCTCACACAGTCGCCCTTGTGTTCGTGCCTACCACGAGTTATATGTGACATGTACATCAGGCCTAACAATGACAGGAGAATCAGTAGATGAGAACAAACATATTCCTAAGCACATTGCTCGGTTGTGCCATGGTCGTGTCGATCAGCTATGCAGAGGAAGTCGGCAGCGTCGATACTAAATTTAAAATGTTCGGGCCCGATCACAAAATCGTGATTGAGGCGTTTGACGACCCTAAGATTGAAGGGATCACCTGCTATCTGAGCCGATCCAAAAAGGGTGGCCTGAAAGGCATGGTCGGCTTGGCGGAGGAAACCTCGGATGCCGCATTGTCCTGTCGTCAGGTTGGTCCCATTCACCAGACAGGTGAGTTGAAAGAAGGAGAACGAGTCTTTAGCGAGAGTCGATCGCTGGTTTTCAAGAAACTGCAAGTTGTTCGCTTTTTCGACAAGAAACGGCAGACCTATATCTATCTCGCCTATAGTGACCGCGTCATCGAGGGTTCACCACAAAATGCTATCTCCACCGTACCGATCCAACCCTGGGCCAGTCAATAAGCCTACGAATCCACGATCACGACGCAGAGAGGAGCAGAAAGGTCGCCGGACTACGTCTTGAAGCATTGTGGGTACTTGGAAAGATCTGCCTACTGTGGAATCGCTCTCATCACATTGACAGGGACGAATATCTGATAGATGGCTACCAACAGCCCTTGGAGAAAGGTCGGCCACGGTGGAGTCTTCCACCCTTTGACCAAAGTTGCTCGAATATCCTCGCGAAATCTGGGACAAGTTCCAGCGCCATCACCGACAATCCATTCCTGACTATCCTATCCCAGGCCCGTTCTCAGAAAAACTTCTCGTTCTCTGCTCAGGTGGTACACTAGTCTCATCAATACCGGGCAATACGTATTGCGACAGAGATACTCGCTGTTTCCATTGGGAGCAAGTGGTATGGCCGCGCATGGATTCTTCGGAACGATTCTTCTGGTGATAGTAATGACCGCTCCTGTCAGTGCGGAGACCTTTCGCTCGGATTCGAAACGGTTGAAGAATACCAACATGGATATCGTGATAACCGAGACGGAGCGTTCTCAGCGAACGTCGGTCGTACACATTCACATCAAGGCCATCGGTTCCTCGGTAGGCTCTTCATTCTTCCTCTTATGCAGCGTGCGCGATTTGGCCCAACAGCGCGGCCACTACCGCTACATAGCCAAGGCGGAAGGACAACCCCACCCAAACCACATACTGATCGGCTTCCTTAAGAGTTCAACCGATAAGCCTGAACAGCTTGACCCGCGACTCATGGGACAGCAGGTGATAGACCTCGAACAGTTTGCCCCGATCTGTGACAAGATGAAGTGACCCACACTGAAAATGGTCTTCCCTCGATCTGTCTCTCACCGTCCAGACTACGCGCGTTTGTTATAATTTATTCTTATGGTGCCACGACGGTTCATTACCTGGACGCTTCCGCCAACCTGTCTTCTTGCCATCATCCTCTTGCTGGCAGGCTGCGTCTCCAAGCCTCCACCCGTCGGTGTTCACTTCCCGATCACCAATGGTTTTCATATTCGCTTGCCCACTGAGCAGCAGCGCATCCTGATCCTAGGAGAGCCTCCCCTGACCAGCGTGGCTGAAGAATGGCTTCAGTCTCATCACTACGCAGACATCATGAGCATTCCACAGAATGTCGGACCTGTATGGGATCGTGAAGCAGCACTCAAGCTGGCAACGGAGCGGCAGGCTCAATTTGTGCTCATTCTTGAACGGGAGGAACTGAAGACTGGAGCACTGCTCGAGTCGTACTGCGGCGACCGCTTCAATATTAACGTGACAGTGCGTGGTCTCTCGCTATCGGGCCGTGAAAAGACATTTCGAGGCAGCGCCTATTACCCACATTGTGTTGAACATACTCACGAGGTCATAAAGAGCCTGACCTGCCAAGCTCTTGCTACGGCCTGGGGCTATCGTCCATCCGGTCAGCTGGAGATTCCCTCATCACTGGCTTGTACAGCCGGACAAATCACTCCGGCCTCGATTCGATAATTTCATTCAGGATCAAGCCGAACACCCTCACCCTACATAGCAACGCTCTAAGACACCCCGTACCAAAGCACTAGTGTAATTGCAGGTAATTCTATTGCTTTCATCAATGGGCAGCGTGTAAGAGAGGTTCACCGTGACTGGTGAGTGGGGAGCCTGGTTATCTCCAGGGATTCGTGCAACAAGGAGGGCTCATGACGCGGGGAACGAATAGGAGCATAGCGGCAATCGCACTAGGACTCGTTCTGCTATTGACAGGGGTGGCACGGGCCGAGGACGGGCCTGGCGAGCTCAATAACGCTCTCAAAGGCCTGTTCCGGTTTAGTGTAGTCAAAACCTGCACGGAAGCTGTACTCGGCTCTACGGTCCATTTCTACTTCAACGGGGCCATCGTCTATGACGGAACTGGTTCCGCGAAGCTGACTCAACAGGGAATAGTGGTCCTTCCCGGCTCGATTGCTACATCGTTCGAAGAAAGCGCTCAATTGAACTATGTCCTGAAGCAAAATGGGAGTTTTGTTCAACAGGGAACATTTGTCGCCGTAGATCATTCCTATACCATCACCGGTGCACGGATGATCGGACAGATCGATGCACAAGGCTCTGTCATAATGCTTAGTGGTCCCATCCCTGCTGAGCAGGAAATAGTAACCAGCTCTGGAGGCAGTGTCTCTCAGTATCTCTGTGGCGCTTCGGGGACAGCCGTCCGGATACGCTGAATGCTAGACCTGCCGAAATGACAGTCCTCCGGGCTCTGCACGAAGTCTATGTGATGACAAACAAGAAACTCCGCCACGACACTTGAGCCACGGTTGAGAGACATCCTCTCTCCGCTTCTGCCAGCCTCGACTCTAACCCCACCCAATGCGGAATACCAGACTTCTGACAGCCTCGGGTACAATCCGTCACACCATATGGCCACCTTTTCTCATACTCGTACGTACGTGCGGTTCCCGTTCGATTCGCCGCTCATTCTTGGAGGGGAGTCCTTCGTGTGTGAAGGAATACTTCAAAACCTTTCTTTGCACGGTTGTTCAATCCTATCCGACCGTGAACTGGCACTAGGCAGCATGGTACGTACAAGCCTCCTCTTGCCTGATCAGCCGCGCGCATTACCGATTGAGGTGGCCCGAGTCATCTGGACTCAGGGTACTGAGTGCGGGTTGGAGTTTATAGAACTATCGCTGCAGTCGCGGTTACGTCTTGGTCGCACCCTACGAG
>NIUT01000170.1 GCA_002254365.1 Nitrospira sp. UW-LDO-01
GTCGCAGCAGCGTCTTGGCGGTTGCAGTAGAAGTGTTCATGAATAATGCGGGCTAGGAGTCGGATGTCTCCACATCCAACCTGTGGAATGTCGAGTTTCTTCAACTATCAATCATCTTCTCAGCCAATTGTCGTTCCTCGGCCTCCGTCTTGACCTCCCCATTCAAGCGGCTATTGATCACCAGCTCAAGTATCTGTTTAAATTTCGGCCCAGGTTTGAGGCCCATGGCCTTCAGATCCCTGCCGGTCAAAATCGGCTTCACATGCTGATAGGTTGTGAGGAAAGCGGAGACGTGGCGTTTGACAATGTCTCCTTTGCTCTTGGCCATGAGGATCAGAAGCGTCTCGTCGGACAATCGCGATAGGAGGTGATACACCTCCGCCGGCTTAAGTGGCCGTTTCGAGGCCAATCGGCGAATTGCGTGATGACAACCCATACGCGCCATTTTCAGCCTGGTGGCTTCCTGCTCGGAAAATGGAAAACGCTTGAGCGTGTCTTTCACACCACTTTCCGGCAACATTTCCAGAAAACCCATCACGTAGACTAACCAGACGTCCATCTTCCGGTCCAGGTACAGCAGCCGGTACCAATCAACCGCTTCATCGATCGCATTCAAGAGCTTCTCCAACCGGTCAGACCACGTCAGCTTGGGATGAATGAATCGCAGCAATCCCATCTCCGCCAACCGTTTGATGGCCAGCCGTGGCCCCCGCTCGGAGAGGAGCAACTTCAGCTCTTCCAGGAGACGATGACCCGACAGTCGATGAAAGAGATTCATCTTGACCGCGCCTGCAATTAACGCGGTGGTGTCCTTGCCCAGACGAAAACCGAATCGAGCTTCAAATCGGATCGCTCGGAACACGCGGGTCGGGTCTTCAACGAAACTGAGTCCATGCAGGACTCGGATCACTTTATCGTTCAAGTCTCGCTGCCCGCCGTAGAAGTCCAGCACGTCGCCAAACCCCTTCCCGTTGAGTCGAACGGCCAACGCATTGATCGTGAAGTCACGCCGATAAAGATCCTTCTTGATTGAACTGTGTTCCACCGTCGGCAAGGCCGTGGGATATTCGTAGTACTCCGTTCTCGCAGTGGCCACATCAAGCTTGAAGCCATCCGGCAGCAGCACGATCGCCGTCCCGAATCGCTCATGCACCTTCACTCGAGCTTGCAATACGTCTCCGAGCTTCCGAGCAAACGCAATCCCATCACCTTCGACGACAAGATCTAGATCGAGATTGGGGATACCGAGCAGCAAATCCCTGACACAGCCGCCGACGACGAATAATGATACCTCGCTGCGATCGGCTAACTGTCCGGCTTCCTCAAGCAAGGTCGCGAGGCGAGACGGCAAACGGCTCCGCAAGAGTCCCCTCACGTTACGGCGTGGCCCTCCGATCTCGGACTCAGCCTCGTGTGGGCCACGCGTCTTCAATCGGGCCCCCTTCAGCACATCGTCATGTAAGGTTCGCAACAAATCCGTCCGGGTAATGACCCCAACGACTTTCGCCTCTTTGAGGATCGGGACACACCGCTGATTACGCTCGATCATGGCCGTTTCAATCTCATGAAATGACGTCTCCGGCTGTGCCGTATGGGCGTCGGTTTGCATGATGTCACGCACCGCCATCTTGCCGAGCCTATGAAACAACGCTTTCTGAATCGACTCTCGGCTGACGATCCCCCTGTAATGGTCTTTCTCGTCCAGAATCGGAAAGACATTCAGCCCGTAGGTGGTCATCCGCTGTCCTGCTTCTGCGACGGTCGTGTCGACTTCGATCGCTTTCACCGGATGGGTCATGACATCCTGGGCCAGCAACGTCGGACGATAGTGTGTCGTCAGCAGCTGAACGATCTTCTCTTTGACTTCTGAGAGTGTCTGCCCTTTGACTGTGGCCGCTGCGGCGACGGCATGACCTCCCCCTCTGAATTCCCGCGCAATCCAACCGACGTCAATCTCGGGCCGGCGACTTCTTCCGATCACTTCCACACGATCGTCCATCATGACCGCCACGAGAACGGCATCGACCCCTTGTAATTCGGCGAGACGATGCACCACGCCGGCCGCCTCGCCTCGACAGCGATCGATCGTGCTCGTGGACACCAGGACCTTCCGACCTTCCAGGTAGAGCACCTCACCTTGTTCTAAGAAATCATTCAGCAGCGCAACCGCATCCGGATCAAGTGGCGTGTAGAGAGTGGCCGACACCGTGTTCAGATCCGCACCTGCTTCGACAAGGAACGCGCAGGCTTGGAATTCTCGGCTGGTCGTAGAGGCGAATGTAAATGAGCCGGTCTCTTCATAAAGACCGAGAGCCATCACCGTCGCCTCAAACGGAGTCACCGGGATGTGCCGCCGCTGAAGCTGCTCAATGAGCAGCGTCGTCGTGGCTCCCACTGAGTCCACGACAGACTCTTTCGACCGTCCGGCACAGACCGAATCTGATTCGACATGGTGATCGAAGACCACGACCTCCACTGCTGGGTTCTCGAGGCAGGATGTGAGCGTTCCAATCCGGCTCGGTTCCTGGGTATCGACCAGGATAAGTCGCGTGATCTGGGTAAGAACGAGTTCCTTTAGTTTGCTGAGATCAAGGTCGTGAACGGAGAGAAAATTACGAACCGCTTCCTGTGCTCCGGCCGGCAAGACCAGCTTGGCTCCGGGATAGAGCTTCCGTGCTGCCACCATCGACGCGAGGCCATCAAAGTCAGCGTTGCTGTGCGTGGCAATGACATCCATGCAGGCATTGTAGCAGGGACCAGATGTGACACCAAATGGTGAAGCCGGGCTCAGATCGACCAGATCCGAGAGAAAATGACAAGGGCGTTGCGAGTAACATCGTCGGCCCCCATCAATTCAACGGCATCGTTTCCCAATCAACGATGTCGTGCATCCCGGCGATCATGCCGTTCTCGCACCAGAGGCCGGGAGGTGTGCTTCTTCGCCGCGCCGATCGGTGCGGCCTTTTTCTTGGTCACTGTTTTTGCACGACTCTCCGTACGATCGAGAGGAGCTGGTTGACGCTCAGGCCGAGCCTCTTCCCGACGATCGAGTTGTCCTCTATCAAAGCTGCGCTCGATCCATTGCCCATGATTCATGTTGCCTTGATCGATCGCCTGGGTATCAGATTGACTATAGACCAGACTGCTCATGAGGATGATCGTCCCACTGAGTGCGATGAGTAGACCTTTCATTTGTCCCCCTTCGAGCGGCCATACCATCTCATAGCGCTTGGACACCCATGATAGCGCAGAGCCTCCACGGCCTGATGTATCAAGCCAGGCGAGAAACGTCTACTCTTTCAGGGTTTCCTGCGAAGAGGATAACACGTAACACTCAATGATCTCGCCCACTGCCGGAACGATCAGAACGCTCAAGTCGATCCGGCCGCTCAATGCGATCGCCTTTCTCCACGCGATCGGGGCGTTCGACTTTATCAGGACGATCGATGCGATCCGATCGATCACCTCCGCCGGACCGGTCCTGCCGTTCAGATCGATCACGTGAAGACTCTTCTCGACTGTCTCGCCCTCCGCGATCACCGCGATTTCCTCGATCACCACCTGATCCACTCCCAGATCCACTGTGATCGTCATCTTTGAACAGACGATCACTGCGTTCCCCACGTCGGACTTGCTCACGAATCGTCTTGAGGCTTGCACGCCCCTCTTCAAAATCCGACCCACGTCGTTTCACTTCTCGGCTGAGATCCAGAAGCTCAGATGCGCGATACCCCTGCTTCATCCCCTCGCCAACCAACGCCGTTCCATCTTTCGAAGGAACTCGTCCCTCTTTCATCACGGCGAGGCCTTTGGCACCGGCAGCCAGCTCTTCCTGCGTCGCCTTATGGCGGCCATCTTGGGACAGTCGGCTCAACTCCCGCACTTCATCCGCCGTGGTTCCGCGCGCGAGCGCTTCCGCCATGGTTTCAATGGCACGCTGGCGATTCCCCTCCTCCATGCCGCGAGAACCTGCCTCTTGCAGGACTTCATGCGCAGATTCAAGTCTGGACGTCATCTGCCGGAGCACCGGATCGATCCGCTTGGGTTCAACCCCCTTTGCCAGACCCTCCCTCACCTTGTTCAGTAACGACTCGGTGGGAAGCCCTCGCTCACCAGCCTTGTTGACGTGATCGAGTAGCGGTGCGATCTCGTTCTCTGAACGACCTTGTGCCGAACCAAGTCGAGTGATCGTCTCCCGATCCTGAACCGTGAGCGGTTCGGCCCAGACGGAGGGAGCCGTCATCCCGACGATGATGATCAGCACCCCTATCGCGCTATCGATTCGCGTCCTCATCATTCTCTTACCGTACGATCACGACTCCGTTAGTTTGTCCGAATCCATCGGTAACAAAATCTTCAGCTTGTGGCGGCGTGATCCACTGTTTACCGTCGATCACATACATGAAGGGATACTCCCCGACCTTCAACGGCACAGTGACCGACCAGAGTGCGCCATCGAGGATCGTCATGGGTGTCGCCTCCTTGGCCCAACCATTGAAAGAGCCGACGAGAAAGACTTGTGTGGCGCCAGGCGCAAGTAAGGTAAATTGTACGGCACCCGCCAATAGCTTGGGCGTACTCGGCTTCATCACCGGCGGCTTGGTACAGGCCCAGAAGCCGGACAGCAGCATGATCGCGATGAGGGTCGTCCGAGATACGCGGCCAAGTCTTTTCAGTTGTCTGCCCATCTGCGGGAGAGTACATACAGCCCAGGCCCGTTGCAAGGGAGGGTCGAGGAAATTTAGATATCGACATCAAGCACCGCATTCTGTGAACCAAATCCGTCGGTGGCCTCCTCAGTGGCCAGCGGATCGGCAATCCATTGTTTCCCGTCGATGACGAACATATATTGGTATCTTCCTGGCTTCAGCGGAATCGTGGCGGTCCACATCCCACCGTCCGACCGTTCTAGAGGGGTATTTGCTGGATTCCATCCATTGAAGTCGCCGGCGACAGAGACCGATCGTGCTCCAGGTTGAAGTAGGATGAGTCGTACAAACACCTGTGGTGCTGCTTGTGGTGTCCCAGCAGTGATCGTCTGGGCTGGCACCGTCGTGACCGGCACCTCCACGACTCGCTCCGGCATCACCCTCAACAGCCCCGCCACTGCCACCAAGACAACACAGGCCGCCGCCATCCCCCCGGCGAGATTCCATTCCAGCGTTCGTGGTGCAGTCACAACCGTCCACACCCGCTCCCACCAACTCGGATCCGGTGGGGCAACTTTAGCCTTCAACTCATTGAGAAACTTCAATGATAGGCTTAACTTTGGCAAGCGGGCTGCTTCAGCGACGACCATTTCCAGATTCAGCCAACGCCGACGTAACGTGGGGTCAAGATCAACAGCTTGCAAAAATACAACCCGTTCCTCGGGCGAGAGATCATCATCCAAGAAACGCTGAATCAGGAGTTCCTGTTCGTTCATCTGCTCACCGCCTCGCCATGTCCTAGCGCGCAGGGTTCAAAGCCGTCAGATCGCGACTGAGTTGAAGACGCCCTTTATACACCCGCATTTTCAACGTGTCACCACTCACCCCCAGAATCTCTTCCATCTCCTCGTAGCTGAGGCCTTCGACGTGCTTGAGCACGAAAGCTTCCCGGTAGAGAGGCGGCAATCGTTGGATCGCCTGTTCCAACTCTTGGCCTACTTGTTGTTGCGACAATAACTGTTCCGGGGTCCGTTCTTCAGCGACATAAAGATCCAACACCTCGTCGGCATCCACATCATATGGTCCCTGCCCTGGCCGCTTGGCCCGCAACCAATCCTTGCACTTGTTGGCGGCGATTCGATACAGCCAGGTCGAAAACTTTGAGTCCGCACGAAACGTCGAGAGTGCCTTGAAGGCCGTGAGAAACGCTTCTTGGGCCAGATCCTCTGCCTCGGCCCGGTTTCCCACCATCCGATAGGCAAGATTGACGATCGCGGACGCATGTCGATCAATCAGTTGTCCGAAAGCCTCATGATCCTGCTTGAGACTACGGGCGACGAGTTGTGCATCATCGGGAATTGCCTGCTGGTCCGGTGGCATGCTCCGACTCCGGTTAGTCTGGTCCGATGCCACGGGACCGTCTGCTTTGGCCTACATATTTCATTAGACGCGGCGCTCCGAATGGCGTAAACAGCCTCATACGGCGGCAAGATCGGCTAGAACCGATAGCTGGTACCGAGCGAGACAACATAGTCCGGAGCGCCATTTGAGAGACCGACGGCAACCCCACCATTCAGCCGCCAAGCCGGCGATAGTCGATAGTTCGACGAGAAAAATACGTCTCTGGCGTTGGGTAGACCAGGGACAAGTGCGCGATACTCCTCGAAATACACACTGGTGAGAAGGTCCTTTGTGAGGTAGTAACCGGTACCAATATCATACCAATACTGATTGCGAAGACCGAGTGTACCGGAGCCATCCGCTCGATTCGGATCGCCGATAAAATTGTACCCCCCGTCGAAAAACACTAGCCAGCTGGTCCCAATAAGCTTGGAGACCTCCACTCCATAGCCGTGATCAAACTCGCCGGTTCCCAACCCCTGACTCGCATTGGCTGTGGGAAGTTTCAACCGGGCTGTCACCGCAATCAGCGGCACATAGTCCTGTTCTTCGACGAGATAGTAACGCCCCCGCAGAATCACATCACCAATTCCTGTGGTCGTCACCTTCTGCCCCGCAATTCGCGTGGTCGTACCGCAAGGCACATCATTACTGTTACCGGAGCCGCTGTTATCTCTCCGGCAATTGTCATCTGACCCGCCGCCACCACCCGATCCGCTGTTGCTTCCACTGTTATCATCAACACGAAATGCGGTATTTCCCACGACAGTCGTGCGTCCGTCGGTGATCGCGGTCACAGAAGGAATAACCAGTGAAACATCTCCTTTTGAAAATAATCGTCTAATCGAAAAAGGCGCATAGATAAACTCGCTTGTCGTATTCGTTCCGAAATTCCCGTGGCTGTAGCTTGGCGTAAAACTGATTTGCCAGTTTCGCTCAGTCGCCTGCTGTGGCCGCTTATCAGATGGATCAGCCGCCGATACACATTCGTCCCATAATTCCATAACCACTATCATGGCTACTGCCATCACGATCATGTTCACCCTCTGCATCCTGCTCACCGTCCCTTTCTTCACGAAACATCTATAGGTGATTCATTCTCTGTTGCTTCGCAAGCCCCCCAAACTCAATTGGCTTTTAGATGGACCGGCACCACCATGCCGGGGCGGTCGACGCACTTATAGCACACTACGGAGAGAAATCTAGTGCCTCTTCTAGCGTTCCGGTCTATGGGGAAGGCTCGGCACGCTCAATCCGCTCCATCTGTCCAAGTCGATGCGAATGTTTGATTCTCATCGTGCCGACATTCTCTTTTCATTCATCGCCATAGTGACCAGCGACAGGATCTGCTCGATCCGACCCACAGAGGTCACCGCCAGCTTTTACCCGATGAGTTTCTGGGCGAGTGGAACTATGGCTTGCCAATAGCAGCATTGACGAAAATAGATACCCATATATTTCAAGGGGAGTAGGTACTTGCTCCTCCCCATCCACATTTATCTGGTGAGTTAGACGGAGAATGGGGAGAATGGTAAACGGCGTTCTCGGAAAGCGTGGGCTCTACCTTTGGAGACAAGCCCCCCCAACCACCCCCACAACCAATCAGTTCAAGGATGGGCTTGGCATGCAGACTGGGAGAGTCTATAGTAACGACCTACCATGGCTCACGCCACGCCTGTCCGCGCGCTGTCTGCTGCTACCCTTCAACTGCTACGGCCATTGGTCAGAATCCTTCTTCGAAATAATGTATCTCATCGAACGTTTGCCGACTTGGCAAAGCAAGTCTATGTGGAGGTCGCCAACGCTGAGTTCGCAATCCCCGGCAAAAAGCAAACAGTATCGAGGATTGCAATCCTCAGCGGATTGACGCGAAAGGAAGTGCAACAGCTCTTGACCCTCCCATCCACTTCTAAATCCATCGTAAATGAAGAATACCATCGAGCTTCACGAGTGATCAGCGGTTGGCTGCGCGATCCAAAGTACGGAGATGGGAAGGGACACCCTCGTCCCCTTTCCATGGAGGGAAAGGGGGGCTCATTCAGTCAATTGGTCAAGCGCTATAGTGGAGATATTCCTGTGCGAGCATTGTTGGACGAACTCGTACGTGTCGGTGCCGTGAAACAATTGCGGGATGGACGAATTGGTCTGGTCAGTCGTGGCTATATCCCGCGAAACGGGACCGTACCAAAATTGCGGGTGCTGGGTGCAGATACCGCTGACCTCATTGCGACCATTGATCATAATATCTATGGGAAGCCCTCGAAACCACGGTTCCAACGCAAACTCATGTATGACAACGTCCCGCTCGAGGCCGTCGCGGAGTTTCGAACTCTCGCCGCCGCAGAAAGCCAGGAGCTCCTCGAGAAGCTTGATCGTTGGCTGGCCCATCGAGATCGCGATGTCAATCCAGTCTCGAAGGGAACCGGCCGTGTCCGGGTCGGGCTCGGGATCTATCACTTCGAAGAGCAGGAACCAGCTGACTGAGTGCAACCGGAATCATTCCTCATGACGGGCGAGATGCGAGAGAGGGTCGAACAGAATCTGCTTATCACACTGACATTATTCGTCGGGCTGGCCTCGTGCAGCCCTGCTCCAGAAGTCGGTGGTGGTATAGGCGGAACTGGTCGCCTGACGTCGGTGGCCTCAGGCCCCATCACCGGATTCGGCAGCGTGTTTATCTCGGGTACGGAGTATAAGACGACGGACACCTCCATGATAATCGACGGACAGCCAGGCAGTCAGGGCGATCTCAAGAAAGGGATGCTGGTGCGCGTCACCGCCACGGTGACGAAAGGGTCAGGCACCACCGATTCCCCACTACGGATGGCTGACTCACTGGTGTATGAGGACACGCTGGAAGGATTCGTCCAATTCGTGACGCCGACGGGCTCCCATCTTGTGGTGCTCGGTCAGTCGGTCACGATCACACCAACCACGCTGATTGATGGCAATATCCCTGGGGGCTCGGTGCAGAACCTCGTGCCGGGTCAAGATCTCGTGGAGATCAGCGGGTTCGTCATGGGAGACGGCGTCATCAGGGCAACCTGGATCGGTTTGAAAACACTCGATACCACCACCGCGACTCCAGATTATCAGGTGAAGGGACTCATCACCAATCACAAGGCCGATCAACGCACGTTCGAGGTAGGCACGCTGACCGTCGAGTACCGAGACACGGTGGTCCAGCAACTGCCTGATCCGTCTCGCGGATGGGACGGTGTGTTGGTGGATATCGTCGGCAAGCAGGTCTCATCTGAGCCTCGGAACCGTCTTCGTCTCACGGCTACTCGCGTGAGGCTGGAAGAATTGGGGGCATCAGACAGTGAGGACGCCGTGATAGAGGGATTTGTGACTCGGGTGCTTAGTTCCGGAAAGTTTTTGCTTGGCAACCTGCAAGTTGTGACAAATACCGAGACCGCCCTTCAAGGAGGCACCAGCACCGATATCTTCGTGGGGAGGCACCTCGAGGTGCATGGCCGGTTGGTCGGTGGGATCATGACCGCGACTAAACTGGAACTGGAAGATGCGGATCTTCACGGCGTCGTGACACAGGTGCTCTCTCCAGATCACTTTGTACTCGAAAATGTGCACGTGCTGACGAACGCCGAGACGATCCTCGAAGGAGGCACTAGTGACGACATCGTCGTGGGCGTTCACCTGGAGGTCTATGGCTTGGTGGTCGACGGCACCGTGACCGCCACGAAGCTGGAATTCGAACGCGGCACGACACTGCCGGGCACAAGCCCATAACGAATTCTATCGACCGCACTGTGCCCGGGCTGGTTTACCGGAGTGTCCCCGTCGCCTCGACGAAGCACCATCTCCACGACCCACATCAGGCCTTGGACCAATTCTGTCTTGGAGCCGATAATCAGCAATCAAGGCAGACTGACTCCGGACATGAACCCACTCTCACCGTTCCTGTACTACCAGAATTGCTCTCCACCTCATCTTTTCCAACCATGGTAGACCGTACCGCATTTATTTCCAGGCGAGATCAATACCGATTTCATGACAAGAAGTCGGTGATCTCCGCTCCGCGATCAATTCAGGCATGAGAGTACCGTTTACCGGTACGAGACGGACAATCGACGTTCTAGGAAAATGCTCCCCTTATACCAACGTGGGTCATCTAGAGATGAGGTGCAGCCCCAGGATCCCATACGGAACACTCGGGTGTAGATGTGTAGGCATTTCACCACACCACGAGAACTAGCCAGTTCCTCGCGCAACGCCATTCTGAGCACGCTTGTCACGGACATAGACTAAGCGCCGATAATTGGGATATATTTCCCAAATACTGTGTACGCCCAAGCATTGTGCAAGCGCTTCTGCGGTTTACAGGACACGCCTGACGTCGATGCAGTTATCTGCCTACGGCAATCCTGCTGCCGATGGGAAGCGAGACTGTCTATCACACGGTGTTCTCTCGTTAACCGCCCGTTATTCCTGGTGGTCCATACGTGGAGGATGGCGCATAGGGCATATGTGGACGGGATGGCATCGTACTTGCTCTCTCTTATTATA
>NIUT01000171.1 GCA_002254365.1 Nitrospira sp. UW-LDO-01
CCGCTGGCTTTCAATCGATCATGGAGCAATTGCTGAATATCTGGATCATCATCGACCACGAGGATATGCCGATCGGTCGTTTGTGGTTCAAGGCGATGCGGTGTGGTCGCGGAATGGATTGGAATGGTAAAGGACAATTCCGCTCCACCCTCCGGACGGTTATGCGCCGACACCTCCCCACCTTGGAGTTCGACCAAAGTCTTAACGATAGATAAACCCAGGCCTAACCCTTTTGGACCAGTGCGATGACCTTGTTGAATTCGGAAAAACGGATCAAAAATCTTATCCAGGCATTCCGGAGGAATGCCCGGCCCTGTATCGCGAACCAGCACGGTGGCCGTTCGGTGATTCGGCATTGCGCAGATCACGGTGATCGTTCCACCTGAAGGCGTGAATTTGATGGAATTTTGGACCAGATTCACGACAGTCTGAATCAGCCGATCTCGATCGGCCCAGACGACGACCTTGGTGTCGGCGCTGTAGAACTCCAGTGTCTGTTGTTTCGCGTGTGCCAAGGGCCTGAGTTGCTCCAGTACATCAGCGAGGCAGGGTTCAAGTTCCACGTCGGCGGGATGCACCTCTAACCGTCCGGTCTCAATCCTCGTACGATCAAGGAGATCTTCGATCATGCGGACGAGGCGGTCTGAGTTCTCCGACATCCGCACAAGATAGCGCTGTTGTTTTTCATTCAGTGGCCCAGTCAGTCCATCCAATAAATTTTGAATGAATCCCTTGATCGAAGTCAGCGGAGTTCTCAGTTCATGGGACACGTGTGAGAGGAATTGAGCCCGCAACCGATCGGCTTGCTCAAGCGCTTCGGTACGTTCCTTAACTTTGACCTCTAATCCTTCATTCCACTCTTCAATTTGTTGGTAGGCGGACGCGTTGTCGAGCGCGATGGACACCTGACCGGCGACCGTCGTCATCAATTCCAGATCGTCTTCCGTGACGGTTTGATTGTGAGAGCGATCAACGGTCAACATTCCCCAGATGCGGTCTTTCGCCTTGATGGGAACGACGACTAGCGCTTTGGTCTTGCTCAACTCGGCCAAGCGCTGATTAAGAGGATGGAGCCGATGCCGAATCAGCTCAATGTCTTTCACGAGCAATGGTTGGCCTCGAAGAACCACGGTTCCTTCAGGACTATCCGGATCAGTAATCGGAATTCGGCAGGATTGGGCGAATGTTTCCACCTCCGCCGGCCCACCGATGAGTCGAATATGCTGGACGGTCTGGTCACCCGGATCAAACATAGAAACCATGGCACTATTGTAGTTGAGCTCATGTGTCAGAGCCTCTAAGACCTGATGGAGCAAAGTATCTCGCTCAAATGTCGAGCCGAAGGACAGTCCTGCTCGATGAAGTGCCGTCAGCTGAGCCACTTTTCGGCGCAACTCCACGCGCATCTGTTCTTGCTCTAAATAGGCTTCGCGTAATTCTTCATGACGGGACTCGACAAACGTAATTTGCTCCTGAATCAGTGCTTCGCGTCGTTCGCTCTCTCGCAACAGCCTTCGATTGACCAAGATGCCGATGACGAGGCTTGGACATAGTCCGACTAACAAGACTTCGCCAAGGCTGACCATCGGATTGACAATGCCCACCCCTGCCATGAGGACAAGCCCCACCAGGCCTCCCCAGAGAAACCATGTAAAATGTTGCTGAGCAGGCGTTCGGGGTTCAACTTGCAGGGAGGCTGTTGCTAAGAGGCCGGCTTGCGCGTTGTCTGTGTTGGAGAACGCCTTCTGGTTCGGCAGGAGCGGTCGCGCTTGTTCTAAGAGGGCTGTCGTACGCCAGAAGCGTTTGCCGTACCCACGTTCTTCCTGCCATCGAATAGTCCACTGGCACCAGGCATCGTCATTTCCGATACAAGAAGTTTCAATCGTCTCTGGTTGAGAGAGACCATGAATTCGACTGGCCATGGCAATCATGATGCCCTGCGCAGACTGGCACACAAGACACGCACAACGTCTCCGATACGGACCAAATTGACGAAGCGTTCGATCCGTAAACCGCATCGCCACCACAGCAGTGGTGCTTGTGACCTCTACCACTCGGAATTCTGCAGAACCAGAGGTGAATTTGTTCCCAAAATAGGGAAACATAGTGAAGATCTGCGAGATCGAGAAGGGGCGAGTCAGCGCAAGCATGATGGGAGAGATCTTTTCCGCCCCGGCCTTGAAGGCGAAGCGCGGGTCGCCGGAGATACGCTCGCAGAACTCGTAGAGATAGCTGGTAAATTCGTATGAATAACTATTCCATGGATTTTTCAAGAACTCAGGCGTCACATGATAGACAGGGTCTTTGATACGATCATTCAATAGTTGGCATAACTCCTCCACGGCCTCTTTTCCCGCCAACTCTCCCCGCTGGGATGTGATCAATTTCTCCAAGAAGACCGTGACAGCCCTAATGCTGACTCCGCTAAGATCCCTGATCGTCTGCCCCTGCTCATCCAGACCGAATGGACGAAACACCATGGCGCTCTGTTCAAGAATGGTTCGATCTTTTGGAAACAGGTCAATCGTGGGCAGGGATTTGGATTCGACGTGGTCCAGCGTACTGCTTATCATGGTGTCATCCTCTCCAGGACAGTGCCCCCACCCTGTAGCTTGGCGTTCGCTCCGGTTGGAAGCTCATGAACAGGAATCGCCTCGTCAAAAGTGGCACGCTAGTCACAAGACCAATTAACCAGCTGGTTGCACCTGGGCAGTGTTCCGGTTTCTTCATCAACGATGTTGATCAAGAAACCGACGTCCTTTATCCATAGCCTGCTACGACGAGCAGGTCACTGGCGTGACTGACAGGACAATTTTCCTACCGGAATAGCACGTATGGCCTGGCGAGTATATCGACGCCCCCTACGCTTTGCAATACGAAGGGTACTCCCCTCGCGTCAGTAGGACAATACCGGTCAAAAGATGGGACACTCAGGGTGGTAATTAGTTGAGGAAGGGACGGGATCCTCGTGTACCCGCCACCGATCAGGCGAGCGATGGAGAGTAGGATCGTCTACTGTCTAACTGATCGCTTAAGTTTTTTTTCGACACTCGCGACTTTGCTCTTGAGACGGCCGGAATGCCCTTTTCGGTAATCGACCTTGATTGTGCAGGAAATACGGTTGCAATCCTTCTTCATCCGTTTATAGCATTGCTGTACCACCGAAAAGACTTGTTCCCAGTCCCCTTCTAAGACCGTCCCCATGGGGTTTAATCGATAGGCGACTCCGCTCTTATCGATGATGTCCAGGGATCGGGCGACATACTTCCCGACGCTTTCACCCTTGCCTAACGGCGACATACTGAACTCCAGCAATACCATCGTCACTCCTTATTGTGATTCGGCGCTGGTGCCAGAGGGCACACTCGCCACGGTTTCTGCCCGTCGTTCGGTCCACACGGTCGGATAACGCACTTTCCCGAGCAAACGAAACCCGTCCAGGGCTTCCCGAAGTAGTGCCCGTCGTTTTTCGGCATCCGGCTCATTCGCTTTGGCCTGTTCTCGTAGCTGTCCCAGCCACTCGACGAATTCCACAAATTCAGCATCGAGGATCCGTTCCAGATCCTCCTTCATGAATCCAGAAAGGGCCGGGGCGACACCGCTTGAGCTAATCGCCACCCGAACATGTCCTGCCGCCACTACCGCCGGCATCGTGACGCTACTGGCTTCCGGATAATCGACCGACCAGAGCAACACCCTCTTTTCTCTGGCTTTTGCAACGAGCATCTGGGCGAAATCCCGGTCGCCTCGAATGGTATTCAGGATAAGAATCACATGCTCCAGATCCGTCTCACGGAAACCACGTCCCCGATGAATGATCTTCCCGGAGGCCGCCAACTGGCGCAGTGGTTCGTTCAGTGTCGGACTGAGTACCGTGACCCGTGCACCGGATGCCAGCAAACGTTCCGACTTTTCTGAGGCCTCCTCATCGCCGCCAATAACCAGAACCGGCCAACCTTTGACATCCAAGACCAAGGGGAAACCAGGATTGGCAATCATTCTTCAAACTCCCATCAGAATCAAAGAGTCTAGTATCTGAGAAGAGACGGCTCTCATGCAAGTGGAATTCACAGCTCCTAATTCTCCTCATTTTTAGTGGAACGTGGCTATAATATCGGAAGGTCAGAGTGAGGCACGAATGAGGTGGGAATATTCCTCAAGCCGGCGATGATTGTTCGTGCGTGAACGGGACCGGGGAATTCTTCTGTGATGAATGAGGCGTTACGTCCCGGCTGGATCTGCATCCAACTCCAAGTTCCAATAGAGATAGTCACGCCAACTTTCCGGTGTATTTCTGATGCCAATGGTGATGGTAATGACGGGGTTCCAGCGAGGCTTCACCGGTTTCTTTTTCAACTTCATCCCAGCCTCTTCAGGCGTGCGCCCGCTTTTCCGGTTATTGCATCGCCAACAAGCCGTCACGATATTTTCCCAGGTCTTTTTCCCGCCTTTGGCAATGGGAACCACATGATCGAACGTCAGTTCTTCCGTTCGAAACTTATGGTAACAATACTGACAACAGTACCCGTCTCGCGTAAAGATATTGATGCGGGAGAACTTGACGGCCCGATGGCTGTCCTTCAATCGCACCAGTTTCAGCAGCCGCATGACTGAGGGAAGTTTGATCGACAGAGAAATTCCATGAATTTCACGATCGTAGACCTCCAGCACTTCGACTTTCCCTTGCCAGAGGAGTGCGATCGCTTTTTGCCAATGTACAACCCGTAGGGGTTCGAACGTGGAATTGAGCAGGAGGGTCATTTCCATGCAGCAACCTCATCTTCACTCGAGCTCCCGAATTTGGGAAAGGCTCGTCTGATGGGCCCAGCTACATCACAGGTGTTTCTATGCCATAAGGTTGCGATGAAATCAAGTAAGGACGCTCCTATTGCGGCGTCCCGTCGATGAAGGAGAAGTCATTTCCCATGAGTGAATACATAACCGTTGCGTCCGTCTCCGAGATTCCCGCCGGCACGGGACGGACTGTGGAAGTCGGGGGAGTCTGGGTCGCCGTGTTTAATCTGGACGGGACATTCTATGCGATTGATAACGCTTGTCCACACGCTGGTGGTCCACTCGGTGAAGGCAAACTCTGCGACACGAACGTCGAGTGTCCTTGGCACGGGTGGAAATTTAACGTCGTGTCCGGAGAGCGCGTCGGCAATCCGAACTTTCAGGTGGCGCGTTGTGATGTACGTGTCATCGACGATCGGATCGAAATCAGACTGCCAGCAGAGTTGCAGTTTCCTCCATCGAACTGATTCCGTTGATGGGTGCTCCGACTCTCAGTCCTGCACCTACCATCCCCTACCCTTTGCCGTCTACCATACCGTTTCTTCCATCGCCTATAAAAGCTCGCAACATCAATGTGTTAACGAAGTCCCAATGTGGAGAAAACTGAGTAAATAAACCGGAGGATGAATCAAAAACGAGTAGGCGCACACTCTTGCAGATTCTGACAACTTTCCTTTAGTCTGTACGAAGCCATTCTGCTTGTGCCTCTTGTTCAGCAGACTGTGGCACCAATAATACAGAACAGACCTAAACCGTAAGCACGGCGACGCTCACACGGCTGATCAATAATAACGTTCATCATCTTCAGTCAGATCTTCGTGTAGAGAGACCGTGAATACTTACGGTTCGAGTCCATCAACAATGCGCTCGTGATGCAACCCTTTCGTTTCACTGCATTTCTCTATTGCTTGGCTATCATGCTACTGGTAGCGACTCCCCAAGGCATCGCACGGGCAGAAGTGAGTGACGGCGACAAGGCACAAGCCATCGTCCACGTGCTTGACTATGTCGGCGTCGACTACCCTGAGTCCGTGCAGAACGGTCAGGTGATCAAACAGGAAGAGTATGCAGAGCAACGCGACTTTGCGGCCCAAGCCCTCACACTCCTCGGCCAGTTATCTCCTGTGTCTGAGCAAGAGGTGTTAGTACAGCAGGCACGTGAGCTTTTGGCCCACATCGAGGCGAAGGCGTCAGGAACCGTGATTTCTACTCTTGCGAATCAGCTGCTCGTTCGCGTCATCGAAGCATGGAAGCTGAGCGTGGCGCCGCGTCAAGCTCCAGACCTTCGACGTGGTGAGACCTTGTTTGTGCAACACTGCGCTGCCTGCCACGGTACGCAGGGGAAGGGCGATGGGCCATTGGCCAAGGGAATGGACCCAGCTCCCCGTAACTTTCACGATGAGAGTCGGATGCGTCAGCGTAGCCTCTATGGTTTGTACAATACGATCACACTTGGTGTACGTGGTACGCCGATGCGCGCATTTGGGGAACTGTCCGAAGCAGACCGTTGGGCGTTGGCTTTCTTTGCCGCCACCCTGCGCGCCGATCCCGTTCTGGTGACCAAGGGTGAGGGATTCTGGTTACAAGGACAGGGGAAAGCAGATTTCCAGACCCTACGCACGTTCGTCATGACCACACCTGTCCAACAGGCTTCTACCGGTTCATCGCTTGATGCCGTGCGTGCCTATCTTACACAGCAGCCGCATGCGCTGGAGACTGGAGCGCACGAACCATTGACCTTCTCGCGCCTGAAGCTTGAAGAGACTGTGTTCGCCTATGCCAATGGTAACCAGGAAGGTGCTCGGCGTCTCGCCATCGCCGCCTATCTCGAAGGGGTTGAACTGGTCGAGTCGGCGCTGAACAATATTGATGCACCGCTGCGTGTGGAAATAGAGCGTGAAATGATGGCCCTTCGTACGGCTATTGTAGAGGGCTCAAGCGTCGAGTCCGTGACCGCGCGGACAACGAAGATCAAGACATTACTCGACCGTGCGTCGGAGAGACTTTCTGGCAGCAATTTATCTCCGAATACGGCCTTCGTGAGTTCACTGTTGATCTTACTGCGCGAAGGGTTGGAATCGATTTTAATTATTTCGACCATCATCGCCTTCGTCGTCAGAACTGGCCGACGGGACGCACTCCCCTACATCCACGTCGGCTGGATCGGAGCCGTGGCACTTGGCGTTGTGACCTGGAGCTTCGCCCGCTATCTGCTCGGCATCTCTGGTGCGAATCGTGAGGTAACGGAAGGCCTCACAGCCTTGTTGGCCGCGGCCATGCTGCTCTACGTGGGATGGTGGCTACACAGCCGCTCGAACGCGCAGGCATGGAACCGCTATGTCCGAGAACAACTGAACAGTGCGTTGGCCACACGGACGCTCTGGACAATGGCCGGGCTTTCCTTCCTCGTCGTGTATCGAGAGTTGTTTGAGATGATTCTATTCTATGAAACGTTATGGTCACAGGCCGGGGCGGTCGGGCACAGTGCGGTGGTCTGGGGCATCGCCATAGCAGCGGTGCTGTTGGTGCTAATCGGTGGTATGATTCTTCGCTATAGCGTACGTCTACCGATCGGGCCGTTCTTCACCGTCGCTTCAACTCTCCTGGCGGTGATGGCCATCATCTTTGTTGGGAACGGCATTGCGGCGCTCCAGGCGGCAGGTGTTTTGGACGTGACGAATGTTCGTTTCTTCTCCCTCCCGTTATTGGGTATCCACCCGACCATACAAAGCCTTGTGCCGCAAGCACTGATACTCGCCCTTATCGCTGGTGGGATTTGGTCCAACCGAGAAAAAGCTGATTAGCAGACACAAGCGCGAGATGAATGCTCCTCAGGAGCGCCTCTCTAAAAGGAAAAGGTGCTGTTCCTGATGAATCCCCCCCACTCTCTCTCCTTGCCTCGAGACACCGATCGAATTCTTTAACTCCATCAGGTCCGGCTCGTGAGGCTCCTTACACTGCATACGGGTTCGAATGTGGGTTACGACGGAGGAGGAAACGGTGGAGCCGACTGTGGGTCGGAGTCTGGCGCTTTGGGAGTGACCCCATCGGCCGGTAAGGAGGCAGCATTCACCTTCTTGAGGTCAAGGTGGGCGTGCCAAATAAATTCCCGTTCAAACCATTGGCCGCGTACGCTCTGATCACGGAGCTGAACCCGTATCTCATAGATATGCCCTTCGACTTGTTTGACGCGCCATTCGCCAAGTCGAACGCCCTGCCCACGCCCTTTCATACTTCGTACGTGCTCGTTCATGGCATCGAAAATCGAGGGAAATCCGATGGCCGGATGGTTCTGTACAAGGGCCAAGGCTTCAGCCTCTTGCGTCGTTCTCGATGGGGACGTCGACGGCAACGACATCCATGCATAGTAGAGTCCGCCGAGCAACAAGACGGCCACAACGGCATAACGGATGACGTGGGGGCCCAACGATCGTAAAGAAGGTACGCTGTGACTCATGTGTGTGAAGATCAGTGATGGAAAATCCTTCGCTGGCTTGCATCTTAGGAAGATCCGGAATGTCCTGTCAATCCGACCAGAGTGCGGATGGCCGGGCAATCTGCTTGTCTGATGAAAAGCCGATGTGTTACAAGTACCTTTGCGTTCCAGCAGAGTGCAGACAGGATGACTAGCGGGTATGAAGTTCTTTTTGTACGGTGATCTCCTCAATCCATCACAGCTCCAGCGGCGAGCTCCGGAACATCAATTTCTATACCGTGCCACGCTATCGGATCATACCGTCAGGTTTTGTCGATGGTCCTCGCAATGGCGCTGTGGACTCGCCAGCATCGTCCCTTCACAGGGTGAGCAAGCATGGGGCGGCGTGTTCGAATTAACCGATGAAGATGTGAACAGCATGGATCAATTTGAGCAGGATGTCCCTCAAGGCGCCTACCGTCATCTCCAAGTCACAGTGTTGACCGAGGCAGGAGAAAAGGAACTGGTCACGACCTATGCCGCCAACCCAATCGGGAAATTCAAGCCAAAGGATCACTACCTTGATTGGGTGCTCAAAGGGCTCAAACAGTGGAAATTTCCAGAGAGTGTCATTCAGCAATGGGAGTCATATAGGCCACGGTAACCTGTGAGTCGACGGCTGAATACAAACAGCCGGTGGCTCAGCTTACATAGAGGAGATTATGCCAAAACCCAAATACCACATTCTGGTCTGCACGAATTCTCGTCCCCCTGGTCACCCCAAGCCCTCATGCGGATCAGCCGGAGCTGCACAACTGCTCATGGCCTTCAATATGGGCTTGATGCAGCGCGCGGTGCCTCCAGGACAGGTCTTGGTGAGTGCGACTGGTTGCCTTGGTCCTTGTGAACAGGGTCCGACTGTGGTCGTCTACCCAGACAATACCTGGTACTCCAAAGTCACGGAAGCAGACGTCGCGACGATTCTCGATGAACACGTGACGAAGGGTACACCGGCGGCTCAACTCAACCCCGATGCGGTGTGGAAATAGCAGTCATCAGAAGCAACCACGTGCTTTGTGCAAGTCGGCAATAAGTATGACGAACCCTCTATGACGATACCTACGGTTCATGAACACAAAGCCCATGCACCCCGATCGGTCGGATGCACGATTATTACCTGCAGCGATACGCGTATAGCCGATACGGACAGCAGCGGCCAGCTCATTCAAAAGCTACTCAAAAACCAGGGACATACGGTTGTTGAATATCATCTCGTCAAAGACGATCCCGCGCAGATCCAACTATGGATCGCACGGGCGATGACGAACGAGGCCGTCCACGCATTGATCATCAATGGAGGGACTGGGGTTTCACGCCGAGACAGCACATTCGAAGCCGTTGATGCGATGCTGGAGAAACGGCTCCCCGGATTCGGTGAAATCTTTCGGCTTTTGACTTACCAAGAAATGGGATCGTCTGCCATTATGAGCCGAGCCACCGCCGGCATTATCAAAGGCCGGTGCGTCTTTTCCATCCCCGGTTCCGAACATGCTGTCAAAATGGCGATGGAAAAACTCATCCTTCCGGAACTTGGCCACCTGGTCCAGCAACTCTCGAAGTAACGGTGAGGGGGCAGTTGGGGGATCACCGCAAAACTTGGCACACCCCTTACCCTTCACTCTTTCTAGCAAGCTGATGACAATGTCAGCCGGCGGCATTCTCGCCTCGCTCAGAGGCTCACCGTACGGCAGAGAGTACGATTCGCCTCTTCGCTCGCTCCAGCCTTGCCGGAGAGTCTTTCTGAACAGCCCGTGGGACACACTAATGGCATCCGTGATCTCGAGTACGACGCCCTTTCCAGGGTCATCACAGGGTTTGTCAACATACTGCTAGTCCTGCGTAATCTTCGGTTCGTCATACGATATCTCAGTAGAGATCTTTGACTGCGCGTAGCGTTTATAAAACGATAACACGTCACGTACAGAAATCACGCCGGTAATCTCGCCGTTCTTACTGACGCCAAGATGGCGTACGCCTAATTCAGCCATCATCGATTGGGCGTCATCGATGGATGCGCTTCCCTCGATCGTGCACACCGGCGCCGTCATAATTTTCTCGACTGTCATTTTTCCTAATGGTTTTCCCGATGCAACAGCCCGTCGTACAATATCGGTATCCGTGACGATCCCCACGAGCTGCTTTCCTTTTTTGATGAACAACGATCCGACTCGCCTCTGACGCATCGCCTTGGCGGCACTTGCGATGGATACCTTGGGCCCGATCGTTTTAGGCCCCTTTGTCATGATTTGTGCGACGGTAGACATGGCTTCCTCCTGATGAATGGATGCAGTTTCGACGGATGAACGCCGACCACGTTCACGTTGCCTTGGGTAAGAGTAGCACAGAATACGTGGCGAGCTCAAAACAGATGGCAAGAAGAACCGAACACTGGAATCGTTGTGCGCACGTCCTCGACGAACCGATGTTGAACAACAAGGTCCTCAAAGTTTCGAGAGCCTGGATGGCATGGGTCGAAGCAGAAGAGCCAAAAGAGAGCCCCCGACTCAACACTCTATTAAAATCGGAGCGTACCTTCCACGACCATCACGCAATGCCCGCCGACCTTGACCCCTTGAATGACATCATTGTCCGACTCCACCTGGACAAGAATCCTCGAAGGTCGGTCAATCTCATAGCCTTGCTCGACGAGAATCTCCGTAGTGGGACCCACCTCAACGATCCCGTGGTGAACCAAGTAGGCCCCCAACGCACCGGCAGCACTCCCGGTCGCAGGATCTTCCAAGATGCCAATTTTGGGCGCAAACATCCGCGCATGGACCGAGGTGAACGATTCGACCGTCACTGTCGTGAACACCATGATCCCATTGGCGCCAAATCGTTCGCAGACAGGGGTAATCGCGGATGCGTCAGGAATGATCGATCGTACAGCCGTGAGAGTCCGTACCGGAACGATCAAAACCGGCAAGCCAGTAGAGACGACCTGAAGTTCCCAGTTGGTTTCGACAATGCCGGGTTTCGGCAAGCCGAGCGCTCGACCAACCGAATACACCTCGTCAACCGCCTTAATTGGCTCGAGAAACTCCGGCTTTGGCTGAGACATCACGACCCGCACAACTCGTCCCTGCTCACTGTGCACTTCAACGGGGAATACGCCGATGTTGCATTCCTGCATGAGACAGGTGACACCTTCGTTCAGTGCAATCCGTTTAAGATGGGCCAGTACATAGAAGGTGCCCAGCACCGGATGGCCGGCAAACGGGATCTCCTGCGTTGGGGTAAAGATCCGTAATCGTGCAGCTGCGGCAGGATCAATCGGTGGAAAAACAAATACCGTTTCCGAAAGATTCATCTCACGGGCAATCTGCTGCAGTTCGTCGTCCTTCAGTCCATCCGCCTCTGGGAACACCGCCACTGGATTGCCCCCGAACGGTTGAGTCGTAAACACGTCTGCCTGATAGAAGTTCAGTGTCCGTTGTTCGCCCATCACCCCTCCTGAAATGATCTCAATCACCGCGAAATGCTAGTTTTTAAAACGCAAGATACCCCACCATGATTGACAGAACCCGTCCGCTTTGGCACACTCCGCCGGTGGATTCGATCACTGAGCAGGACATCGCCCATGCCTTAGACGTCTTGGGGCTCACCCACCCCTTCACGGTCGAAGACCTCGAACGGGCGAAGCGCGTGCAGCTCTATACCTGGACCCCCTCGCGCTATGCGGGCCTGACCAATAATCCTAGTCAATATACACAAGAGTTTCGGAAAGCAGAAGAGATGACCAAAACGGTTGAGGCTGCCTACGCTCTGATTTCCACTGTATTCATCCCGGACGATTCCGACCAATAGACTGACGGAATTTGCTGAACGTCCCTCGTCTCGCCCGTCCTACATCTACACAGGTGCCTAGCAGTGTGTTGACAAACCCAAGAACGAGCTCGGAAATGGAGCCCTGCCTGAGGTCACGACCCTCTGGAGA
>NIUT01000172.1 GCA_002254365.1 Nitrospira sp. UW-LDO-01
GGCGTCACCGCCAAGAGCTACAACTACGACGCATACGGGAATATCTTGGAATCCCCAGGCACCGTGGAGCAGCCGTACACCTATACCGGGAGAGAGTTCGATAGTGAAAGTGGGCTCTACTACTACCGTGCCCGCTACTATGACCCAACGACGGGAAGGTTCTTGCAAAACGACCCTGTCGGATTTTCTGGAGGAATTAATCTCTATCGATATGCTTTAGGCAATCCTGCTAGCTTGAGAGATCCTCTTGGTGAAAATCCTGCCGTGCTGGTTGCAGGAGCAGGAGCTGGCCTCACACTCCTTGGCGGCGCAATTCTCTCGACACCTGCGGGACAAGAAGCTCTTCGCCAAGCTATTCGCGGGATCACAGCTGCAATTTCCGCCGTCGCCGCACCGTGTCCTCCCGAAGATCCTTGTTTCAAAATTTATGAGCGGATGGCGAATGCGGCAAAACAACTTATAAGCAAAAAACAAGGCCTCCTCCACGACCCCCACAATCTTTTTACTCGGGCTTTTAGTTCAAATCCCGGTGGTGCATTGGCAGGAAAAGGAACGTATCTAGGCCATCTTGGGTTTGCAATTGCTTCAAAGAAAGGCCTCCAAAACGTCATTGCCGATGCAGAACGCGAGGAATGCAACGTTCCAGCAATTATTCGACAGCTTGCAGATGGAGATATACCACTTAGGCCGATTAAGTGACGACAGGGATAATTCAGACTACATGGCTGAAACCGAACCAACCATCTCGACAGCTCTTGCGGAAGAAGCAATTGGGTTGCTAGAAAAACTCAATAGACAGAAGAGATATTGGGATTCTCTCTACTGGGAATTGCAAGAGGATTTCACGCAGTTGTTTGTGCGGGTCTTGATAACAGATAACCAAAAGAATTCTGAGAACATCCAGGCTGCCACTTGTCTTTTAAGATCCGTGCTGTCTCCACTCCTTCCATCAAGCCAAGAACAATTTACATGGTGCGCCACCATTGTTTATGAAGGCGAACACGTCGGAGGAGTTATGGGAGGGATTAAGGATGATTGGAAATCCCTTGGAATGGAAACTTGAGTATCCCAACGACGTGAGAACTCCCTCACTTATAAAGGCCTACACCTATGATCCCGCTTCACAGGTCACAAATATCCTCCACCAATTGACGGCGAGTAGTACGCAGATTAATAAGGCCGATTACGTCTACAACAACGTCGGCAACAGGACCAGTCTCACGGACAGAAGAGGCAATCAGGCGTTTGGGTATGATTCTCTCGATCGGCTCACCTCGGCGTCTCATCCCTTGCTGGGCACGCCACAGGCCTTCAGCTACGATCCAGTCGGCAACCGGACTACGGGCGGCTCGGTCGTGAATACCGGGAATCAGCTGACGGACGATGCCACGCATGCGTATCAATACGACGACAACGGGAATCTCACGCGGAAGACGTTGCTGGCCACCGGCAACTATACGCAATATAGCTACGATGCGGAGAATCGGCTGACGAAGGTGGAGGACTTCGTCGCGGGCAATGCCACGGCGGCGTTCACGTCCACCTATCGGTACGATGGGTTAGGACGCCGCATCGAGAAAGTGGCGAATGGCCAGACGAAGCGGTACATCTATGATGGCGAGGATATTCTGCTGGAGTACGACGGCAGCAATGTGCTGCAAGCCAGATACACCCACGGCCCGGGGATCGATGAACCGATTGCCGTGACGAAGGGCAGTTCGACGTACTTCTATCATCAAGATGGATTGGGTTCTGTGACCGACCTCACGGACAGCGCCGGTGCGACGGCGAAAAGCTACGCGTACGATGCCTACGGGAATATCCTCGAATCACCTGGCACCCTGGAGCAGCCATACACGTACACGGGGAGGGAGTTCGACAGCGAGAGCGGGCTCTTGTACTACCGCGCCCGGTACTACGATCCAACCACCGGACGGTTCTTGCAGAAAGATCCGATTGGGCTCGCCGGCGGCTTAAATCTGTATGGTTATGTCGACGTAAATCCGGTGAATTACACAGACCCCTCTGGTGAATGCCCATGGTGTGTGGCCGCTGCGTTGGGTGGACTGACAAACCTTGGTGTCCAATTGATCTTTAATGGGGGCCAGATTAGTTGTGTCGATTGGTGGGAAGTACTTTATTCATCTGGTGCTTCGGGCGCAGGAATTGGTCTCGCTCAAAAGCTGGGGAAAGTCAGCACACAGTTCGCTGGGCCAAATCGGCCTACGTATCGTTTCTTCCAAAGGAAAGGGGTCCTCAAGGTTGAGTCGCACCCGATTTCAAGGAGGGCCCCAGATGCGCTGAGTTACCCGCATTTGCACAATGACATGCTTGAAGATCTGTTGGGTATTCGGCATCTTCCACTCATTGAACCTCTAGTTGGTGCCATATCGATAGGTGTGAACGCTGCGAAAGATGACAATTGTGGGTGTCGATGAATTATGGAATCCAAATTTGACATAGAGGCGGTAGTGGCTAATCTAGCTCCGGCAAAAGTTAGAAGGGCATCTCCTTCAGGAATCTTCGAAGTTACATTTCCCAGGAAAGGCATAATACAAAAGACGCTTTTACTGCAGCGGCTATACGATGTATTTCCCGTGCGGCTGCTATGGCTGTGTGATTTCGTAAATGAACCGGTGCGACGCTCACTTGGTACTCCGATGAGTACAAATGGAGGAGCAGCCATTTGGACATTACCTACAGCAATATCTCCAGCCATACTTGTCGATTGTTTAGGTGAAGGTAGCTGGGCAATGTTCTTCCTGCGTGACGCTCCTAAGAGTGTGCCAAAGCTTCCTGAAGTTCTACGACCAGAAACGGGAAGCGAAGTTTCCCTTCTAGCCATGTTCTCTGGGGAGGTTGGTATTCTCTCTTTTGAAGATGATGTTGAATGGACAATCATTTCGTCTGCTAAACCGAAGCAAGTCTAGTAACTCATTCCCTGCTTCGCTCTTAACCTACGACGATCGGGCAGAGGGGTTCAGGTATGATCCCGCGTCACAGGTCACCACCATTCTCCATCAGCTGACGGCCTGTCCCGTCCGCGCGGACAGTGCGGGGTTCAGTGGTGAGTCGCTGTCTTATTCTCCCCCGAATCCCGCCTCAGCGCCGTCTCACAACCTGAATTCTTCTCCTACCTGACTGATTATTTTCGGTTACAACCTCGTTTTTTTCGTCGTCGGCCCTATTTTGAGCGGACTCGTCCACAATTCTCACGGACGGCACCTTTACCACACAATTCTCCCAGCAGAGGCTCTCTTCAGCCAGACTCCTGCGGGTGAAGGCTCCGCCCGGTCCTCGCCCCTGATGCAAAGACATCAATGCCCGCCCACACCTCTGCTGGTGTTCGTCCTCGCAAGTGATCATGCGGCCGATCGTGGTTGTACCAGCCTCGGATGTCCCACAGGGCGTCGGTGAAATCACGCCTATCCGCAATTGGCTCCGTCGCCAGCGCCCGCTTCACGGTCCCAATGAATCTTTCTACCCGCCCGTTCTGCCAGGGACACCCGGGTTCCGTCCGTTGATGATGGATCCCCAATAACCAGAGCCCGAGTCGAAATCAGCGGGACACAAAGACGGCCTCATTGTCGGTGCGTATGAATGTTGGTCGGCCATAGCGCCTCACGGCTTGTGCAAGTTCCTTCAACAATCGCATCGATGACTTGTTCGTGAGGGATTGTAGCCGCAGGCAGGCTCGGCTCCCATGATCCACGAGCGCGAGAGCCACATGCGGCTGCCCCTGCTGATCCGTCTTCGTTAAGAGATCGCACCCCCAAATTTGATTGCGTGGAATCGGGCGCGGCACGCGATGTTTCATCTTCCGCCGAGCTTCATAGATCAGGTACTGGTGCCTGCGACAGGTGTCCGCCACATACGTCTTGCTCACGGTCATCTGCTTGCCTGCCGCCCACCGCCGATTGAAGTGGTGGGCGATCGTGCGACAGCCGGCCTCTGGCATCAGCGCCTTGAGCCGAATGACCTCGTCCCGGACCCAGGTCGGTTTCGGCTGGTTACATCGTACGCCACTGTCACATCATCGTGGTTATTGTGGTTACTAATGAGGCATGGATGGCCTTGCTGAGGCGCAAAGGTGTCACGGATGGACTGAATACAAGGGAAGGTGGACCTGATAAGCCACATAAATGGCGAAATTTGAATGCTTTCTTTTGGACAGGATTGGCATGAGGTTTGATGTCCTTCGACATGGGATCATGAAATAAGTAACAGGCGGTGCCGAGGGATGTTTTCTTGACAGAAATTTAGACTGGTTGGTATAGTTCGAGCGTTTAACTGGCTGTTGAAGGTAGCGATGATGAGTCGGCGGCCTGACGCTCGATACAGGCTGGGTGGGTTTAACATAATCTAAGGAGGACATGTGATGGGGTATCTGTCCAAGTTTTTGGGAATTACCGCAGCAGTGATGTTTCTCTCGGTCTCGGTGGTGGGAGCTGAAGAAAAGGATCCAACCAAGCCTCGCGTTCCGCCGGATCAGATGGCGGATGCAAAGGCACTGAAGAATCCGATCGCCACCTCGCCTGAAAGCATCGCCAAGGGCAAGGCATTGTATGAAGGGAAAGGTACCTGCTTCAATTGCCATGGCAAGGCCGGCGATGGCCAGGGAGAAGCGGGCAAGATCCTGAATCCAAGCCCACGCGATTTTACCAACTGCAAGTTCCACAAGAAGCGGAAAGATGGCGAGCTTATGTGGGTCATCAAGAACGGCAGCCCTGGGACTGGAATGGTATCCTTGGTCCCGGCAGCGATCACCGAAGAAGAAGCTTGGAACATCATCAATTATGAGCGGAGCTTCTGCAAGAGCGAGTAACGACTTGCTCGGCTGATCCTCGTAAGTTCATAAGAGAACTAAGAAAAAGAGAGGGTGGGGAGGGAACTCCTCGCCCTCTCTTTTTGCGTGTCGGCCTATCTGGAGGCACGAATGGTCAGCGCGGTTCATGATGCCTTTCCGACCCAGGTCATACGTTCTTCGCTTCGCCACGTCAGTTGCTACCACAATCCAGATACTGGACGTTCTGTGCCGCGATCCCCTCGTTTGAGGGTGGGGAATAGTGATGTTGGAAGGCTTGGGGGGATTGCGCCTTGCATACAAAAAGGGGTACAGTCCGCCGGACGAGCTAGAATCGCCTTAAAAGCTCACACGCGATGATCTATTTACAGCGAACCATCAGTGTTCTTATTTTGAACTATTAGGAGGGCGACTATGCACAGCCTATGTCCATGGGTGAAGTGCCGAGTAGCAGTCGTAGCAGTATCGCTCGCGCTTGCATCAGCGGGAATGACGTTCAGTGTTGGTACAGAAACAAGTCAAGCAGGGGAGGGTGGTGCCCTCCCACCAGGGATCGTGGCGGCAGACCTTGAATACAATGGGCACGTCACCGTCGGAGGGGATCCCGTGACGGTTAAGATTGCCACGCCGAACAAGAATGGGGCAATGACTTTTCAGGGGACGGCTGGGCAACGCA
The DNA here is from genome assembly GCA_002254365.1 of Nitrospira sp. UW-LDO-01. Taxonomy (GTDB): domain Bacteria; phylum Nitrospirota; class Nitrospiria; order Nitrospirales; family Nitrospiraceae; genus Nitrospira_D. Next base: position 5,481 of record NIUT01000172.1, read on the forward strand.
TCAATCTCGGTTTTAGCGCGGTCAGTCTGACGCAGTTCCAAGTGTCGGTCTATGGGCCGGATGGTGGGTTGATCGCCAGGCAGCCGACCGCAGTCAAGAATTACTATGCGACCATGGGCAATCGGCCACTTTCCTCACAGACCCAGGTTCAGACATCTGCGACCGCATACCAATTCACCGCCGATTCCGGAGCGACCATCTCATCCAGCGAAATGAATGGCAGCAGTGTGGATCTGATGGAGCTACCGGTGACCGGGGCCTATACGATTTTCTTCGACCCCCTCAGCACCTATACGGGAAGCTTCACAATCACCGTTTCAAATGAACTGGAGGGCGCGATTGTCCCTCAGGGTTCGGCAGTACCAGTTGGCATTGGGCGCGCCGGGCAAAACGCGCGCTATACCTTCTCAGGGAACAGCGGCCAAGCGGTCAGTCTGCAGTTGAGTGAGGTGACGATCAGAAGCGGGTATGTCTCCATCCTGAAGCCAGACGGCACTCCCTTGGGCAAACCCACCTCGTTTGCGTATGCTGGTGCGGTGGCGGACGCTCAAATTCTTCCGGCGTCCGGGACCTATGCCGTGTTGATCGACCCTGAACTGAATTACACCGGTAGTGCGAAACTCGCACTCTACAACGCACCGGATCTTACCGGCACCATGATGGTGGACCAAGTTGTTGCAACCACGACCTTGACGGTACCAGGTCAACGTGCGCTCTACACGTTTAACGGGACGGCTGGTCAATGGGTCAACCTCGGTCTCACGGGGGTCTCAATTGCTTCCAGTACGCTGTCGATGCTGAAGCCGGATGGCAGCACATTCGCCTCGACGACGATAGGGGCCAGCGGTGGTAGCCTCGACCCAAGCACGGCCTTGCCGGAAACCGGTACCTACACCGTTGTAGTGGATCCGGTGGGGAACAACACCGGTAGTATGACCCTCGCGCTGTCGTCACCCGTTTCCGGCACGATTGCGCTTGATGGGGCGCCAGTGACCGTGAGCCTGAACAAACCAGGTAAAACGGCACGGTACACGTTCAACGGCAATGCCGGACAATGGGTGAGCCTTGGGCTTACAGCGGTTGGACTCACGTCGAGCAGCGTGTCGCTGCTGAGCCAGGATGGAACCCCACTGGCTTCTACGGCCGTCGGGACGGCTGGGGGTGCGCTTGAAATTTCCAACCCCTTGCCGACCACCGGTGTCTATACCGTGCTGGTTCGTCCAGGTGGACCCTACACAGGAAACATGACACTCACACTCTCCACGGAGGTGTCAGACTCACTTAAGATCAATGCCGCGCCGAGGCAGATCATGATCAGCCGAGCCGGTCAGAGCGGTCGCTATACGTTTAGCGGGACGGCGAACCAGCAGATCACAGTCAAGGCGACCAATAATAAGTTTGAGACCGTAGCCGTGAACCTCTATACACCGAGTGGAGTTCTGCAAGCGGGGACGACGAGTTCCGCATCCAGCTTTAACCTCAATACGGTGACGCTAGCCACGACGGACACGTACACGATCACCATTAACCCTGCGTTGGTGGAAACCGGGAGTATTCAACTTCAAGTCGTCGGTCAATAGAAGCAGCCTGTGTGCGAGAGGCAACTACTCGTCTAGATTTGCATAAGCGCAGAACCCCTGAGGGTGGGGAGGCAACTCCTCACCCTCCTTTTTTGTGCACGGATTCAACTAGCCAGTGCATAACTTTGTCACTGACCTTATGGAATAACCTCTTGGGATACCATGGCGTTACGCAGAAAAATATGTCGTCATGTTGGATACGACGATCATTGCCAGCTCTATGTCCTGCGACGGGCTTGAAATGCGCAGGCTGAGATTGCAACCGAGCCTGGGGTTAACAAGGAACTGTTCCGGAACATGGTCTAGCCCGCATTATTCATGAACACTTCTACTGCAACCGCCAAGACGCTGCTGCGACAAGCCTGGTTGCGCGTGTGCGGCGGCCAGGCGGGCAGGCTCGTCCCTCGCGAC
>NIUT01000173.1 GCA_002254365.1 Nitrospira sp. UW-LDO-01
TCAGGTACAGGCTGCAGAACATGCCGGGCACCATGCTCAGCATCAAACAGCCACGCACGGGACGGTTCTCTGTTCCTGGATGTGTGCTGCCGGCACAGTGCTCGATAGTCAGGTAGTGTTGCTCCGGGCCGAACTTAGCCCCATTGCAATTCTTCAGATTGTTGACTCAGCGGATACAGTCTCTCACTGCTCTCGTAGTTACTCCAGCCGCGGTCCGCCTTCGTACTCTCTATAGTCCGCACCACACCCATCCAGTTAGGGTGTGATTTCGTCCAATCAGGTCATCCTAATCTGATTGGGCAAGTAGCAGCGTTCATGGAGAGAGATCCAGATCCATAGCATCATGGGACGGAAATCATCTCAGCTCACTATATCGGTCTTTCTCGCATTGGCACTCTCATGTACCGTTATCACTCTGCGGACTGCGGAGGCGTCCTGTGGGTCTGTAACATGTTTTGTGGTGATCGGCTCAGAGCAACAGGTATCGCCCAAGGGGCTCCTCACGGTGAACGCCTTTTACAGCTACACCCCACAAGGGACACTGCTCAGTGGAACCGACGGGGTGATTCCTGCCGTCGACCTTGACAACCGGCAACTCATTTTGGGTCACCACAAAGAGATCCGCACCATCACGCAAATGTATACGCTTGGTCTCAATTATGGGGTAACCGATCGGTTTGGCATCGAAGTCGCCATTCCCTATAAAAAGATTAAACACCGTCACTTTGATGGGTTAGGCGAAGTGAGTGGAGGAGCCGGTGAGGAGACTCGGTTTTCCGATAACGGATTCGGGGATGTCTTCATCAACGCGAAATACAACGTCTTGCCGTCACTGAGGAGTCTTCTGGTGACGGGCTTCGGTGTCTATGTTCCCACCGGTGATCATAATCAAACGACTGCTGGGCTTGAGGGGGGGGCTGAAACGATGGAGCCGACGGCTCAGATCGGTCGTGGTCAAGTCGGTTTGCAGGCATCATTCTATCAGACCTATGAGCTCATCCCCCATCGGTTGAATCAGTTCGCGTCCGGCAGCTATCGCCATACGTTTCGTAACAACTTTGGATACCAATTCGGGGACCAATTTGATTTTTCATTAGGAGCCAATCTGGTCACGGTTCCATGGCTTGTGTTGAGCAATCAGTTTAATTTTCGCTACATGGCGCGCGATCACTACCGGGCGTCGCTTGCTCGCTCGCAGACACCGAGTGATCTCACATTTCCGGGCGAAGTGATTGTCCTGGATGACAACATCAGGAATCGATCAGTTCCGACAACCGGCTCGACATATTTTGCCTATACGCCAGGTTTTCAGGTCAATCTGGGCGACTTGATTCAAACAACGTTGAACGTCAAGACTCCGCTCATCGACAACACATCGCTCTACTTTTATGCGCAAGTCCCGGTCTATCGGGATTTCAATGGAAATCTGGCACAAGGCGTGAGCTACGTCTTCGGCGTGACGAAAGTATTTCAAGTTTTGAATCCGTAGGAGACGTTGAATACACGTACGGAAGGAGAATGGTATGAAATATTTGTCTTTTCTCAAAATGGGCCTTCTCATTGCGGCCGTCGGATTCTTGCCCATCGATGGATTGGGCATGGGCTCACGCGTGCCAGCCGTCGGGACGACTGCCGAGGATTTTCGCTTGGCTGATTTAGACGGCAAGCAGCAAAGCCTGAGTCAGTATCGCGGCAAGGTCGTGCTGGTGAATTTCTGGGCGACCTGGTGCAAACCCTGTACGACGGAAATGCCGGCCATGCAGGCCATCTATGAGAAGCTACGGGACCAGGGCTTTGTGGTGTTGGCGGTCAACGAATTGGAAGATGAAGTCAAGGTGCGTGAACACATCACGCAACATGGCCATACGTTTCCAGTGCTGATGGACCGGGACAACAAGGTGGCAAACCAGTTTGGAGTCTTTGGATTACCGGTCAGCGTGTTCATTGATGAAAAAGGTGTCGTGCAAGAATACATCAAGGGCGGGCTGCTGACCGAGCAGGTGATTCTTGACACGGTGGCGCGGATCCAGAAATCGGAACCGATGAAGGCGGCATCGCTCAAGTAGTCGAAGCAACATGTTGGCACGATTGAAACAATCCTGGTTTGTCTGGCTGCTGTTAGTGTGTCTCGTGCTGGTGAACGGGACAATGGCTGCGCCAAGTGTGGGCCATGCCCAGCACCATGCAGACCATCAGGCCGGGACCCATTCGATCGGAATCTGTGCCTGGCTCTGTGCTGCCGGGCAGGACGTGGAATCCACGTCGGTTTTGTTGGAGTCCGGTCTTCAACCGATTGAACAGACGGTCGTGGTTCCCATCAATCCGATTCATATCTCCGGTTCTTTCCACTCCTTCTTCCGTGGGCCTCCGCTTCTCCTTGCATAACGCCTGCAGTCGGCAGGTGTTTTCTTAACAACCGTGTCTCGCGGCGAGTTCCGATGATCGGATTCCGTCGTGTCACAACACAGAAAGAGTTTGGGAATCATGGTACGGACGATCTGGTCCAGGGTCATCAGTGTCAGCGGTGTAGTCGGAATGTTGTTCTCGATGCTCAACCCATCCTGGGTTGAGGCATCGTGCGGGTCGGTCAGCTGTTTTGTCGTGATCGGGTCGCAACAACAAGTGCCGATGAAAGGACTGCTGACGGTCAACGCGATTTATAACTGGACTCCGATGGAGGCGCCTCCTGGCGACGGAGGGCGTATCCCATTTGCCAATCAGGGAGCCAGAACACTCACCCTGGCAAATTTGAATGTAAACCGTATTGAGACGACGACACGCACTGCGATGCTCGACCTCAATTACGGATTAACCGACCGCCTCGGCATCCAGGTAGCGATTCCCTACAAACATGTCGAGTCCAATGCCCAAATCGGAGGGCTCGTCCCTGTCCCATACGGTGAGGGAGGACTTGGGGATATTCGGGCTTCGCTGAAGTACAACGTGCTTCCCACCTTGCGTAGCATGATTGTGGTTGGCGTAGGCGTCGATTTCCCAACCGGCAGCTACGGCCGGTTTGCCCAGGGAACTACGTTGGCGGAATCGACTCTGCAAATTGGTCGAGGCAACTTCGGTATCGTTCCCATGCTCTATCAGACGTATGAGCTGATTCCTCATCGGGTCAATCAGTTCGCGTCGGTCAGTTATCGACACACGTTTAAGAACAGTGACGGATACAAGTTCGGCGACGAAGTGAGCGGGGCGTTGGGCCTCAATGTAGTCCCGCTGGAACAAACGCCGTGGTTAGTGCTGACGCAGCAGTTCAATTTTCGATGGATGCAGAATGATGCCATGGACGCGTCGCTGTTTCAGTTCAACCCAGGAGGGTCGCCCATCCTGCTCGATCCGGCGATCAAATTTCGGGCGGTGCCCACGACCGGCTCAACCTATGTCGCCTATTCGCCGGGGGTCATGTTCAATGTGAGGAACTTCGCCTCGTTTTATTTCATTGCGCAAATTCCCATTCATCGCGACTTTAACGGCAACCTGGAGCAGCAGATCAGCTACATCTTTGGGATGACCAAGTCGTTCCAATTATTCGGCGGAGCTTCTTAGGGAATCGATAAGAACGATGGTATCGAGTCTGCAATGGTAAGGAAGATGCGAAAAGAGATTTCTCAGGTTTTGACCGGCTGCTGGGTCGTGCTCTGGCTGACCGGGTCTCTCTCGGTCGCACAGGGGAATCTGTTGCCACAATGGAACATGCCCCACTGCCCGAGTGGGCAGACACAGCACAGTCAACAGAGCCATAACCATTGCGCGTGGCACTGCAGCGGTTTCGATCTTCAGAGTAGTGGCGGACGAGGCGAAATCTCTGCAGACCTTCAGGTGAGCCTTGTCTGGAGTCTTGGCACCATTTCCTTACAGCGAGTAATTATTGATGGTCAATATCCACCCCGTGGGCCGCCGCAGCCTGTTTGTGGGATCGCATAGCTTACATTTTTTCAGGGAGCCGGCTGCGCTCTTATTAATCACAGCGTTGAAGACGGTCATTCACGAGGAAGGAACGTTCCATGGAAACGAGGAAGAGTAGTAACTTTGCGTCTAGTGTTACAACGAGCGTGCTGGGGCTCGCACTGATCAGCGTGGCGGCATGCAGTTCAGGGGAAACCACCACGGCAACACCGGTCTCTGGCGGTAGCGCAGGTAAGGCCAGTGCGTTGGTCTTCGTCAACAATACCGGCGACAAGACGCTGACCAGTGTGGCGCTGAAGGGGGATTCCGGCAACGCGGTGGTTAACACGATCGACGCGGCGGAGTTTGAGAATGTGGCTCTCGGAGACATGCAGTTCTCAGATAAAGATTGGGTCTTTTTAAATCTTGCTGCAGCGAACAAGGTCGCGACGATCGATCCACTCACAGCGGCGACTCCGGTTCATGAGGCGAATCTGGCGGCGGGCACGCGCCCGGTTCACCTCTATCGGGACAGGAATGATGGCCAGGTAATTTGGATCATGAACGACGGTGACAATGCCGCCGGAACTACGACGCCCGGAGACGATTTGATCAATTGCGCCTCGTCGGGCGGGGGGTCAGTCACAGTGATCCACAATTCGCACCTCGGCCCCGGAGGGACGCCGCCTACCGTACTCGGAACAACCTGCCTTTTGGCTGATGGACATAAGGTTGCAGCCTTTGCAGAGAATAAGCGGGTCTTTGTTTCCAGTGCAACTGCCGGTGAAATTGCCGTGCTTGACGGTGATGAAGCCTCTGCGAACTATCGGCAGCTAATTGCTCGGATTGATCTATGCAAAGATTCGAAAGAGACGACGTCTTGCAATGACGAGTCCGCAACGCCGATTACGACGGCGTTTACGCCCAATGCCTCAGCTCCGCACGGCATTCGCTGGTCAGCGCTGACAAAGAAGGTTTATAGCATTCAGGAGGGGTATCACGAGATTGCCGAAATTGACCCGAATGTTCCGTATACCATTACCAAGACGTTTGACCTCGCCGGCACTCCCTACACATCGTATGGGATTTCACCGGACGGGAAGTATCTCTTGCTCCGTGGCGAAACAACTGCCCCGCAAGCAACGAAGCTTGGCGTCATTGATCTCAGTGCCGCGACGCCGGCTATCGCTCACTTAACCAGCCCAGATCTCGATGCGGCTCTAAATGGGACTACTCCTGGGGCATTCAAGTTTTCTCCTGATTCGAGGCGGTTCTACATACTGGCCGGGAATGGAGCAACGGCGACAAAGAAAGACCGGCTGTTTGCCTTTGACTGGACCACCGTGGCGCCACCTGCTCTCACCCTGCTGCGGGAGATTCCGTTGGTGTCGACCGGTGGGCATGGCTTCGACGTGTTGGCGGAAGGGGCTGGCGAAGCCAAGTATCTGGCCGTGTCGAATGCAGCGCCGGCGAATTCGCTCACGATCATCAATGCGACCGACCATCAGGAAAAACAGACGGTCCCTGTCGGAGCAAATCCAGGAGGAGTGATGGTGTTTGATTCTGGGGCGGCCTTGGCGGGCAACCAGGGGAGCAATTAGTTCAGTTGTGGATGGGGAAACCCATCGGAGTCTTCATGCACTCCGATGGGGTACTCATTAGTTGTAACGCGAGGTATCGACTAACTCTGAGAACTATGTATTGTCCGAGTATTATCCGAGCCGGCTGCCTCCGGCTCGGATTCAGCGCGGGGTGGAGGCGCTCCTCCCTTGGCCTTCGCCCCGCACGCTGCTCTTGCCGGTGAGAATGGGGTTGCATAGCGGTCTGTGACCGAGGATAAAGAAAGTATGACACCGACCGATAACACGCAATTTGTGATTCCTGCCTGGGTCATTTCATTGACCTTACATGGAGCGGCTCTTGGCCTATCCTTCGCTTTTTCAGCACAGATTAAACCTCTTGTGCAAGAAAATCTCTTCAGCTGGAATGTAGCTTTCGTGCCACGAGCAACTGGCGTTTCACAAGCAGAGCCGGCAGAATCGATAACCGCATCGGTGAAGCCGGTAGTAAAAAAGGTTCTTCCCGCACTGCCTAGGCCTGTGCCGGAACCGTCTCAGCCCATTAGGCCGACGGAAGAGAACATTGAAACGCCGCCGCCAACGATCGTACAGCAGTCAGCGGTTCCTCAAGTACGTGAAGAGCCACCCGAACAACGGGTAGGTGAAATGACCGAGGCCAAAACTCAGCCAATCCTAGAAACGAAGGAGTCCATGGCATCTACGACTCCGTCCGAACCAGGTGAGTCTCAACTGCCTCATCCGGAACCGGCTGTGAATGCAGCAGTTCCTGCCTTGGCTTCTGAAGCTCCGATTTCTCAGGAGAGTGCGGTTAGTGCTGTTACGATGTCTGGTGCTGAAGCAAGGACAGGCAACCGATGGCTGGCTGAATCACTGTGGCGTCGGGTTGCAGAGCTGAAGCGCTATCCAAGTTCGGCCCGTCTGAACGGCCAAGAGGGGAAAGTCCTCCTGAAGGCCGTCATTCGATCTGATGGGGAGCTGCCTGATGTGTTTGTTCAAAAGAGCTCCGGATACAGTGCGCTTGATGCGGCAGCGATTGAAGCGGTGAAACTGGCTTGTCCTCTTGAGATGAAACATGCCATTGGAAAGCCACAAATCGTGGTGAGTCTTCCGATTGTCTATAGTTTGGCAAGCTAAGTTATGTGGGATGACCACAGTGCGATGTACTGCTCGATTGAAACGATATAAATGATGAAAATTTATGGTGCAGCAGTGAGCAGCTGTAGCAGACAAATCCTTCGTGCTCATGTATAGTGCAAACCAATTGCTAGGGACCCGAATGCACATGAAAGACTTACGTCGATCATTGCCTCATCTTTCAATCGCCGGCTGTGCAGTCTTGCTGTATGCTGCACTGCTTGTCCTGGGCAGTAGCTGTACTCTCGTTCATAGCGACCTCAGCCAGAATCATCACCGCCATCACGCTGACGACGGTTCATCTGCCGCAGACCAGTTCTGTGCTTGGGCTTGTCAGGCTACAGCGGATGCTGTAGCGGAAGGTGGGCCACCACTGGCTGTTAGGAATCTAGATAGTGAGCCGGCAGAATTCACTTCCACTGGACTTCTTTTCTCCACATATTTTTCCGCAACCCATTCGCGGGCGCCTCCTTCGATTTCCTTCGTCAGGCTTGGTTGATCCGTACCGTATAGTCGTGCTGTCGCGCGCTGGTACGAATACGGCCTGATTGCGTCTATTTCACAAAAACTGTCTGTGTGAACTGTCCGAGCAGGTGGCCCCCCGGCTCGGACCAAGCGCGGGGCGAAGGTTGGCTGCCTCCACCTTGGCCCCGCCCTTTATCTCACGGGGGAAGAACTGTACGGGCTGACTCGCAATGACACGCTGCGGTCCTGGGGCCATAGGGCATTGTGGTGCGTTCGCGCCGGGGTGCTGGTGCTGTGTTGCAAGGTTTT
>NIUT01000174.1:0-10992 GCA_002254365.1 Nitrospira sp. UW-LDO-01
CTCCAACGCGGGCACGACGATGTGACTCACGGTCGAGTCACCTTGACCAAGAATCGGCACCACAAAAAACTTGTGAACGTGGCGGAAGCGCTCATTGTGGTCACATTGCCCGGTCGTCACACCCTGACGGCTCGCAAGGAAGACAAGACCTTCGAGGAAGCCATCAGATCTGCCTTTCAGGCTGCCAACATTGAACTCCACAAGTATCGAGAAAAACGCGCGAAGACCGAAGTACGCCTGCCTCCCGTGCCATCTCATCAGGGCGTCGTATCCAAGCTGTTCTCCAATGAGCGTTACGGCTTCATCCTCCAGGAAGGAGGCGGTGAGGTCTACTTCCACGCAAATGCCTTACAGGGACTCACCTTTGAGCAACTGGAAGATGGAGCCGACGTGGTATTCGGCCTCGAGGAGGGCTTCAAAGGTCCGCAAGCCACGGTCGTCGCGCTTCCGCAACCGATCGCGGCCAAGGTGTCCTAGGATGAACATCGAAAAATTCAAAGTCCCTGTCTCCATGCTGGCCCCAACGATCGATCCCGGGCAGCTCGGATTCGAGGATACGGGCGAACTCGAACCGCTTACGGAGATCATTGGACAGGAGCGGGCCGTGGAGGCGTTGGAATTCGGACTCAATATGAAGAGTCCCGGATTCAATCTCTACGTCTCCGGCCCTGTCGGGACAGGAAAAGCCACCGTCATTCGGCAGATGGTCAAGACCATGGCACGGACCGCTCCCGCTCCTGCTGACTGGTGTTATGTCAACAACTTCCAAGACTCCTCTCGACCAACCTGTCTTGCACTGCCCGCCGGCCAGGGCGCGTCATTCAAACGAGAGATGTCCGGATTCATCGAGGGACTGCGACGTGACATCCCCTTGGCATTCGAGAGCAAGAAATATCTCGATGCCAAGGCCAAGCTGCATGATGACATCGATACCAAGAAAAAGGCCCTCTTCCACGAATTAACGGAGCACAGCCGAACACAAGGATTCGGCTTTGAGGAAACCTCGGTCGGTTTCGGGATTGCGCCGCTCAAGGACGGCCATTCCATGACGGATGCCGACATGGAGGCGATGACCGAGGAAGAGCAGCGAGACTTGACCGAACGGCGCAAGACGCTTGAAGGGGAAATCCGCGAATTCCATATCCGCATCCATGGTCTTGAGAAGGAAGCCGAGCACCAACAACGCCATCTGGACCGCCAACTGGCCACGAATGTCCTGGAAGGCCGTTATGAAACGATGCGGCGGGCGTACCAAGATATCGCGCCCATCACAACATTCTTGGAACATGTTCGAGACGACATCGTGCATCACTACAAGGATTTCCTGCCGCGGGAAGGTCCCGCCATTGTCATCCCCGGTTTGGAATTCAAGCGACCCGACATGTCGCGTTTCCTTGTCAATCTGATCGTGCAACGCGACCCAAGGGAAGGGGCTCCCGTCATCGACGAATCACACCCGACCTACACCAATCTCATCGGCAAGATCGAGCGGCGGGCCCATATGGGCGTCATGTACACCGACTTCACGGAAATCCGCGCAGGAGCTGTGCTGCAAGCCAACGGCGGCTACCTGATCGTGAGCGCAGTGGACATGCTGCGCCAGCCGTTTTCGTGGGACGCGCTCAAGCGGGTGATCAAGACCAATGAGGTGAAGATCGAGGATCCCGGTGAATTCTACGGGTTCTCCACGGCGGGACTGAGGCCGGAGCCGATCCCCGTGAATGTGAAAGTCATCATGGTTGGGCCGCCCATGCTGTACCACCTGCTGCAAACCTACGAAGAAGACTTCGAGAAGCTGTTCAAAGTGAAAGCGGATTTTGATACTGAAGTCGTGAGGAGCGAACGAGAGGACCGACAATATGCCCGGTTCATTGCAAGGCTCTGTCGAGAAGAAGGACTGCCACACTTCGAGGCTGATGCCGTCGCGGCAATCCTCCGGCAAGGCCTTCGCTTTGCCGATCGTCGCGATCGACTCTCACTCAGGCTTAGTCTCGTCAGCGACCTCATCCGTGAAGCGGGATATTGGGCGAGGAAAGAAAGCCATGCGTTTGTGACGCGAGCGGACGTCGAAACTGCCGTCACCCACAAACGTCATCGCTCTAACTTGGCAGAACATTGGATCCAAGATGAAATTAAAGAAGGCACGCTGATGATCGATCTCGACGGTGACGTGGTCGGTCAGGTCAACGGGCTGTCGGTTCATGAGCTTGGTGACTACGCGTTCGGCCGCCCCACTCGGATTACCGCTCGCACCTATGTCGGCACCAAAGGCGTGATCGATGTTCAGCGGGAAGCAGAACTGGCCGGAATGATCCATAGCAAGGGAGTCCTGACGCTGGCCGGATATCTCGCCGGCAAATTCTCCGGAGCTCATCCCTTTGCCATGAGCGCTTCGTTGACGTTTGAACAGACTTACTCTGAAGTGGAAGGTGACAGCGCCGCCGTAGCCGAGCTCATCGCCATTCTCTCCAGCCTCGCCGATCTACCGATCCATCAGTGGCTGGCCGTCACCGGCTCCGTCAATCAATTGGGTGAAATCCAGCCGATCGGCGGGGTGAACGAAAAGATCGAGGGGTTCTTCGAATCCTGTTCACGCAAAGGGTTGACCGGCACCCAAGGCGTCATCATCCCCGCCCGCAATACCAAGCATTTGGCCCTTCGCCGCGATGTGGTGGAAGCCGTCGAGTCAGGTCACTTTGCCGTGTATGCCGTGAACACCATTGAGGAGGCGTTGGAGTTGCTCACCGGCATCGCCGCCGGCGAACGGGGGCTCGATGGGGCCTACCCACCCGACAGCGTGTTTGGCCGAGCTGCACTGCGATTAGAAGAAATGGCGCAGGCAGTGGCGGAATGGGGTGAAGGGGAGGAAAAACCGAGCGGACATATCATCACGGAGCCATAACGGCTATTTACGTATCAATTGATATTTTTCAATAGCCAATCTACCGATCTGTTTACCCATCTCGGTTCCCACTTTGCCGCTGTTCCGATAATGGACACCATCATAGATCCGTGCATTCGGGACTTCCTGCATGAACTCGTCCACACTCGTCCAGTTGCGCGTGATGTCACCCGCGGCATGACTGGTCGTGATGAGGACCGGCATTGGGTCATTGCCGATCTCAGCCTGTAACACCGTCCCCACGGCACCGGACGTAATACAGTGTGCGCAGGGATATTCCGGGTGCATGGGTGTCTCGATGAATGGCACCCAGGACTCATCCCGTTCAGTCGCATCGTTCCCATCGATATCTCCGTTTCGAATGGCGGTGAGTGGTCTCCAGAAGCCATAGTGATACTTCGCATCAAACACCGCAATTAAGCCATCATCAGACGCTTGTGTGACTGCGGCAAACAGACGTGCATTCCGAGTGATGTCTCGTCCCGGGATATTCGCGACGGATCTCACAATACCATGATAGATCGGCGGCATGACCTCCTCCCAGAAGCGGGCAATGTCAGTCTGTTCCGCGGTTCGCTGTCGGCTCTGCTTTCCACCCAGCGCTTTTACCTCATTGTAGTCGCGCACCCATACGTCGCTGCCCAAGTCCGGAGGTGGCCCAGGGCGAAATTGCGACGGGTTCGTCATCAACCAAGGCGTGCGATACCTCCACTGCGGCGCTTCCGGTATCACCGTGGGCACATAGGTTCCTGCCCTCGCATGCGGACGATAGGACTCCCCTGCTCCAGCCCCATCATTCGCTCGTCGCGCTAGAATGCCCGCGACCGCCTTTTCACCGACAGCGATACCGTTCGATTTAGCCGAACCATCGACGATGGCTGTCATGGCAACCTGATAGGCATGATCGATAATGGCTTGCTGAGATGGGACAAGCTTCGTCAACATGGCACGATTCGCCGCCGCGACCGCCGCTTCTACCGATGCCCCAGAAACCGTCTCTAGTTTCAAATCGCTGACGGGATACCGTTGCGTAATGGCGTTCACCGCTTCATAGACTGAGGCTTGAACCATCGCTAATGCCCGTTCAGCCGGCAACGGTCCCAAACCAGCCTTCACCACGATTCCACCAGCCTGCTCGTTCCATTCGGTGACAGCATCGGCACAGGCATCCGACAGTGCCGATGCACTGAGGAGTAGTGCAATGAGACTTACTCGCAATATCTGTGAACAGACGATCGTTAGCTGCATAGTTCTTCCCTCTTGAATGATGACTTGTTCCCTTATCAAGCATTTATTGATCGCGACGTATCGCCGTAACTGAGCAACTATCGTGCTTAGGTGCCGAAATTATCTGACTGACGATTCTATACATCTGCTGTCCTTGGCAATGCCCAGGACCACTCATCGAAGATGTGGGGAGAATATCCCCAGAGCCGTCTATCCAGCTAGACAATTTGGGCGAGCTATGAAAGGACCTACCGTAGTGACGCGGCAGTCAGACCATTCCGGCAAACGCTCACACCGAGCCGCCGTCGAACCTTACGATTGAGCTATCAGACCCACTATCGTTAAGACCACGGAATTACTATTTCGTACCAGAACCGAAGGTTCGAAGGAATCTGCGCCTTTGATTCTCTTCCCTCTGTACTGGACGTAATGATCGAAAAAGATGGTGCAGGGCTTTGCGAAAGAAGGTAAGGGGGAGATGAATCAACGCAGCCATCTCCTGGCAGAAGTTTCCAAGATTCCGGATCGGATCTCTATTCACTCATACCATCTTGGTCTGAGAAGGGCGTTTGCCCCCTTCTCAGACCATTTCCTCTCCTTAAGCATTACTCGCCAGGTTGTTGACGCTGTCCGATCCACGGGAAGAAATCTACCGTGTGAAGACGTGAAAGGAGGTGTCATGGTCCATAGCATGACCATGTCAGCTCCACGGCAACCCTGCAGCATGAGGAGAGGCAAGCGAGTTTGTGCATCGCTTCATCGATGCACAAACTACCTATTTGTCCTGCAGATTCATGCTTTGCCGGTCTATTTTGATGTTTTCAATCCTGTTTGCTTCATCGCATAGGACAACGCGCCGGTGGCTGGAGAATCAGAGTCAGCTTTCCCGTAGGCCCCGACCAGCAATGCCGCAGCATGAGCGGCATGCTCATGTGTTTGCCTGATACCGGTTCCATGAACCGACTCATGGGCGTGTTCCTCCACCATAGACGCATGCATAATCGCATATTCCATAGCTTCCTGGACCGATGCCGGTGCATTGCTGGCTTTCAATGTCTCGTAGGCTTCTTCCATGTATAGCAGCGCACCATGCCCATCCCCAGGATTTCCGATCTTTTCGTTAAAATGTGGGTGGAGCTTGTCAGCATACTCAGATGAGTCGGCATACTCAGGCGAATCCTTCCCTCCGAGAATATTGAGCGCCCGCTGCATATGAACCCGGATTGACCCGCTGCTTCTGCGAGACGATCCAAGGGCCTTCTCAGTCTGGTCAATCGCTAGTTTCAGTTGGTCATGCGCCTTCTGCAAGTTTACTTTTGCCCTCTCGTTGATGCTTTTTTCCGTCGACGCCATAACTGGACTCACCGTCCACCCGAGTGCCAGTATTCCCAGCGTCCCCACCATCAATCCAAGCGTTGGTCGTCTAACCCGTTCGATCATCATACTGCCTCCTTCTATCTAATCTATTAGTAAATCCGCTGCATCCGCATGCAGGTGTTCTTCAGGAATATCCCTACCCCAAGTCGACCCTTACCATCTGTATCATTCTGGAATGAAGCTATTCTCAAAACTGGAACTTTCATACCGTCACCCACCGCAGAGCGCCTCACACACGTGAACCGATGAAGTACCCACGGGCGCCTGCCTCATGAGACTGTACGGCTTGCGATGGGCAGCCAGGCGCAGGCTCCCAACCTCTCCACTACTCCGCACCAAACGCTCGGTACAAGATTCCCAACAAGAAGCTTACTGTAAGCACTGAAAAAATGATCATGGTCATGACCGGCCTCCTTTTTCTTCTTTTGTCGACATAGACGACATACTGCTGAAGCATGAACGCCCGATGGAAGATATCCGAAGAGTTTTTCATCTCACACATATCGACCGGTTAATGGCACCGTCATGCTTTTCCCCAATTCGGCGATCCTATGGGATGTCCCGATATTGATCTGACTTTGTCGCTCGACGCTGCTATATCAAATGCTAGGCGGGCAATTCCCCGCCCCTGAAGTTCCTCAGTATTACTGGTTCTCTTTCCAGTCACGCTTGTAGCTGCTATGACGGCCTGACCTGCTCCCATGACGACGTACGGAAAGTAGACCATCGAAAGATCCAGCATGTTGTGCACGAGCAATGCCCTCCTTGTTGGTTAGTATTACATAACAATATATATACCTCGCTCGGATGAAGAGACCGTGAATGCCGGGTGAAAATCTCTTCATCTACGCCTTTGGGAGATACAAGTGCCTCGCCTTGTCGTTTCAAGGTTTGAAATCAGAGGCAACGCTACACAAGGCAATGTGGGGATTAGTTTTGAGATAAGAAGCTGAGCTGAGGTGGGGCTGTAAGAAATGTTCGCTTGGATAAATTGGGATCGACGATACCCGTTCCAGGTCTGAGGACGGGCAGAACGCCCTCCTCAGACCGTCTCCTTCGCCAAACCATGTTCAACTCAGTGGCTGGCTGGATGAATAGGTCGATCCTCCGGCTCCGATTCGCTCAATGACAGTTGCTGTCTTCCCATCATCATCCTCCGCTACCGGACAGTCACTGCTCTGACTTGAGGAATACGTTGATCCTCCTGCTCCAATGCGCTCGATGACATCCCCCTTCGCCTGACAGACACTCACTGGGCCTGATCGTAACTGATAGGTTGATCCTCCATGCCCGATACGCTTCGTGACAGCGACTTGGCCGGCATCGGACGCGAAGCTGCTGCCCCCATTCACGATACCGGTGACAGCCATCGTTGCTATGAATCCGATTATGACTCTGTTCGTCCCCTTCATGATCTCCTCCTCATGATTGTGATCCGCATGCAGGTCATTACGATTTTTGTTGGTATTGCATAACCACATATACCTCACCCGGATAAAGGGACCGTGAAGGCCGAGTGAAAATCTCTTCATCTGCACATTTGGAATACACAAGTGCCCAGCCTTGTCGTTTCCAATCACAATGCCGGTGACAGTCGTCATTGCTATGAACCCGATCGTGACGCTGTCCGCCCCTTTCATGATCTCCTCCTCATGGTTGTGATCCGCCTGCGGGTCATTCCGCATGCTGGAGTGAGGAGTAATGGTTCACCAATGCCCAGTCCAAGTGATCGTCCCTACTCATGAATAAGATGTGCTGATCTTCCATGGACACCTCGCCACCGGGCGAGCTTCTCCTAGGTCCAGTGATCCAAAAATTTGCATTACGTGAACGGGATCATGTCGAGATCACGAACCGACGTGGGGCAGCTGTGTGGCGCGGACGGGAACTGGCTGACAGAATCGGAGGGCGATGGAGGCAGGGAACACGCGACTGAGGCTCAGCGCCGACGTCACAGCATGTGCCCTGGACCATGGAGAGATGGAGCCAAGCTGAATGTTCAGACATGGCTCCTGGATACTGTGGTTCGGTTCTCAGCGATGCGTGAGCTGATCACGCTGACAACTTTCTTCCGCCAACATTCGCTGACCCGCCGTTGCGTCGGTGGGGATACGCGCCATACAGTCATCGAGGGAATCTCCTTGCGTCCCGGCGGATGCACGGTTGGCGCTTTTCGCGGCGGCCATCCCGACCACACTTTGGTGAAGTTTTTCATTGCCCCGACAACTTTGCTCGGCAACCATCCGTACCCCTTCACTCGAATCACTTGCAATTTGTGCCAGACAGGATTTCAAGACATCCGATGACCCAGCAGGAGCCGGCTCAGAAGGGGCCGATGAGATCGCTGGGCCTGATGCAGTTGGTTCCATGACGGCCTGTTCTGCCACACAGCCTCCGATGATCAACAGGCAGACAATCCCACGAAGCAACGTTTCCGTCGGTATCCCATGCATAGTTAGCGTTCCTCCCTTAACTAAGTTGGACCAGCCCTGTATAGCGAAGTCTCCTGCTTGGAGCAAGCCATATTCTGGCCCTATTGCGAGATTTGTTGCCCTGAGTTCCCTCTCACCACGTTTCTTTGTTCCATTCGTACAATGCTGGAGAGAGACACGGGTTGAGAGAGTAGGAAGCCGTCCAGTATGATGACTCCTATCTCTCCCGCGACAGATCAATCAGGGTAATAGTGGCACATAAGTTGAGACAATCATCGCGAAGGCGGGTGGAACGGAGCCATCAATGCAGTGGGTGAAGAGAACCTTGATCGGACTCGTCGTGCTAGGCGGCCTCACATACCTGTACTATACCGAAGTCAAACCGGTCGTCATCTTCGGATTACGGGAAGATTACGCCCATGCCATCCCTCATCAAAAAGTTCCCGACGGTCTCGTGAGCTTGAAGGCGGAGGCCTGCGGAGTCTGCCATGTCGACATCTACAACGAATGGAAAACCAGCATCCATGCACAGGCCTATACAGACCCCTTCTTCCAAGCTTATTGGACGAAGGATAAACGTATCTGGGTCTGCCTGAACTGTCACACCCCCCTGGAAAACCAGCAACCGACCTTAATCAAGGACATTCCACGCGACCGAGTGGAACGTGCCGTCCAAGAGCCCAATCCGCACTACGACAAGGAATACCAACAGGAAGGTGTGACTTGTGCGGGCTGTCACGTACGAGATGGCGTCGTCCTCGGGCCGTACGCAGACGCCAAGGCTCCTCATCCGACAAAACATGATCCCATGTTTCGCACCGCACAACTGTGTGAGCGCTGTCACAGTGTCGTGGGGGGACCGGCGCAATTTTACAATGGCGGACCTTGTGGCACCTATCCTGAATACGAGGATGGATACTGGAAGAAAGAGAAGAGCTTCATTTGCCAGAGCTGCCACATGCCCGAAATCGAACGACCGATCGCAATCGGCGGCCCTGTCCGCCAAGGCCGTCAACATCTCTGGCGAGGCGGGCATGACCCCGCAATGGTCAAGCGAGCCATCGACGTGAAGGTAAGAGCTGAGCCGGCCGAACCGAAACCCGGCGACAAGGTACGAGTGACTCTAACCCTGGTGAATGCAGGCGCAGGCCACAAACTCCCTACAGGGGACCCAGACCGCCACTTCACCGTCGAGTTTGCAGTGGAGGATGAAGGTGGCAAAGTGCTGGAACAGCAGTCCGATACGACCGGACGTTGGATCCTCTGGCAACCAGCTATTGTCGAGTTGCACGACAATCGGCTCATGCCATTAGCCAGCCGAGACTATACGTTTGAATATCGAGTACCAAAAGACAGCGCCGGTTTGAAATTACGCACGAAGATTCGTTACCACATCCAAACCGAGGGACAACATCAGATGCTCATCGACAAGTACGGCCTTACGGCGAAGGACCCGTATAACTTTACTGTCTATGAACGAGCGGCAGCGTTGAACGGCAACCTCCCAGAAGCCTTTACGCAGAGCGTGACCGAGACACACCTTGCCTGTGCAGCATCAAATCGAGGCTGACCAATACACCCTCCAGGAAAGTCGTTATAGGGAGAGAGGATGGATCATGCGACGACATACTCAGTTACTCACCATTGTATTCTCTGCTCTCAATAGCATATCGATGACAACTGTCTATGCCGGCCCAGAAATTACCGGCATTCCAAGAGAGCCGGTGGATAAAGTTAAGATGGAAAAGGCGAGATTATCCGCACAACTCTGCGGCCCAGGATGGAGGCTATCGGACGATCGTGAACATACCCCAACGAGCTTCCTGTGCGTCCCTGTCAAGCCAAGAGTACAATGTCCGCCGAATGCACAGTTACTTGAAACAGACTATTCAATAGGTTGTATGGCAAAGCCACGGTAGGCAAGCCTGTGGATGAGACCACCAACCGTTGGTGGTCCTCCCCTGAAATTGAGCCACTTTGGCATTATGAAGACATCCGACTCCTTACCTAAGACCGGTTACACTCATGAGGCTACCGAGCCAAATCTCTGAGATTGGGTCAACCGACTATCTCCCGACTGGTTGCAATGCCGCACCTTGAAACGCACTCCGTACGCCGAATTGGATGGCTCCGTGCCGCTGTGCTAGGCGCAAATGACGGTATTGTATCCTCGGCCAGCCTTGTCGTAGGCGTTGCCGCAGCAGGCGCAAGCTCATCGAGTATTATGACCGCGGGCGTCGCCGGTCTTGTGGCTGGATCCATGGCGATGGCTGCCGGTGAGTATGTTTCGGTGAGTTCACAGGCCGATACCGAGCGAGCGGATCTAGATCGAGAACGTAAAGAGTTGTCGGCAGATCCTGAACAGGAACACAGGGAGATGACCGCAATCTACGTTGCACGTGGGCTCGATGTAGGACTCGCATCCAAAGTCGCAACTCAGCTGATGGCACATGATGCACTCGGTGCCCATAGTCGTGATGAGCTCGGAATATCCGACACCATGACCGCACGACCGGTTCAAGCCGCCTTGGCATCCGCTGTCACATTTTCCGTTGGTGCCGCCCTACCTCTCTTAATCGTCCTGCTGGTCCCCACCTCTGCACTTATGTGGGCTGTTTCTGGAAGTTCACTTCTCTTTCTCGCTCTTTTAGGCTCCCTGGCTGCGCGGGTCGGCGGCGCTTCCGCGATGATTGCTGCCACTCGGGTTACCGTTTGGGGCGCCTTAGCGATGGCTGTGACCGCTGGGGTTGGAGCGTTGTTTGGGGTTCCCGCCTGATCGCTGAAACATTGAGCAAATCCAATGCGAGTAGGTGACCGCCGAGTCCCCCCAGCCTCTGAACAGCCACTAGCAGTGTGTTGACAAACCCAAGAACGAGCTCGGAAATGGAGCCCTGCCTGAGGTCACGAACGTCTGGAGAATACCGCGCAGGCTGTTCAGAAAGGCCATCCAGCAAGGCCGCAGCGAGCGAAGAGACTCATCGTACTCTCTGCCGTACGATGAGCCTCTGAGCGAGGCGAGAACGCCGCTGGTGGACCTGTCTCTTATACACATCT
>NIUT01000174.1:11057-47118 GCA_002254365.1 Nitrospira sp. UW-LDO-01
GGCTGTTCAGAAAGGCCATCCAGCAAGGCCGCAGCGAGCGAAGAGGCGAATCGTACTCTCTGCCGTACGGTGAGCCTCTGAGAGAGGCAAGAACGCCGCTGGTGGACTTTGTCAACAGCCTGCTAGATCACCCGCCTTGGATCCGCTGCGATGGAAGTCATTGAACATCGTGATCCCGGTGCGGAGAATCGGCGTCGCTTCCGTTGATATCAACGCACCAGGAATGGCCGTCAGCGCCTGCGTACGTGCGATCAAGTACTCGACATATCCTCCATTCTCATGGAAGCCCGTGACGAGGAATTTTTGAGATCACAGGGATCGGATCCCTTAGATCCGGCACCGTGAACCTTTTGATAACCGGCAACGCGCTACGTCCAACTTGCTGCCAAATTCGATTTAGCTACCCGCTGCCTTCTGATCCTCGAATTTTCGCCCCATGACCTCATGCACCCCGCCTGCCACCAAATGCTGGATGAGATTGTAGAAGATGATTGGCACCATGACCTGTGGATACGATGCGAGTACGAGCGACGCTAAGACAAGGCCGGTCCCATTATTATTCATCCCCAATCCATACATGAGCGAAACCCGTTCTGCGTCATCGACCTTGAACAATCGACTCAGCCCATAGCCAGCGGAAAATGCCGTGATACAGAGGCCCGCGGTGATGGCCAACGTCACCGCCAAGAAATCATAATCTCGGTCGGCGACTGCCTGCGGTAGCGACACTGATCCGTTCGAGTAATTCAGCAGCAGCAAGACGACGGCATTGATCAGTTTGATGAACGGCATGATGGCTGTCAGTGTTGCTTCAGGCACGACGAAGCGCACCGCAAGGCCCAACAGGGAAGGCAACACGATCCAGAGCCCCAGGAACGCTCCCGATCCATAGGCGGCGATGGTGTGGATGACCTGCTCATATTCTTCCGTGGCCATCTCCCCGAATGTATAGAGCGCGACCGGTGTCAAAACTGGACTAAGCAGGGTTGAAGCAAGCACCAATCCCAAGCTCAGCGCCAGATTGCCATTGGAGTTCTGAGCCCAGGCGGTTGAAGCTCCGGCAATCGGCATGGCCGCCACCAACGCCAGCCCCACGAGGATGTGTTGAGCTTCATCCGGCTCATACCACAGCCGCATGATGAGGGTGACCAGATAGATATAGGCCATGGGGATGATCAGATTGGCGGTGAGCCCCGCAGACAGGACCCCTGTCTTCTTGGCCAACGATCTCAGGTGCGAGCTCTTGACCCCCAACCCCGCATTGAACATCAAGGTCGCCAGCAGAAGCAGGAGGAAGGACACGTGCAGGGTCTCGTTGACGATTCGGAGATCGCCGAAACTGATATGTCGTATCCAGAGGCCGGCTGTTGGCCAGATGGCAGAGAGGGTGTAGGCACCGATCAAAAACCAGAGCAGATGATGATGGATGAACTGGGACAAAGAGCGAAACGTGAAGTTGCGGCTATCCCTACCCATTTCTTTAGGCGGAGAATGTAAACAATAAGGTCACTACATTCGCGCTTTCCATCGCAGATCACCTGTTGCCCGGCGAGCCTCCCCGGAATGCTGCGCGGTTATGAAACCGTTGTCAGGTGAATAGCTGTGGCAGAATAGCGGAACACCTCAGACCAGACGGTTAGAAGGCCAGCAATAAGGACCCATTCCGGACATGCGCACAAGGACCTCACTTCATCGTCAGTACCACGCGACATCGGGCCTTCCCGCTCAACATGCGGGCATACGCTGCCGCAGCTTGGTCCAGTGGGAAGGTCTCAATAATAGGACGGATACCCGTCAGCGCACAAAAGTTCAGGGCATCCTCGGAGTCCCGCGCAGTGCCTGACGGCCATCCCTGAATCGTCCGGCGCGCACTGATCAGTTGAAGCGGTGTCACCGTCATGGGATCAGTCGACGCCCCAAGGACAACGAGCTTACCTCCGACCCTCAAACCGTCGATCATGTCGGACATGGCTTTGCCGCTCGGAGCTGTCGCCAAAATGACCGTTGCTCCTCCAAGACTCGCCAGTTCCTTTGCTGGATCAGTCGCTTCGGCATCCAAGTAACGCGCGGCTCCCAGCTTTAAAGCGAGCGCGGCTTTGTCCTGACCACGCCCAATGGCCACGGTATGAAAGCCCATCCGATTGGCAAACTGCACTCCCAGATGGCCGAGCCCACCCAGCCCTTGGACAGCTACGAGATCACCCGCCCTGGCTCCGCTGTGACGCAGGCTGTTAAACGTGGTAATGCCAGCGCAGAGAATGGGGGCCGCTTCCGTTGGTGCCAACACATCAGGGATGATCGCCAGCGCTTCCGTACGCGCAATGAGGTACTCCGCATATCCACCATCTTCATGGAAGCCGGTCACCAGGAACTTCTGACAACTGAAAAAATCTCCGCGATGACAAGACGTGCAGTGGCCACAATGGCCGCCGTGCCACCCCACCCCAACACGCTGGCCTTTCTCCCAGGCAACCACCCCGGCACCGACTGCATCGATCACTCCCGCCACCTCATGACCCGTGACGCGCGGATACTGAAGCCCTGGCCAATGGCCTTCCTTGACGAACATGTCGCTATGGCAAATCCCACAGGCCTGGACTTTCACCCGGACGGTGTTGGGCTTGGGTTCCGGCACTGAACTGCGGACGACCTTGAACGGACCTCCAGGGGAGGTGATCTGCACGGATGTCATGACTGTCATCGAAGCCTCCTTCACTGGCAAAATATCGACACAGTTCTCAGATAGCACCAAAACACTCTAGCAGGATGCTGAAAAGCTCCGCCAGCGGCGTTCTCGCACCGCTCAGAGGCTCAACTACCGAAGCGTACGCCTCACCCCTTCGCTCGCTGCGGCCTTGCAGGACGGCATTTTGAGCATCCGGAAGTTTTTGAGAGGTGTTCCTGTAGGCAGCATTCCAGCGACTTGTTTCGAAATAACCGAGATTTTCAGTAAACTGCTAGCTGCCCTTGACTCAGTGCTGTCTCGGTGCCTTGCCGAGTATGTGAACTCTTGGTCCATTTGTCAGGGCGATGAGTCGGTCATCCTCGACTTCGCCGCCTAAGACCCATTCGAAGAGTCGCTTCGCGTCATTCAGTTCCGGGGATTTGGGATAACCATACTGCTCCTTCTGCATCGGTTCGTCATAGAGACCGATGCAGCCATGGGACGCGGGATAGCCCGGCAAGTCCCGCCCGTGAATCCAATACGACACCCCTTCACGATTGATATGAAACCTGAGCGCGTAGTTCATTGGATAGGGACGGTCCGTTCCTTCAACAGGATAGCGACAGGATTGATGGGTGCGGTGAGCGGCGGTGAGGCGAAATTCCCCTGTCGGCGTTTCATCGTGGCCGTTCCCTGAAGCGATCGGCACAGCAAATCGGAGAATGCCGTACTCGTAGGCACCCAGAAATTGCTCGGATAGATTGATGAGGATGAACCGTTTGTCTTGTTCTGCTGCGAGATACAACAGCGGCAGCGGCGCGAAATACTCCACATCATCGATCTGCTTCGGGACCTTGATGGACAGCCCAGCGTGGATATGGCGCCGGTCGATTCGATTGAACCGTGCGACGGCGACCCACTGTTCACCGAAGAGCGTTTCCAATGTTTCACCGGGTCGAAGTGTCCGGCACTCCCACTGCACAGTCCCGTCACTGGGATAAGTCATATGGCAAGGTTCGCGGCGCATCGTCGATGATTCCGAATACGCGGCAGTAGAAACCAGCATGAGAACGGCTAGGAAGGTATTCCAAACCAAACACAGCACCGCTTTGAACGTGATGGATATACACACAACAGACTGCTCAAAAGTTTCATCAGCAAGGCCGCAGCGAGTGAAGAGAGGAGGCGTACGATTCGGCACGTTGAGTCTCTGAGCAACGCGAGAATACTGCCGGTGAACTTTTTCAACAGTCTGCTACGACCAATATTGCGATGCTTTCATATAGCCGAAGAGCACATCACGCCTAGCCAGAATCCCCACCAGCTTCTTGTTGCGGACCACCGGCACCCGGGTCAGATAGCGGTCTTGGAACAGGTCTGCCACCTGAGCAAGCGTTTGGTCCTCCGTCACGGTGATGGGATGAGCGGACATGACCTCCGTCGCAAGGATCTTCCGAAGGTCACGCCCCTCGATCATCGCTTGCAAGAGATCATATTCCGTCACAATTCCGACCAAGGTGCCGTCCTCTTCCACAACGGGCAAACTTCCGTAGTTGCGATGGGTCATCAGATGGGCGATCGTGGACGCGTCGGTACGCGCTGCGCATCGTGTGACGGCGTCCTGCATCAACTGTCCGACCGTCACGGTCTTCGGATCGGTCGCCTTCATGAAAAATTCTGTTTGTCTCATAAGCTCCTCACAGTTGTCGTTTGCCACCAGTGGCCAGATAGGCTCGCAAAAGATCGCGTCGTGCGATGATCCCGATCAATTTCTCTTTGGCATTGACGACGGGAACGCGAATCAGATCGCTCGCGCGCAGCACGTGCACCAAGGTTCCGAGCGTCGTTTCCGGCCGGACTGAGTAAGGGTTGGCCGTCATGATGTCTTTTGCTGAGACGGTACCGAGCGGATGCCCGTCATCGACGGCTCCCAGTAGATCATGTTCGCTGACGATGCCTGTTAGCTTCCGGCCGTTTCCCACGACCGGCACGGCCCCGAACCCCTCGATCATCAACGATGCGATCACGTCCCCTTTCGTCTTCAAGCGGACATATTGCACTTCTTTCTCCATCACCTGACTCACGGTCATTGAGTCGAAGTCTTTGACTTTCACCTTAGCCTTCTTCTTCTTTTTCATTGCCCCTCCTCTATATAGCAGCGCTCTGTAATCTCATCTTCTCAACCATGCATTCATACTGACGCCAATCACCACAGTAGGGTGAGCGTCGCTGCTGCAAATTGCTACAACAAACCCCTCCCTTCGAGAAACGTTTCTCTCCATAACCCCCTGGTAATTGGACGATTCTGCTTCCAGCTTTTCCCATGCTACAGGCACATCCGATGCAGAACTGATACCCGAAACAGTTTCTCTAGAATCACAGACTGCACGGAAGGGGACCAGTTATGCGGATCTTATGCGCGGTTGATGGATCGGAACATTCCCAATGGGGGGTCCAGGCGCTTGAAGCTCTTGCCAGTCAAGAACCTGAACAGGTGGTGCTCCTGCACATCGTCGACCAACCGGCGCTGCAGGCCGCCACGAATAAGAACCCCGTTGCAGCGAAACGTGCCCTTGCTGCAATGGAGAAGGCCGGTACCATCCTGTTGCGCGATGCCACACGAGCGGCTCGACTTGCCCTTGGCCAGGCGACAACCGGGCCACGGACAAAGCTCCAGACCATCCTCACGCATGGTCCGATTGCCCATACCATCGCGAGAACGGCCCGGCGGCTGAAGGCTGACCTCATCCTCATGGGATCACGCGGCTTGAGCGACATCCAAGGATTCTTGTTAGGGAGCGTCTCTCGCCAGGTGGCTGCGACGGCTCCCTGTCCCCTGTTGGCCGTGAAACAGCCACTGAAGAACCTGCTCCGCGTCGCCTTTGCTGTGGACGACTCCAGACCATCACGCGCTGCCGCCCGGTTTCTTCGATCCCGTATCCTTCCGGAATCCGCCACTGTCACGATCCTGACCTCGGTGGAAAGTCCCGTTACTGACTTCGCGGCACGCTATCTCTCTGAATCGCAACTGGCCGAATTAAAACAGCCCGTCATCGAACGGGCCACCAGGTTGGTCAATACCCTACGGGATGAGTTCATCAAAGACGGATTCTCGGCTGTCACTCAGATCCACATGGACCACGTGATCGACACCATCGTGAAACATGTCGAAGCTAGCCATGACCAGCTACTGGTGATCGGCTCGCGTGATTTGACGAAGAGCGAGCGACTCTATCTCGGCAGTGTGTCCGAAAGCCTGCTGAGGCATGCCCCCTGTTCGGTACTGATCGTACGAGGCGCCCGTGCCTGATCTCGACGGGCCGCACCTCCACCGGCTGGCAATGAGTGAACTCTTCACGCATCTGGGAACCAGAGAAGGCGGCTTGTCGACTGAAGAGGCGCAACAGCGGCTCAGTGAGTATGGCCCCAATGTTCTCAAGGAACCTGGGCACTATTCATTGATTCGAAGGTTCCTCCACCAGTTCACCCACTTCCTGGCCATTTTGCTCTGGATCGCTGCTGCCCTCGCGTTCACGGCAGAATTCATGAAGCCCGGCGAAGGGATGGCCACGCTCGGTTGGGCAATCCTCGGCGTGATCGTCATCAACGCCATCTTTGCCTTCTTTCAGCAATACAAGGCGGAACGCGCGGTGCATGCCCTCCATCGCCTCCTCCCTGCCAGAGCGTGGGTGCTACGAAGCAACCAACCTACTGACGTGTCGCGGAGCGAAATTGTGCCGGGTGACATGCTCCTGATTGAGGAAGGAGAACAGATTCCTGCCGACGCCAGGCTCGTCGAAGCGACCGACATGCGGGTCGACCTGTCCTCTCTCACAGGCGAATCCCGACCGAAGCGGCGAACAGCGGAGCCGGTGGCTGATGGACATCTCCTGGACATTCCCAATCTCGTCTTCGCCGGCACCCCCGTGCTCTCCGGCAGAGGTCGTGCAGTGGTGTTCGCCACGGGCATGCAGACGGAATTCGGCAAGATCGCCCGCCTCTCCACTGGAGTGGAGACAGGCCTTAGCCCTCTTCAGAAAGAAATTGTGAAGGTCACCCACGTGGTCGCGCTACTGTCGCTCGCGATGGGTGGAACCTTTTTCGCCATCGGCATCTCCATGGGCTTGGGTTTCTGGATCAGCGCGATCTTTGGAATCGGCATCATCGTGGCAAACGTGCCGGAAGGACTGCTGCCCACGGTGACGCTGGCCTTGGCCCTGGGCAGCCAGCGCATGGCCAAACGCCACGCGCTCATTAAGCAGCTGACATCCGTGGAAACCTTGGGCTGCACCACCGTGATTTGCACGGATAAGACGGGGACAC
Source organism: Nitrospira sp. UW-LDO-01 (assembly GCA_002254365.1). Classification (GTDB taxonomy): domain Bacteria; phylum Nitrospirota; class Nitrospiria; order Nitrospirales; family Nitrospiraceae; genus Nitrospira_D. The sequence goes on from NIUT01000174.1 coordinate 18,046, forward strand.
TGACCGAGAACCGGATGCGCGTGGCTCGTTTCTACATGGACCATCTCGAAATCGAGGTGCAGGAAAGCTGTTTGGTGATCGCCGGACGCGTGACCAGCGCAATCGAGGCCCAGGAGTATGCGCCGCTTTTCGACGCGATCATCCATTGCCACAATGCCAAGCGCATGCGAAAAACCGGCGGCCGTCCCATCGTGACAGGAGATCCCACCGAAGTAGCCCTAGTCGAATTCGCACTGGGGCACGGACTTCTCCACCATGACCCGTTGCCCCGGATGGGCGAGCTCCCGTTCGACGCGGACCGGAAACGCATGACCACCCTCCATTGGCGTGAAGGCCAACTCGTGGCTTTCGTGAAGGGAGCGCCCGAATCGCTGATGCCCCTCTGCAATCAGATTCGCCACCAGGGTGTTCGCTCACCGATGAGTCAGGAAGATGGCCAGCGGATCATGGCACAAAGCCGTACCTTTGCGCAGCAAGCCTATCGCGTCCTGGCTGTGGCCATGCGTGACATTGAGCAAGGTGTCGAGAAGCTGGACATTGAGCAGGTGGAACAGAATCTGACCTTCCTCGGCTTGGTCGCCATGATGGACCCGCCGCGCCACGAAGTGCCAGAAGCCATCGCTCGCTGCCGCCAAGCCGGCATCCGCGCCATCATGATCACCGGCGACCATCCCCTCACGGCTCTGGCCATCGCCCGCCAGATCGGGCTGGCGCCGAAAGAGACTCCCGCCGAGCCGGACGGATACTGTCCCGTCATCGAAGGGCACCAGGTCGAAACGATGAGCGACGACGCGCTACGCCGGCTCCTCACACCCACCAATCCCGGCGAGCCCGAACCGGTCTTTGCGCGTATGGCACCTCGGCACAAGATGCGGATCGTATCCACACTCAAAGGGATGGGCGAGGTGGTCGCAGTCACCGGTGACGGTGTCAACGACGCCCCGGCCATCAAGAAAGCCGATATTGGTATTGCGATGGGTATCGCCGGAAGCGACGTGGCGAAAGAAACGGCTGACATGATTTTGCTCGACGACAACTTTGCCACCATCGTCAACGCCATTGAAGAAGGTCGTGCCGTCTACGCCAACATCCGAAAATTTTCCACGTACGTGCTGGCAAGCAATGTGCCTGAAATCGTACCTTATCTGGCATTTGGCTTGTTCGGGATTCCACTCGCCCTCACGGTCCCGCAAATCCTGGCAGTGGATCTAGGGACCGACATGGTTCCAGCCTTGGCGCTGGGTGCCGAAAGTCCAGACGCCGACATGATGGCAAGACCGCCGCGCCCGCGCACGGAACGGTTGATGAATCTTCCGCTCCTCCTGCGCGCCTATGTCTTTTTGGGCATGATTGAAGCAGGGGTTGCCATGGGTTCATTCTTTTTATTGCTCCTGACACAGGGGTGGACCTGGGGCATGCCGCTCGAGTGGTCCGACCCGCTCTACAAGCAGGCGACCACCGCCACCTTCGCCGCTATCGTCGTCGCCCAGGTGGCAAACGTGTTTGCCTGCCGCTCCGATCATCTCTCGGCAACCCGACTCGGCTGGTTCAGCAACCCACTCATCCTATGGGGCATCGTCATGGAACTGACCATCCTTGCGCTCATTACCTATACACCGATTGGAAACGAGATCTTCGGAACCAGTCCCTTGCCTCTCTGGTTCTTCGGACCTTTGGTACTCGGAGCTCTGACACTCTTGCTGGCTGAAGAAGGCCGGAAGTTCCTCATAAACCGGCATCATCGCAGTCCAAATTCCAGAGCGACTCAGATCGTGAGCCCATCATGACCACTGATCCACAAAAACCCACTCGCCATGTGCCTGTTGATGAAATCATTTCTCATCACGAGGCCTCGACACCAGAGTGGCAACATTCCGACCCGTCCGTTGCTCTGAAATCGATGGCTACAATTGTCCCGCTTCCCGGCCAACCAAGTCGCTCCCGTCTCCCCTGGCTGATCAGCATCGTGATAGTCATAGCCGTTGGCGGAGGGGGCATGTGGTACTGGTGGACCTCCGGCGCCCCTCCTATTCACTACAAGACAGCCCTGGTTGATCGTGGACCGATCACAGCGATCGTGACCGCAACCGGCACGATCAATCCGGTCGTCTCGGTGCAAGTCGGTAGCCAGGTCTCCGGGAAAGTTGCCCAACTGTTTGCCGATTTCAACTCCAAGGTGGCAAGGGGACAGATCTTGGCACAGATCGATCAAAAGCCGTTCAAGGCCCGTTTAAGTCAAGCTCGTGCCGCCGTCAAGAGCGCCAGAGGCAACCTTGCCAGGGCCAAAGTATTGGCGATACAACGCAAGCGTGAGTTTGATCGTATGGCAGCACTGCGGCCACAGGCATTCGTCTCGCAGGCAGACGTAGACCTTGCCGAGACCAACTACAGGGATGCCTCAGCCAACGTGGAGGTTCTGCAGGCGCAACTGGATCAGGCACAGGCCGTGCTCGCTTCTGCGGAATTGGATCTTGGTTATACCACGATCTACTCACCGGTAGACGGCATCGTGGTATCCAGAAACGTGGATGTCGGGCAAACCTTGGCCGCGACCTTCCAGACACCGACTTTGTTCGTGATCGCCCAGGACTTGACCCAGATGCAGGTCAATGCCAACGTCAGCGAATCTGACGTCGGCGGTGTCAAGGAGGGAACAGAAGCGAATTTCCGCGTAGACGCCTATTCCAAACAGTTCTTCGACGGCGTGGTGACGCAGGTGCGCAACGCACCGATCAATATTCAGAACGTCGTCACCTATGATGTGGTCATCACCGTCCGCAATCCCGAGTTGAAGTTGAAGCCAGGCATGACAGCAAACGTCACCATCGTGACCGCACGGAAAGAAAATCCGCTCCGTGTCCCAAACAGCGCTCTACGCTTCAGAATGCCCAACATGCCCACCGACAGGAAAGCTACGCGTGTCTGGGTGTTGGATCCCAATCACCAACCTCGCCAAGTGGAGGCCTCGACCGGCATCGCCGACTCTCTCTATACGGAAGTCGTGTCTGACACCTTGCACGAGGGCGATCCCGTCATCGTCGGCATCGAGACCGAAGAAGAACAGCTTCAAAGGAAATTACCGCCCGGCTTCGAACCGGGCCGAAGTCTAAGATGACGGAAAACAAGAAGCTATCGGCTGTCAGTATTCAGTTGTCGGCCTCGGATTGGATTCAGATTACTGAAGACTGAAAGCTGACCGCTACTAGCTAATCACCATGTCCTTCTTTTGGCTGACCCTTCTATCGGCTTTCCGTATTCTCAAACGCAACCCGTTGAGGGCCGGCTTGACGATGCTGGGCATCATCATAGGCATCAGCGCAGTCGTTGCCATGATCAGCCTTGGCCAGGGCGCCACCGCCTCCGTGCAGGCTGAAATTTCGAGCCTGGGCACCAATGTGCTGATTGTCATCCCAGGAGCCACGACGGTCGGAGGCGTCCGGGGTGGACTCGGCACGATTTCCACCCTAACGGTGGACGATGCGGAAGACATTGAAAAAAAGATCGCCGGCGTGACGACGGCGATGTACGGGACACGCTCGATCCTCCAAGTGATCAGGGAGAACAAGAACTGGAGTACGGTCGTCTTTGGAACCACTCCCGTCTTCCCGGATATCCGCAATTGGCCCATTGCAGAGGGAAACTTTTTCACACAATCAGACCTCGATTCTGCCGCCAAGGTCGCGGTCTTGGGAAAAACCGTCGCTCAGAATCTATTTGAGCCGGGAGAAGAAGTCGTAGGAAGTGAGATCCGTATCAGGAATGTTCCGCTCCGGATCATTGGGATCCTGACATCAAAGGGCCAATCCATTACAGGGCAGGATCAAGATGATTTCGTTGTCCTTCCCTTCTCAACCGCAGAACGCAAGGTGTTTGGAACAAAATTTCTGGGAACGGTCGGCATTATTCTCGTGTCAACGGCAACCCACGACGACATTCCCGCTGCAGCGGACGATATCAAGGAGCTGTTACGGGCAAGACATCGCCTGCACACATCGGAAGAAGACGACTTCACGATCCGGACCATGGAGGACATCGCGAGAACCATCGCCGGCACGAGCAGAACGATGATGGTGATGCTGATGAGCATTGCATCGATCTCTCTGATTGTGGGCGGAATCGGCATCATGAATATCCTCTTGGTTTCCGTCACGGAACGGACGCGGGAGATCGGCTTGCGGATGGCGGTGGGCGCAAAGCGCGCACACATCCTGCTGCAATTCCTCATGGAAGCCCTCATCATGACCGCGATCGGAGGAATACTTGGGGTTGGGACAGGAATCGGCATCGCCCGGCTGCTCACGACCATGATCGGGTGGCCGACCATCATTAATACCCAAGCGGTGCTTGCCGCGTTTCTGTTCTCGCTCGTCGTCGGATTGTTTTTCGGCCTCTACCCGGCGAATAAAGCGTCCAAGCTGAACCCAATTGAAGCGCTGCGCTATGAATAGTCGAGAGACAATTTTCTGGAGTCTACCGGCGGATGAACTTCTCACCCTCCTTCGATCAAGACCTGAGGGCCTTCGTCCCGACGAAACCCAAGAGCGTCAAGCCCAATACGCCTCCGCTCGGCTCAAACCACACCGAAACAGACGCGCCCTGTTCGCTTTGCTCTCGCAATTTCGTAGTCCGATTATCTTGATCCTACTGTGTGCGGCAATTATGTCTTTGTTCCTCGCGGATCGAACCGATGCGCTCATCATCCTGGCCATCATTCTCATCAGCGCGTTGCTAGGGTTTTGGCAGGAGCACGGTGCTGCAAAGGCGGTTGCCGCATTGCTCTCACTCGTTCGAGTGAAGACCGCGGTCTGGCGAGATGGGCGACTCATCGAAGTACCGAGTGAAGAGATTGTCCCTGGCGATGTCATCAATCTCTCAGCCGGGTCCAGTATTCCCGGCGATGGGCTCGTGATTGAATCAAAAGACCTATTCGTCGATGAAGCCTTGTTGACCGGCGAAACCTATCCTGCCGAGAAGTCTGTCGCGATCGTTTCTACCGCAGCCGTATTGAGCCAACGAACAAACACGATTTTCATGGGCACGCACGTGGTCAGCGGACATGCCAAGGCTGTGATCGTGCACGTCGGGAAGGAAACAGAGTTTGGCCGCATCGCTTCTCACGTGATGCTTCGACCTGCGGAGACAGAATTTGAACGTGGTATCAGGCGGTTCGGATATTTATTGCTTGAAGTGACGCTTCTCCTCGTATTCGCCATCTTCGCCATCAACGTCTATCTCCATCGGCCGGTACTCGATTCGTTTCTGTTTTCCATGGCTCTCGCCGTCGGTCTCACCCCCCAACTCCTCCCGGCCATTATCAGCGTGAATCTGGCTCATGGCGCAAAACGCATGGCCCAACAGAACGTGATCGTCAAACGCCTCGCTTCCATTGAAAATTTCGGAAGTATGAACGTCCTCTGCTCGGACAAGACCGGCACGCTCACCGAGGGCACCATGCGCTTTCATGCAGCCCTGAGCCTCGACGGCGCTGCCAGTGAGCGCGTGCTGTTTCATGGAGCCCTCAATGCCACCTACGAAACCGGCTTCATCAACCCCCTTGATGAAGCGATCCGGACGCAGTGCGTCCGCGACCTGTCGGGATACCGGAAGCTGGACGAAGTTCCCTATGACTTTCTCCGGAAGCGCCTTTCGATTCTTGTGGCCGCCCCCACCACGCACCTGCTGATTACCAAAGGGGCCGTGGAGCCCATGCTGGCCATATGCACTCGCGCGGAACTGCCGGATGGATCGACGGTCCCCATGGAATTTTGCCTCGCGAAAATCCGTCAGCAATTTCAGGATATGAACCGCCAAGGTCTCCGCACGTTGGGTTTAGCGATTCGTGATATGGGCGAGACCCCTCACATTGACAAGGAGCAGGAAGTCGAGATGACGTTTCTTGGTCTCTTGGTCTTTGTCGATCCGGTGAAACCCGACATGGCTCAGACCATCGCAGCCTTACGGCAACTGGGCGTGTCGCTCAAGATTATCACCGGCGATCACCATCTCGTGGCCACCCATGTCAGCGAACAGGTGGGCATGGACCACCAGCGCCTCTTGACCGGGTCGGAGCTTCGCCTGATGACCGATGAAGCGCTGAGTCAGCGGGTGAAGAACATTGATGTGTTTGCGGAAGTGGAACCGAATCAGAAGGATCGCATCATTCTCGCCTTGAAGCAATCCGGCAACGTGGTCGGCTATATCGGCGACGGGATCAACGATGCCCCCGCGCTCCATTCGGCAGACGTGGGCATCTCCGTGGAAAGCGCTGTGGATGTGGCAAAAGACGCGGCAGACATTGTGCTCCTCGACAAGAATCTTTCGGTTCTGATCCAAGGCGTCCGTGAAGGGCGCACAACGTTTTCGAACACGTTGAAATACGTCTTCATGGCGACCAGCGCCAACTTCGGCAATATGTTCAGCATGGCCGGCGCCTCGCTGTTTCTGTCGTTTCTCCCGTTGCTGCCGAAGCAAATTCTTCTCGCGAACCTGCTCACCGATATTCCGGAGATGACGATCGCGACCGATACGGTTGACCCTGAACTGATCGCCGAACCACAGCGCTGGGATATCGTCTTCATCCGCAGGTTCATGTTGACATTCGGACTCGTCAGTTCGGTATTTGACTACCTGACCTTCGGCGCACTCTTATGGATTCTTGACGCCTCACCGGAGGAGTTTCGGACAGGCTGGTTCATCGAATCCATCATTTCCGCTTCGGCTATTGTGCTGGTTATTCGCACCAGACGTCCATTCTTCTCCAGTACACCAGGACGCACCCTCACACTCGCCACCCTCGCCGTGGCTGCCGTCACGTTACTGCTCCCCCTGCTCCCGATTGCCGCACCGCTCGGGCTGACGCCGATGCCGCTGTCATTTCTCGTACTGTTAGGAACAATCCTGGCCGGCTACGTCGTAGCCGCCGAGCTTGCAAAGCGCCACTTCTACGCCGCGCATCAGATTCCATGCAAGGGAAGAAGCGGCATAGGCAAGGTCTGATTCAGATCTATACTGTGAGCAGGACCTCCACCTCGCCGGTTCGGCGGACCACTCGTAACGCCACTTCGTTCTCATGGCGATCGAGCACAAGATCAAGACGCGCGGCTCCGACAGTGAGATTCCGAAGCTCGACCCGTTCGAGAAACGGTGGAAGGGTGGGACAGACAAACTGCACAAGCCCTCGAGTGCCATCAATCTGCAACCCAAGACAAGCCTGCAAGGCTTGAAAACCGGCACCGGCTGCCCAGGCTTGCGGCGAACAGGCCACCGGATAGCGCGTGGGACTTTCACCCGGACGACGAGGGAAGCCACAAAAGAGTTCCGGCATTCGATGGATATCAAGAAAGAGACTGGCATCGAAGAGTCCGGTAAGAATCTTCGTTGCTCCTTCTCTATATCCATAGGCCGCCATCCCCGCGGCAATCAGCGCATTATCGTGCGGCCACACCGAGCCGTTATGGTAGGACATCGGGTTATACCGCGCCTCTGATGTCGCCAACGTTCGAATCCCCCACCCACTGAACATCTCATCGGTCAGCAGTGTACGCGCTGTGCGCAACGCCCGTTTCCGCCCGGCAATCCCACCGTAGAGACAATGACCGGCATTGGAGCACCGTACAAGACACGGTCTCCCCCGCCCATCCAACGCCAGGGCATAGGAACCAAGTTTCTCAGACCAGAATACCCGCTCGAAACGCTCTTGAAGTGAGGCGGCTTCCTTCAGTAAGCGCTCGGCCTGATCCTGTTTCCCGAAGACGCGAGCCAGTCCTGCCGCCGCTTGCTTGGCCCGATAGACATAGGCCTGGACTTCACACAATGCGATCGGACCTTCTGCAGCCGTTCCATCGGCGTGGAAGACTGCATCATGGGAGTCCTTCCAACCTTGATGCACAAGACCATTTGCCGATTGCCTTGCGTAGGTAGTGAACCCGACACCGCCGGGATCACCATCCTGATCAATCCACTGAAGCGCCAGCTGAATATGAGGCCACAGCTTTTCCAAGAACGGGCGATCTCCAGTCCGCTCGTAGTAGGCGCCGGCCAAGACGATAAACAATGGTGTTGCGTCCACACTTCCGTAGTACTTTCCGAATGGGATTTCGCCCAGTGTTGCCATTTCCCCTTGCCGAGTCTCGTGCAAAATCTTTCCGACTTCCGCATCCCGTTCCGGCCACACCTCTGTCGCCTGGGTAGAAGCCAGAAACCCCAGCACCCCACGAGCAAGCAATGGGTTCATCCACAGCATCTGAAGCGCCGTAATGATCCCGTCCCTCCCGAATGGGACGCTGAACCAGGGGACTCCTGCATAGGGATAGAGCCCTTCCGGAGTCTCCGAGATCAGCATGTGAAGGTCCGCGAGAGACCGGTTCAGCCAATGATTGAACTGCTCATTCGCCGTATAGACATGGGCATTGTGGGATATGGCATCCGTGAGGGCACGATTGGCGTGATGGTACGCACGCTCGTAGGTGAGTCCTTTTCTGTTCTGGGGCTTCCCGATTTCACAGGAGATAGCAATCTCCCAGGTCAGGTCTGCATGTGGACGAAGGGACGATTCGATGATGAAGCCGTTTGCTGTCACTCGTTTCGGGGTTGGAGTGCACTGAATGGAGGTTCGACGGACGATGCCATCAAGTCCCTTGTACCCAAACACGAGTCCGTTCTTTGAGCGAGCCGTCTTGAGTCGCACCCCACGCCGCTCCCGTTTTCGGCCTCTCGCTTCAAAAAGATCGGCGAAGTCTGCATCCAATGCGATCGTAATTGAAAGCGGAATGCTCTGACTTCCATAATTCTGAACACGGAAACGTTCGTACCACGTCCCTTGCCAGAGAAACCTGGTGCGGCACAGATGGACGGTGCCGCGCTGGACGACCTTCTGCCCATCGCGCATCAGATCCGGATTAGTAAGATCAACCGTGAAGAGAGCGTTGTCCTCCTTCACAGTGGCGCTGAGAAGCATCGGACGCTGACCTTGCACCAACAACTCGGACTGGGAGAGAAAACGCGTCCCTTCATGATACAGCCCCTGTGGACCAGGAAGCACCTGATGCATATCACCGTATCGATCAAATACGGCAAAGGTCTCCCCATGTTTCAGGACCTCGGTTCGGCCATCGGCCAGAGACGATGACGCAAGGATATAATATTGTTCGTTCCATCGGATGATATCGTTCATGAACGGTTCCCTTCATACTCGGCACTGGCTCGACTCATCCGTGTGGCGACCAACGCCGTGACCATTAAGACAAGTCCGATCCCGAGGACGCCGGTTTCGGGACCATGCTGTTCCGTGATCCACCCAAACGCCGAGATTCCACCGATGGCGGCGGTCATGGCACCTGTCCCGTAGAGTCCTAAGACCCGTCCGATCATATGGCTCGGCGCCAGTTCCTGAATGATCCCCCAGGCAATCGGCGTAAATACTCCCATCCCACACCCAATCAGTCCCATAAAAACTCCGGCAACATACGGATCAATCGTCCAGGTTAAGCCGCTCAGGGCGAGACCACTTAACACACTCGCTGCCATGATCAGTCGCATACGATCCTGGACCCTCCAATCGGTCACCCATAAGAGCGCGATCGACGTCACAAGCAATCCCATACCCAGCGTGGACCATAAGTACCCGACCTCGACCGGTCCCAGCCCAAGCATCTTTCTGGCAAAGACCGGGAACAGTGCGGTCAGCGCGCTGGTGCCGAACGTATACAAGGCAGCGGTACCGGTCAACAGTAACAATGCCGGTTTAGTGACTACGCCATAACGAAATCCTTCGACCAGATCTTGCAGTAGAGTCGACCGTGCCCCAGGTGAGGGACTCGTTACCACTGCGGGTTGGAAACGGACCAGTGCAAGGCAAGCCGCTGAAATCAAGTAGGTGACGGCATTGATACAGAGCACCTCTTGCGATCCATACGCAGCAATACCGATGCCGCTGATCGCGGGACCGAAGATAATCCCCAGACTCGTGGTGCCCTGCAAAAGCGCATTGGCAGCCGTGAACTGCGTTTTGGGGACGAATGCCGGTACTGCGGCCGTCAGGGCAGGGCCAAAGACCGCCGTGGACACCGCATGGAGAAACACGAGTACATACAACACGGAGACCGTAAAGGATTCCACGGGGATGAGGCAGGGAATCAACCCGATTAACAGCGCACGGAGAATATCGCTCGTAATCAGCAAGACTTTCTTTGGAAGCCGGTCGACGTACACGCCGATGATCGGGCCGAGGATGATGGGAGGAATCGTCTGTAACAGTCCAATGATCGACGTCTTGAGCGGCGACCCAGTGACGGCGTAGACAAACCACAATAGAGCGAGGCGGCAGACTCCGTCACCGATCTGTGAAATGAGCTGTCCCCACCAGACCAATCCGAAGTCCCAAGTCAGAAGGAGGGGGCGATCGTCGACCGGGAGCTGACGCGCATGCGCCATTCCAGAAGGAGCATCTGCCAGAGGGCCTGAGGAACCCTGCATCAGCTCTCACCCTCTAGACGAATTTTTTCGGTATTGACGGCCCGAACGCCCGGCACCTGCCGAGCTGCCTCAGCAGCTTCGAGGGCGATCACCTGAAAACGAACCGTACCATTAAGCTGCACGATGCCTTCTTCTGTCTTGATATCGAAGTTTGCCGATTTCAAGGTCGCACTTTTTGCAAAGCGTTCTTTGATGAGAAGTGTAAGGATTTCATCCTGCTTCTTCAGTAACGTTCTCGCCAGATCTTTTTCCACGATCAACTTGTTTGTGACGGTCTTCACCCCACTGACCGCCTGCGCAACTTCCGTCGCGGCGGTCTTATCTTCTTCATTTGAGACCCGCCCGCTCAGTGTGACCACCTGTTTGTCATCCTCCACCTCGATCTCATAATGGAACAGCCGTAAATCTCCCATGAGCGCAAGTTTAACGGACAGGATCAATGACCCCATCGGCTTCTTCGCAGCTGTCTCCTTTTCTTTGATGTCGATCTCAGCAGAAGGTGGGAGGTCGGCCTTGATTGTCGGAGCAGGTTGTCCCTGTGGCTTGATCTCTCCTGAAGGCTTGGGAGCAGCGCCGTGACCGTCTGTTGCAGCCGAAGAAGTAGAGGGGCGCGCCGGAACCTTTTCCAACGTGCCTTCTTTGCGATCCGTCGCTGATTCAGCCTTGGTCGGCTTGGACTCTGCCGGCGACTTGTGCGGCGTGGGTTGAGAGTCGGAAGAAGCCGGTGACGGCTGCTGTCGGACTGCCGGCTTTTCCGGCACGACCTCCTTGTGCTCGGTTGCTGCCTCACTCTTCACCGCAGGAACAGCTGGTGGTGGTGACGAGCTCGAGGCCGGTTTTTCAGACCCGCCTTCCTTGCGATCCGTCGCTGATTCAGTCTTGGTCGGCTTGGACTCCGCCGGCGACTTGTGCGGTGTGGGTTGGGAGTCGGAAGAAGCCGGTGACGGCTGCTGTCGGACTACCGGCTTTTCCGGCACGACCTCCTTGTGCTCGGTTGCTGCCTCACTCTTCACGGCAGGGACAGTTGGTGGTAGTGACGAGCTCGGGGACGGCTTTTCTTTTTCCGGCATGCCCTCCTTGTCATGCCCGTCGGACGCTTGCGAGCTGGTCCCTATCGGCCAGAAGATGAGCAGACTGAGAATAACCAACCATTGAAATCTCATGGCCATAACGCAAGCCCTCCCCCTGGACCTGTCCTCGTGAATATACCTGTGGAGTGTAGCGAAACATTGTAACCCGCTCTCGATCTGCTGTCATCTGCGCGGAGCCCGAAGCCCCCTGAGAATCAGAGGGCTTCGGAACATCAGATCGTCAGCGTAGCGAGTATGTGGAACGGTGTGACGATGGTGCAGCAGTCTGCTACGCAGCAAATGAGCCGCGCGAGGGAACAACCAGAGTCTGCGCGTGCGACTTGTAGAAACTGAACAACCACGCGCTCGCAGCAGTCATGAGCAAAATCAGGCTAATACCTCCAAGACACGTCGCCGGACCAATCGTATCAGCTGCCCATCCAAAACCAGCCATTCCGGCCATCGACGCAGCCATCCCTCCCGTGGCGAAGCTCGTAAAGACTCGACCGAGGAGATGCGTCGGCGTCAACTCCTGAAGCATGGTCCACACCAACGGAGTAAACATGGCCGTGCTACCCCCGATCACTGCAATCAGCGCCCCCGCAGCGACTGGCGCATCAAGGAATCCAAGAGCCGCAACTGCAAGCCCACCGATCGCTAACGCGCCCGACATAAACCGCAGGCGCCACGAGACATCCCCCTGCGTCACCGACGTCAGACTGAGAGACGCCAACAACATCCCCACGCCGAGAGCCGACCACAACCAACCGAGCTGGACCGGCCCCACACCCAGAACCTCCTTCGCAAACACCGGCAGGAGAAAAATGAAGGCGCTGATCCCGACGCTATACAGCGAGGCCGTCAACATCAACATCAAGACCGTCTTTTGCTCGACGAATACGAAGCGGAAGCCTGCCAGCAAATCACCGGTAATACCGCCCATCAACCCATCGCCGGTTACCCGCCCACGATTAAGCGTTTCATGCACCTGAATGGGAAACAGGCACAGCGCCGAGAAGAAAAACGTCGCGGCATCAACATACAGGACGTTTTGCGCCCCGATGAGAGCAATCCCCAGTCCGCTCACGGCTGGGCCAACAAGCAGTCCCACGTTCGTCGTGGTTTGCATGAGTGCGTTGGCCGCCACCAATCGATCCTTTGCCACGATCAGCGGAACGGCGGAGGTCAAGGCCGGCCCGAAAACCGTTGAAAAAATCGCCGTCGCAAATACCAACACATAGAGCCGATCAAGCGTCAACGCCTCCATTGCGTAAAGCAATGGAATCATGAGGACCATCAATGTGCGAAGAAGATCTACACCGATCATGACCGGCTTTTTCCTAACACGATCTAAATACACGCCGATCAGTGGCCCAAACAACAAGGGAGGAAGCGTCTGTAGCAGTCCCACCACCGTCATCTTGAGCGCCGACCCAGTCATCTCATAGACAAACCAGAGCAACGCCACCTTATTGAGGCTGTCACCGATTTGAGAGATCGTTTGACCGGCAAACAGAAATCCAAAGTTTCTCGTTTTGATTAACTCCCACCCATGACCGCGGCGGGCCGTAGAGTGAGGCTCTGGTGAGTCAATGGCTGCTTCAGACATGTCGGCTCCCTCCGTTCACTTTATGCGCCGCAGCTTGCACCGCTACGCCTTCAAGAATTCGTTCGTACAACGCGACATAGTCCCGCGCCATCCGGTCGGCTGTAAACCGTTCGTCGAAGGCCGCTCGACAGCGTCGGCGCTCCAGGTGGGGTAACCGTCCCACCGCCTCGACCATCTCATCCAGGGTCTCACACACGAAACCGGTTACTCCATGATCGATGATTTCCGGAATGGATCCCCGTCGATATGCTATCACCGGCGTTCCACAGGCCAGTGCTTCGATCAAGACCAGTCCAAAGGGCTCTGGCCAATCATAGGGACAGACCAACGCCATGGCGTTTCCAACAAAGTCATTCTTTTCGGCATCGGATATCTCGCCGACAAATTCGATCAACGGGTGCTTGAGCAACGGTTCAACCGCAGCCTCAAAGTACACTCGGTCCGCAGGGTCGACTTTTGCCGCCATTTTCAATGGGATGCCGGACCGCTTGGCGATTTCAATTGCCTGATCCGGGCGCTTTTCAGGGGAAATACGCCCAAGAAACGCCAGATACCCTTCACTCTTCTGATGGAAGCTGTAGAGGTTGCGGGGCAGTCCATGATGGATAGTCCCAGCCCAGTTGGCCCATGGAAGCGGTCGGCGCTGGGAGGCCGAAATGGAGACAAGCGGCATTTCAATGAACTCGCGAAAGATCGGCTCCAGCTCGGGGAGATCCAGACGCCCATGTAAGGTGGTGACCATGGGAACCGCGTTTCTACGTGCAACGGGAAACCCAAGAAAATCGAGATGAGAGTGCACGATGTCAAAGTTGCCGCTTACGCCAAGCGCTCGCTCCTGCTGCATAATCAGCGGAGCATCTCGATTGAAAATACCGGTATTCAATCGAAGCGCCTGCGGGCAAATCGCTTCGAGCTTGGCAGTTGTTTCCGAATCGCCGCTGGCGAACAGTGTCACATCATGCCCCATCGCGACCAACTCTTCCGTAATGTACGACACAATTCGCTCCGTCCCACCATATAGTTTGGGCGGAACGCTTTCCCACAGCGGCGACACCTGCGCGATTCTCATGTCTTGTCCTTTCTTACACTGATCATCGACTGGATAACTGAGTCATCCGTCAATGTGTGAGGTGAATGGAGATTGGATTGATTATCCAAAAGAGAAAGTCGGCCTGTTATTTTGCATCCATGAACCGCAAATCATACGCTGCTTCCCGTGACCCATGGTTGTCATGTTACTCAGCACACCTTCGCGGACTCAACGGACAAAAGTTCATGAGCTCGGCGCCAATATATCCACTCAGGGGTCACTTGACTCCTCGTCGACCTCATGGTTGGCCACACGAAGATTACTGTGTGAAGTCAACCCGAGGGTTACGACGGGCATCGACCTAGTGAGTCAGTCGAGCCTCTTTGATGATTTTGTCCCCTTTGATTTGCTCTAAGAAGGTATCGGGTTGGACCGGAGGGGGGAGGATCTGTACCTCTTGCCAGCCTTCGTTTTGGACTCCTTTATGCCCTTTCATCCCATTCACCCACTGATCGATACTTTCCTGAGTCGTACCTTCGCTGAAAGTGACCCAGAAGAGAAACGGCTGCGTCTGGGTGCTCTGCCGGCTATCGACGACCGGCACGAGTTGATGTTTTCTGGTCATATCATCCTCACGCGCCACCACACGTTCCGGACTCTGCTCAGCAGCTTTCGCAACATGTGCGATCGCCATATGCAATTTGGCCGTCAGTGTTCGGTTGTGCTCCTCCAGACCGGCGATTTGCTTGGATAAACGATCGTTGTCTGCGGCAAGACCGTGAATCGCTGTTTCAAACTGCTCTTGATCCACTCCCTCACGACCGACAGGGAGCTGGACCGGACGATCTGCCTCACGTTCAGCGCTCTCCTGCCTCTTCTCTATCTCTTCCTTCACCATCACGACGCTGGAGGCCACAGACTCCTGCGTCGACGAAAGTCTGGCCATGGTTTGGTGGAGCAACGTCATCCCCTTCTCTTGAGACTGGAGCGCGTCTCCAACCTTCGTTTGCATCGACCTCAGCTCCCGGAGTTGTTTTGCAAGCTGATCTATTTCAGTGACGGAGGCCGTACGAAGCGCTTCTGCCTGCACAGTCGGCGCCACACTATGCTCTGGCCCGATCCAGATCATGGCACGGTCAGCCACGAGCCCGATGACTGCTGTCGCCAAGAGCACTTGCGTAAAGGCCACCGTTCGCATCCCGTATGCCATCGTGGACTCCGGGCGCCTGATCATCCATCTGTCCGCAACATTGGCAAGGATGGTCCAGGTTCGATTCCAGAAACTTGGGGCTGGAATGAAGACCGCACTGAGCGATCCACCCTGTACCGTATTCTGAACGCAGAGTTCGACGGTATCAGCTGAAAGCTGCACCCGAATCGTCCGAAACCCAGACTCGGGAGCAACCAGCCCCCCCAACAATTGTCCGTCTTCGGTGCGAAGCTGTACCGTCTCAACATGATCAACACCCTGCACACGGAGTGTCGCCTCGATGTCCGCACCTTTCAATTCACCCACGCGTCGCTCATTGACATAGACCTGTATAGGATCCGACAGGCCACGAACTGAGCGGCTCGGTCGTTCACTTATCGAGTCAAGGAGTTGCGATCGATAGAGCTCCAGATCCTCTTCCTGAACCATATATCCTCCTCCGCTCCTCTTTACTAATTTGACGGATTCACAGACCCACGATCACCGCGGAGCTGCAGGTGCTCATCCTTTACGGCCGCACCTGCAGCTCCAAACGTGGTTTTTCACCAGACGACTCGCTGGATCCCAATCCCCAGGCCGTCTGCATACAATCCAAACAGAGGGCCAGATGCCAAATCCGATAATCGCACCCGTACCCCTGAACAAACATCTCAGCCCATTGAGATCGCGATAAACAGGGGTAGTGATCCGGTTCGCTCTTTCGATAATGCCCCTGTGCCACACGGATCAGCCGTTCAGCCTCGCTGTTGAACCGCTGTCGATGACGCTGCCGCTGGTTGTCCAACTCCACCAACTCCGCCTTCGTCAAGCCCATCTCGTCCATCGTCCGCTGCCAGCCGCTCTCACGCCATCGACGAAAATTCTTATAGATGCGTTGGCTCTCCAACCCATTGAGCCCGGTGACGGCGATGACATCCCCTGCACCCCATCCATAGGAGTGATGGTACAACGCAATCAAGGCGTCTCGGCTCACCACCGCCCGTGCAACCAACCCATCGAGAAACCGCCCAAGCGGCTTCAGCAGGTCCGGGTGATAGCAAAACGGTTCCGGTTTGCTATGTTGTTTCGCGACCAACGAATCAAACAGGAATAACGGTCGGCAAGGGACTTCCGTTCGTCCACAGACGAGAAAACGTTCCAAATATTCAGATCCCCAACGTAGCGCAAATTTTTCATGTTCGATGTCGTCGTTCCACTGACCGGTCTCGCGCAGGAATCGTTTTGTATAACCAGCCGCCCGATCCAACAAAATCGGCAAGGCCTGCGCTACGACCTGATCGAACTCATCCGAGGTCGCAACCACCTCTTCCAGGCGGCTCACCGTTGCTGTCCGATCAGCAATAATGTGGCTCTTCCTGAGCGTATTTTGCATCGTCGCCATACCTATTGTGCCTGCACTGCCACATCGGGAGCATTGGACAAATATGTGTTTTGAACACTGGTTTTGTCTGTTGTTCCCAACCGCCTCACTCTGGTACAAATCTATCGTTTGCTATTCTTCTGGTTGAACGTTTCCAGCCATACGGTAATTCATCCGTTCAGTTTTCCGCAATCCCTCCCCCCTTTCGAATTAGAAAGCGTGATTCGGAATCCGATACTTTTGCGACTCGACACACTGCTTTCCGCACAAAACCGGAAACCCTGCTTTTCACTTGGCTAGAAAGAGGCGACAATCCTACGATGGGTTGTCACGAACCTTACGCCAAAAAGACTGACCGAGGGTCTTTACAATCGTAAACCTCCACAACCTCGTCAGCACTACAAAATCGCGACTCTTTTACGCCCTGACGACGGATGACCCTAATGCCATTTGCCGTCGAACCCACTTGACCCCTTCAACGATAGCCAGTGGGAGCAGTGCCATGGCCACCATCAGTTCCCAATCTTCTATCGGTAAGGACGCGACCTTAAAGATAGGCTCCACGAACGGAATGGTGAGAATGCCGACTTGTAGAGCCAGAGAAGCCACCACCGCCCAGATGAGGGCACGGTTGGTCGTCACCCCCACGTGAAATAACGACCAGCGATCGCTCCGGCAATTAAAGGCGTGGGCCAACTGAGCGGCAACCATCACGGTAAACGTCACCGTTCGAGCCTGGTCAATCGACTGCTGCCAGACAAACAGACTATACGAAAAGGCGCCCAGGGCAATGACCGCCAACATCAGACCTTCGCCGACGATGGTCCACAGCCTGCCGCCATCCAGTAAACGCGCCTGAGCCTGTCGCGGGGGCCGCTGCATCAGGTCCGGCGCTTTCGGATCGACCGCCAGGGCGAGAGCTGGGAAACCGTCCGTCACGAGGTTCATCCACAGAATGTGAATCGGCAGGAGCGGGAGCGGCAGGCCGAACAGGGTCGCAAACAGCATGACGAGCACCTCGCTCATATTGCACGACAAAAGAAAATGTACCGTCTTCCTGATGTTGTCGAAGATACCCCGCCCCTCCTCGACCGCGGCGGCGATCGAGGCAAAATTGTCGTCCGTCACGACCATGTCCGAGGCTTCCTTGGTCACATCGGTTCCGGCAAGACCCATCGCCACACCGATATCCGAGGCCTTAATCGCCGGCGCGTCATTGACTCCATCACCGGTCATAGCGACAATCGCCCCGTTTCGCTTCCAGGCCTGCACAACCCGGAGCTTATGCTCGGCAGACACCCGGGCGTACACCGTCACACGCTCGATCTGCTGCATCAATTGCTCGTCGGTGAGACCATCAAGCTCAGCACCCGACAAGGCCATGTCGTCATTACGTTGCAATCCCAGCTCGCGAGCGATCGCGACCGCGGTCTCCTTGTGATCACCGGTGATCATGGCGGTTCTGATGCCGGCTTGCCGGCAGAGACGCACTGCCTCTGTTGCTTCAGACCGCAATGGATCTTTCATTGCGAGGAGCCCGAGAAAAATCAGGTCGCACTCGACTTCTTCATCAGCATTTACCTGGCGGCCCAGAGGTCTATAGGCGACGCCCAGGACCCGGAGGGCTTGCTGCGCCAACGACGCATTGGCGTCGTTAATCTGTCGCCGACGTTCTGCATCAAGCACCTCGATCCGTCCTTCTGGCGTGATATGTGTGGCACAGCGCTTTAGTAAGACATCGGGCGCTCCTTTGCTGTACACCTTGCAGCCTTGCTCCGTTCGACGGACAATCGTCATCATCTTCCGCTCGGCATCGAACGGAATTTCTCTCTCCCGTGGCGCTTGGCCCTCCAATTCAGCCTTGGTGAGACCGACCTTCGCGGCCGCCACGAGCAACGCCCCCTCGGTCGGGTCGCCGATGATCCGCCAGATCCCCTTCTCTTGTTGCAATGTCGCGCCGTTACACAACACCG
The DNA here is from genome assembly GCA_002254365.1 of Nitrospira sp. UW-LDO-01. Classification (GTDB taxonomy): domain Bacteria; phylum Nitrospirota; class Nitrospiria; order Nitrospirales; family Nitrospiraceae; genus Nitrospira_D. The sequence continues at coordinate 36,771 of NIUT01000174.1, forward strand.
CAGCGGTCAGAAGATCGCGCAGACCAGGGGGAAGTGCTGATTGCTGGGTGCTGGGTGATGGGTGCTCCGGAGATGGGTGTCCTGATCGATCCGATGACTGAGTGTTCAGCACTCGTGCCTCGGAACTGTGTTCTTTGATTTCACCCACCGGCTCATACCCCTCGCCGGTTACCTCGAAGGTTTCGCTGCCGATCACTAACTTCGTCACCGTCATTTCATTTTTCGTCAATGTACCGGTCTTGTCGGTGCAGATCACGGTGGCGGAACCGAGTGTCTCGACGGCGGGAAGTTTACGAATCAGCGCATGCCGCTTCGCCATCCGCGTGACACCCAACGCCAAAGTGATGGTAACGATAGCGGGAAGGCCCTCGGGCACAGCTGCCACCGCCAGGCTGACGGAGACGAGAAACATCTCCACCAACGGTTCTCCCCGGAGAGAGCCGAGCACGAATACGATCGCGACCACACCGAGCGCGAGCCACAGGAGTGTCGAGCCGAATTGTTCCAACCGCCGCTGCAACGGAGTTTCGGTACGCTCTGCCTCAGCGGCCTTCTGAATCATGGCAGCAATCCGACCAAGCTCCGTACCCAAACCGGTCGCCACCACCAGCCCATGGGCCTTACCGGAGACAACCACTGTACCCATGAAGACCATATTGCGTTGATCAGCCAACGGAACTTCGGCTGCCTCAAGCCGCTCTGCCTGTTTCTGCACCGGCGTCGATTCGCCGGTGAGTGAGGCTTCTTGGGCTTGGAAATTCGTCGTGTAAACCAAACGTGCATCGGCTGGAATCCGGTCCCCGGCTTCGAGAGCAACCACGTCTCCCCTGACCAATTCTCGAGCCGGGATGGACTGCAGTACGCCCTCGCGGATGACCCGGGCCATAGACACCGACATCTTGCGCAGTGCTGCCATCGATCGCTCGGCTCGGAATTCCTGCACAAACCCCAGCACTCCATTGAAAAACACGATGGCGAGAATCGCCGCTGCATCGACCCAGTCTTCTAGTAACCCAGAGACAATGGCCGCCCCGATCAGCACCCATACGATGAGGCTTGTGAATTGGGAGAGAAAAAGCTTCAGAAAGGAGGGAGGTGGAGCTTCGGGTAACTCGTTGGGGCCGTCTTGCGCCAACCGGCGTGCCGCATCATCGATCGGCAGGCCGCAATTGAAGTCTGTCTGGAGTTCCTCAGCCAGCGCTTCTGCCGACCGGACATACCAGGCTCTCGCGTTCATTCTCCCATTCATTACCTGCGATGTCTTATCCATACGTTTCGTCCCCCTCAGTTCTCAGCAGAGGGCATGCCAAGCGGAATGCAGACTAGGAGGCATCTTTCTGCTGTTCACTGTCGCGTAATGCCACGTGAACGGAGCATCATGGTAGCCAAATGCAACAGGAAGAATGAGGGGTGCAAAGAAGGATTACCAGTATGTCTTCTGAAATTTTATCGGCAAACCCTCTCTCTTGTACCTCGTCGTTCGCCTCTCGCTCCTTCGATCCTGAATTTCAGGTTTCACGCTTTACACGATTGAAAGCGACACGAGAACGCAGCTGACGGGTCTTCTCAACAACCGGCGCATCACCCGTTGAAGAGCAGCCAGAGGCCCAGGATATAGACGATGATCATCAACAAGCTATCCGGCTCGATCAGCATGAATCTACGTTCGGCCCGGTAGATGATTCCCATCAATCCAATGTTCATCATGACGATCGACCACAGGGCTGTGAGTGCATGAGCGGAGCTGACGGCACTCAAGAGTCCTCCCTGCTGATAGGCGAGATCAGCAAAGAAAAACGCCGCCATATTGAAGGCGTTGCTCCCGAAGAGATTACCGACGGCCAGATCGAAAGCACCCAATCGTATAGCCGAAATCGAGACGACCAGTTCCGGCAATGAGGTCGTAATCGCCACCAGTGAGGTCCCGATAAAGGTCGCCGTGATGCCGCTTTCTTCTGCGATCCGCCCAGCAGACCAGGCTAAGATGGGGGCGGCGATCAACAGTGCCAGGGTACCGATGGAGAACCCCCACAGGGCCCGGTGAAGCTCGTTGCGGTGACTTCCCTCCATGCTCGGCTGCTCAGGATCTGTAATAGACTTGACAACGACTTGATGTTCAAGCTGACGATGGGTCATATCCTCTTGGCGAAAGACCAATCTCATGCCAAGAACATAGAGGGTGAGAAGCACCAAACTCTCAATGCCCACGCCGAGACGAACAACATCGATTCGTAACAGCACACAAAACGCCGCGAGACCCGTCAACACCATGGCGAGTGCCGCCGTCAGCGTATGTCCAAAAGCCGCCTGTTGCCACACGCGCTTGTGACGATAGAGAAGATCGATAAGCCCCAGTGTCAACATGTTGCTCATGCCGGCGCCAAAAAGGTTGCCGGCTGCAAGATCTGGGGCGTCCATCCACCCTGCGCTCATGGTCGTGAATACTTCCGGCAAAGACGTCGCACCCGCCATCAGGACCGCGCCGACCCACACCCGACCCAAACCGGTCAATTCGGCAATCCGATCTCCATGGTGGGAGAGTCTGGTTCCTACGAGAACGATTACTGCTGCGGTGACAGCAAAGACTAATCCCGGAATGATCATGGCGAGTTCTCCGGAGGGGTCAAAGCGGCAGGACAGACCCCACAGTCGGGCAAGCTCTACCCGGCAAGGCGTGAAGACCCGATTACAGTGGTGCGAGCGGCTGGGTGCCTACCATTGATCTCGGAAAAAGAGGAAGTATCCGATCGCGACTGCAATCGCTTGGAGCAGAATAAACCAGCGCAGGAGCCCCCAATGGGTTCCTGCTCGACTCTCCACCTGTCTCATACTGGCCATCATCGACGGCTGAGAGAGGATGAACGACGCCACCACTTCCCGAGCATCTTCTCGGTTGAGGTTTCGCTCAAGCTGAACCTGCTCGATCGCTTTATTGCGGTCGCCCTGCAACAGCGCTTCCAAAGCCTTCTTGGGAAGCTCAGCATCCCATTGAATTTCGTTCGCCATAGTTGGGGGAGTGTACCAGAAAAGACTTCTTCCCGTCTCCATGATTTCCACCCGATATTCGGTGAGGCTTCTGAATAACCTGCCTCTCGATTATCCCTGGGGGACATCCTATATAATGTGGTTGTAAGCGACCCACCCCCCTATACCGCATCCTCAAGGCGGGGATCGAAAAAGGAGGACATTCATGACTACCGTCACTACACAAATCCCTGTACACGAACACGTTCAATCCTTTGTCCGTACACCTCGCAAGATGCTGATCGGCGGTCGATGGCACGACGCTGCGTCGGGAAAAACATTTGCCACCTATAACCCCGCCACCGGCGACATGCTTGCCCACGTGGCCGAAGGCGATCGCGCCGATGTGGATCACGCTATCACGGCAGCGAGAAAGGCTTTCGAGGGCGGTCCCTGGCGAAAGCTCACCTCCTCTGAACGTGGACGGCTGATCTGGAAACTGGCCGACTTGCTCGAAGCCCATGCCGAAGAATTCGCCCAACTCGAGTCACTGGACAACGGAAAGCCGATCGGCGTCGCACGGGTAGCTGACGTCCCGCTTGCCGTAGACCTGTTTCGGTACATGGCCGGTTGGGCGACCAAGATCGAAGGGAACACGATTCCCATCTCAGTCCCCTACACTCCAGGAGCTCAGTATCTGGCCTACACCCTCCGTGAACCAGTGGGAGTGGTGGCGCAGGTCATCCCCTGGAATTTCCCGCTGCTTATGGCGGCGTGGAAACTAGGGCCGGCCCTGGCTGCCGGCTGCACCGTGGTCTTGAAACCGGCTGAACAGACGCCACTGTCGGCATTGCGATTGGGCGAACTGATCTGTGAAGCGGGCTTCCCAGACGGCGTCGTCAACATCGTGCCGGGATTCGGCGAGACCGCCGGTGCGGCACTCGCCGCACATCCGGATGTCGACAAAGTGGCCTTCACCGGCTCCACGGAGGTGGGGAAGCTCATTCTTGGCGCCGCGGCAGGAAACCTCAAGAAAGTGTCATTGGAGTTAGGAGGGAAATCACCGAACATCGTGTGCAAGGATGCCGACGTGGAATCCTGCATCCCGGGAGTGGCTAGCGCGATTTTTTTCAACCATGGCCAATGTTGCTGTGCGGGCTCCCGTTTGTTCATCGAAAAGGGCATCTTCGACAAAGTCGTCGAAGGAGTGGCAGCCGACGCAAAGAAGATCAAAGTCGGGCCGGGAATGGATCCCACGACTCAAATGGGCCCCCTCGTCTCAGATGAGCAACAACGGCGCGTGCTCAGCTATCTGGAGTCTGGCTTTTCGCAAGGAGCAACGGCTGTGGTGGGCGGACGCAAACTCGGAAACAAGGGCTACTTTGTAGAGCCGACCGTTCTCGTGGATACGAAGCAAGATATGAAGGTCATGCAGGAGGAGATCTTTGGACCGGTCGTCTGTGCCATGCCGTTCACGGATATTGAGGAAGTCCTTCCGGCAGCGAACAACTCGATCTATGGACTGGCAGCAGCGGTGTGGACCCGGGACATCAGCAAGGCCCACCGTATCGCGGCGGAGCTACGGGCCGGCACAGTCTGGATCAACTGTTACAACATCCTCGATGCGGCCTTGCCGTTCGGCGGCTACAAACAATCGGGCTGGGGGCGAGAAATGGGCCACGACGCGCTGGAACTCTATACCGAAGTGAAAGCCGTCACCGTACGGCTGTGATGCACTGACAATCTGATAGCCAAGAGTTCACGTGACTATGCAAAGAACCGGAGCAGCGGCCCTGCCCTATGAAATCTTCGTCGGCCTTCGCTACTTGCGCGCCAAGCGACGCAATCGGACGATTTCGCTGAACACGTTCGTGTCGGTGGCCGGCATCACGCTGGGAGTAGCGGCACTAATCGGTGCGGTCGGTATCATGACCGGCTTTCGGGAGGACTTGCAGAGTAAGCTGATCGGCACCACCGCCCATATCATCGTCCAAGGGCGGATGAAAGAACACATGACTGACTATGCCCGTCTCACCGAGAGGATCCTGACGGTACCGGACGTTGTCGCAGCCACACCATTCGTCTTCCACCAAGTGTTACTCACCACGCAAAGCGGAGTTCAAGGCATCATTGTGCGTGGAATCGATCCGAAACGAGAAGCCACTGTCACTGAACTGGCCAAGAACATCACGGCGGGGCAATTGCTCAACCTCCTCACTCCAATCAAAGTGACGCAGGCTCCGACCGGTGCCCCTCACGGCGAACGACGCACCGCTGAAACACCAGGCATTATTCTGGGCAACGAGCTGGCGCGCAAACTGAACGTGGGCGTGGGCGATACGGTCAACGTCGTCTCTCCCGCCGGGCCGATCAGCGCGATGGGCATGGTACCCAAAATCCGAACATTCGCCGTGGTGGGCCTCTTCTCTTCGGGAATGTTCAGCTACGATTCTTCGCTGGCCTATATCGAGCTCGGCGAGGCTCAGAGATTTTTCAACTTGGGCGCGAGCGTCACCGGGATCGAAGTCAAGGTGACGGATGTCTTCCGTGCCGGCGACATCGCCCACCAGATCGAACAGGCGCTTGGATTCAGCCACGGGGCCAGAGACTGGATGCAGATGAACCGTAACACCATCTCGGCCTTGAAGCTGCAGAAGACGATGATGTTTCTGCTCCTCGTCCTCATCACGGTTGTCGCCTCGTTCAACATCGTGAGCACCTTGACGATGCTCGTGAAGGAGAAACAAAAAGAAATCGCCATTCTCAAAGCGATGGGCGCAACCGAGCGCAGCATCCGGCGGATTTTCATGCTGAATGGGCTGATCATCGGCCTTGTGGGGACAGCCGTCGGCATTCCGTTGGGCTATGCCTTTCTGTGGCTGATTCAAACCTATTGGACCTTCGATCCGACCGTCTATGAAATCTCGACCATTCCAGTTCACGTGCTGACGGAAGATGTGCTCCTGGTAGCCGGCTCCGCCATCCTGATCAGCTTTTTAGCGACGATCTATCCGGCCAATCAAGCCGCGAAACTCGAACCGGTCGCCGCATTACGGTATGACTAGATCCACAGGGCGTGAAGCCAAAGCGTCGGTAGTACGCAGGGTTTCCCAACACCACGACGGCCTCGAAGCTGAGATGCTTGCACTGTTCGAGGCCGGCGCGCACAAGCGCCGACCCGATGCCGCTGCGCTGATGCTCTGGCGCAACCGCCAGTGGCCCAAGGCCCATGATCTGTCGTTCGGGGTGGTCGGAGAGGACAAACGGGGGAAAACAGGATGTGCCGGACGATGACGCCTGCATCCTCTGCGAGGAGGGAGATAACGGGTTGCGCGTGTCCGCGTAACACGGCGACGAGACGGGCTTCGGCCAGCCACCCAAATGCAGATTCATGTACTGCACAGACAGCAGTCAAGTCCTGTGTTTTTTCGGGTCGAATAGACATGCCACTGCTCAAGACAGATACCATACCGCGAAGCAACGCGTCCCCTTGAGTGCCCTGTTAGGCAAACCCAACAATGGCAGAACCAATGGCCATCGCCATACACAGTGGTGAGTATACTGCCGTATCCAGACACGCAAACCGAGTATGGCGGACACACTTAAAAAATCCGACCAATTGAAAATCTCCCATTGCACGCAAGAGTAATCCCAACGCCAGCCCACGGGTCAGCCACACAAGGACGGACTTTGAGAGTGGAAGCGCCACCATTCCGGCAGTGGCGACAAGCAACAAAGCGCACAGCGCTAACCCTGCCGCTACGACGAACGTGGCCACAGCAGACGGCTGGAACACAGGTTTGCCATCAATCTCAGGAATGGCAGCCAGCCGCCCGACAGGCCCGCCCAACAGCCAATAGACATGCATCAGCGAAAGACTGGTGAAGGCGACACTCAGTGCAATCGCGATGCTGGGGATCAGAGCCACCGACGCACCTCGTTCGTATAGGTACGATACCGCTCGGTAAATACCTCGCGCAACATAGCTTCCTCACGTGGGATGTGGAAGAAGTTGAAGACCACAAAGACACTCGGCACGGTTAGATACAGGGGCAGCATCCCAACGCACAAGGCGAGACCGACGAGCGAGACCAGGACTCCGACATACATCGGGTTGCGCGAAACTCGAAACGGACCGTCGCACACGAGTTGTGTGGACGACTGCCCGACAAACAAGGTGGTCTTGCGAGAGGTGAAGAGAACGCGTGCCCACAGCATGAAGCCGGAACCAAGTAGCATCAGTAGAGTCCCTATCCGGGGCATGCGTAGAACCGTATCCCATGGACCAAGAAAGGCATGCATCAGCCATGCGGTGACGACCATCAACATGGTGATGAAGGGAGGTTGGAAGACCAGCGGCATGGGGACTCCTGAGTGCCTCCCGGTGGAACTCGGTGGGGAAAGGTCACTGGAGTTCAATAGAGCGATGTGTTAGGCAGTTGTCCGTTGGGCGGCTTTTCCAATCACCTGCCACCGTGCCTCAATCGTGTCCACGGATAGGTCAGCCCCGCAGTCCCAGGCGACAAAGTAGCCGCCATTGATGATCTTCATAAATTCGTTCTGATCTCGAAGCCCCTCGAACGCCTCATATTGAAGGTAAGGGCTCACATCAAACCGACCAATACGACCGTCCTCTGCCACAATGGAGAGCATCCAGTTTGGTTGTGCCTGTAGTTCTGTAATTGTCATTGGTCAAGTCCTTTGATTGGAAAAGGCTTCTTCCCGCTGACCGCTAAATCCCAGTCGGCAAGCAAATCTTCTTGATGAATCTCGATCCACGCGACGACGAGTTTGTGCTTGTTCGAAGGCAGATCGCCTGCGAGAAGCGCCCCGTCAGGAATAGAGTATACCGCCACTTGACCTTGATAATCAGCGTGGATGTGTGGTCCGTGATGCCTCTCGATGTCTCAGAAGAACATCCGAATGAGAATCCCGTAAAACATGGAAATCGTTGGCATGCTACGCGTACCTGCTTGTCTCTGGGATCAGATTTCTCGCGTTGTCCCGTGCCAGTGAGCGTGCTTGGATGTCAATCCGTACGGATGTGGAGATGCGGTGCTGCAAGAATCAGTTCTCCTTCATATCTGCTCAAACACGCTAACGGAACCGTCTCAGCTCACGTTTGAACAGCCGAATGCCGTTCTCCCCTGGGTCGTTCCTGCGACCCAACGCAAGGCTGACCGACTCGTTGCTGTTTAACGCGCCCGGTTGAGCGACGAGTGAGGCGTGCTGTGGTCACCGTGACATCCAAAAGTCCTCGCAACGCCTCGTTGACCGCCTTGGTATTCGGGAACATTTCGGCGAGCTCGGGCTCGAGCACGACCACGTTTGTCTCCATAGCAACCCGAGCCGCACCCTAAGTCCAGCACGGAGCCCCCTGAGGGAAGTAGCGCCACGAAACGTTCCATCCACTCCCGCTCAAGGATCAGAGCGGCATTACGAATTCGACCCCAAGCCTCCGCCTGTCGCTCGTACAGCCCGATGATTTCACCAGACCCTGAAGACATCGTATGTGCGTTCCTCTGCCGAACGTCGCGTTCAACAATATCAGGTCTTGCAACCCTACGGCCGCCTCTCAGGCCGACACATCTGCCCAGTGACGTGATCGCGAATCTTACCGGATTCCACAACGAATACAACGAGAAATCTCGGCGCTCTCTCAGTAAGGGGCGGACAACTGCTGAGGTGATGGGGAACGGGCTGACGAGGCCCAATGGGGATTGGCGCAGGTGTGACTTCAAGAGCTGCCCCTGTCTCTGAACCCTCGTTCGCTGGGCGCATCTCCTGGTCACGCAAGGCCGTTGGCGCTGAAAAACTGTATCATGAATTGGGCGACTTCTTCCGGTGCGTCGAGCAGCGACCAGTGCCCACATCGGCTGATGGTGACCATCTTGGCCTGCGGCAACGCGCGCACGATGGGTGAGGCGTGTGACAAGGGGAAGATGGTACCCTCGGCACTCCACATGACCGGCACCCGAATGCGTGCGAGTTTCGAGCGTATCCGGTGCAGATGCTGATGGCTATAGCTGAGCCACAATTATTGATGGGATTGAATGATCTGGTCGAGTACGGTACCGCCCCTCCGCCGTTCCCGCCTCATAGTCGGCGGGAAAGCGGCGCAGCACCGTGGTGCGATGCTCTTTCAGATGCTCCGGCGACCGGTGATAGGACCATACCCAATCGTTCGGGGTGGTCTTCACTTGATCGATGACGCCGTCGACCACCGCATAGAATTGCCGTTCGATCTCACGAGCCGGGAAAGCGTACAGCGGATCCACCGATACTACGGAGTGTCCTGACGCCGCCATCTCGGCATTGAAACTGGCCGGACCGTCACCGACACCGATGATCGCTTGGTCGAGATCTTCGGAAGACAAGACAAACATCGCCCGGTATTGATCCAATGAGCGTCAAAATGGAACGACCCTTTCCGGTTGCATCGCCATGCGTTCTATCCCTGCGTCTTCAGTGGGCAAGTCTATCGCAAAGACCGAGGCTTCTTCATTAGCTCGGATTCAAGCTTCTGTTGTGGCCTCTGCACTTGCGAATTTCTGTACGATATGCAGCCCTGCATCGATTGCGGATGAGACGCCGCCTGCCGTGACGATATCACCCTCGTCGACTACTCGGTCATGAACGACTGACCGACAGTAGGCTTGAAGTTCCGTATAGGCGTTCGGATGCGTGGTCGCAAGACGGCCATAAAGAAAACCCGCAGCGCCCAGCAGAAGAGCTCCGGTACAAACCGATACCTTCAGGCTCGCCGAGTGAGCAGTCTTCAGCCAATTGATGAACTCAGGATCATGCTGGAGAGTTCTCGTCCCGAACCCGCCTGGTACGAACAGTAGGTCAAAGGAACCAAGCGGCTGAGCGACGATGTCCACCTCGATCCGGAGTCCTCGGTCGTCGACCACACGATTTGAGGTTGCACAGAGACGCCACTCGAAATCGTCCATGATCTTCATGGACTTCAGACGGGTGACGGGGTCATACAACCCGATGAAATCCAGAGAGGTCATACGATCAAAAATCACGAACGCGGCCTTCATGACTCTCCTCACTCCGTACGGGCGCTATCGACCAGCCGGCGACTCAGCATGTGCGAGACGTAGCTGGGCTGTTGGCAGTTTGCGCGATTGAATCGTTAGGCAGGCTCCTTGGCTAGCCAGCTCACTCTTTTCTGAACGCCAACGCCGCTTCCAGCAGGTCATGAGAGTGAAGGCCGGATTCGTTTCCGCCCTTGTCTCGCGTGCTATCCGAGGCGGCGGAATGTACTCCATTGCTGAGCTGAGTCTGATACCGAACCGGTTCGCTCGTGGCCTCAATCATCTCTGGGCCTCCCTGCCTCAGCTCTTAAAACACCATGGCATGGTCACATAAATAT